>WHSW01000189.1 GCA_009379895.1 Solirubrobacterales bacterium
ATGAACCTCCAGCCCTACTCGTCGATTTCGCGTCTGCATGCATCCACCGGGCTGCCGAAGCCCACGCTCGTGCGTATCCTGCATACGCTCGAGCAGGCCGGCTATGTGGAAAGCGACCGGCGGCTCGGCGGCTATCGCGCCCTGCCCCGCGCCGTGCACGATCTCGAGTCCCAGGAGCTGCTCGAGGCGCTCGAGGCCTCCGGGCTGCGCGGTCGCGGCGGCGCCGGCCGGCTGAGGGTCTCGGTCACGGACGGGCGCCGTCGACGCCGGCCGAGCGCCGGCAAGCCGCTACGGCAGCAGGTCGCCGGCCGAGCCGAGCAGCCCGCCGAGATCACCGAGCAGGCCGTCCGCGTCGTCGAAGATCGCGCTCGCGTCCTCGATCAGGGCGATCGCCTGCTCGACGGGGATCGAGGCGGCGATCGCCCGCAGGCCGCCGGCCACCACGGGGCTGAGCGCGCCGGCACGCTCGGCGTCGTCGATCCCCCGCACCAGCCCGGCTCGGACCGCCGCCTCGAGCCGGGCGTCGTCGATCCCGTATGCGGCGGCGAACCGCTGACGCGCCTCCGGGGTGGCGAGCGCCAGCGCCAGCGTCTCACGGCTCACGTGCAGCTCGCAGGCGGCGCCGTCGAGGGCCGAGAGCGAGAACTGGGCGGCCGCCTCCTCGACTCCCTCCGGAGAGCGCCACTCGCGCGGCACGCACGGGTCGGCGACCGGGGTCGGCTCGTAATCGCCGCCGCCGAGTGCCAGATAGGTCACGAGCAGCGCCGCCGCCAGCCCGAGCGCTGCCGCGATCAGCCCGCGGCCGTTCACAGACCCCTGGCTCGCGCTTCGCGACCGATCACCGTTCCCTTGTTCGCGCTCCGCGCTCACAGCTCGATCCTGCGCCGGGCGATCGCGATCGGGAGCAGCGCCGCCAGCGCGAAGCCGGCGGCGATCAAGAACGAGGCGCTGAACGCGTGGGTCGCGGCGGCATCGACCTCGTCCTCGATCCGGGTCCGCAGCGCGATCGTCGCGGCGCGCTCGGTCGGATCGGAGGGCAGCGGCTCGAAGGCCGGGCCGAGGGTCGGCACCTTGCCCCCCTCCTCGGCGATCCGGTCCGCGATCCGCGAGGCGAGCTCGAGCTTCGAGGTCGGCGGGATCGGCGCATCGAGCAGCGCCGCGGTCCCCGCTCGCTCGGCGTGCTCGCGCTCGGTGACCAGGTCCTGGGTGAAGACCGGGGTCAGCACCAGCAGGCCGGCGACGACGCCGATGTGGCGCGCCGCGATCGTCCAGCCGCCGTGGATCGCCTGCGGCGAGCGACCCGCGAGCGCCGCCTCGGTGAGCGCCGAGAGCGCCAGCGCCAGCCCGAGGCCGACCAGCGCCTGCGGCGGCAGGGTGAGCGCCACCGACGCCTGCGGCAGCAGGCCGAGGCCGGCGAGCCCGCCGGCGATCAGGATCGCGCCGGCGGCGGCGCGCGCGTCGACCGCCTCGATGCGGCGCGCGACCGGTGCCGCGGCGAGCGCGCAGATCGGCATCACGGTGACCGCCGCGGCGGCCGCGATCGGGGTCAGCCGCCAGCCCTCGATGAGCAGCAGGACGATCAAGAAGAGTGCCGCGGCGAGGGCGGCGGAGACGAGCGCCAAGGCCAGGTTGGCGGCGACGTGTGGGCGTCCCGCGGCGCGCACCTCGGCCGCGACGGCGGCGGGGGACGAGGCCTCGCCGGCCGCCCGGCGAGCCAGGGCGACGGCGACCAGCGCCGCGACCGGGACCTGAAACAGGAAGATCGACTGCCACGAGATCAGCTCGGTGAGCGCTCCGCCCACCCCCGGCCCGAGCGCCGCCCCCACCGCCCCGGCCCCGGCCCAGACCGTGGCCGCGCTGCGCTCGGAGCTGAGCACCGACGGCAGCAGCTCGAGCGACGCGCAAACCGCGGCCGCGCCACCCGCCGCCTGCACGCAGCGCGCCGCGATCAGTAGCTCGATCCCTCCCGCGAGCCCGCAGAGCAGGCTCGCGGCGCCGAACACGCAGATCCCGGCGAGCGCGACCCGCGCCGGCCCGACCCGGCGGGCGAGCGAGGCGGCGGGCAGCGCCGCCAGCGCGAGGACCAGGTTGAACGCGATCAGGACCCAGGTCACGGCGCTCACCGAGACATCGAGCTGGCGATAGATCTCGGGCAGCGCCAGGACGACGACGGAGGAGTCGGCGAGCACCACGCCGACCGTGAGCAGCAGGGCCGCGCGCATCGCGCGGCGGTTGTCGCGCCCGCCCATCGCGAGCCAGTCTAGGTAGCGAGACGCCGGCTGCCGGTGCGGCTAACCGAACGGCTGAGCGGTCAGGCGGCGACCTCGATCCAGTCCCAGCGACGGCGGCAGAGGGATCGGGCGCGGGAGGCGTCGACGCGGACGAGACGGGCGTCGGCCGCGTCGGCCGAGGCGAGCACGAGCGGTCCGATCGCGGCCGGAGCGCCGCCGCTGCCCGGGTGCAGGTCGGCGTCGCCGACGCGCAGCTCGATCAGGTGGGCGCCGCGCTCGAGCGCCGCCGACCCGAGGCGGACGTACTGGCCCCGATTCTCGAGCTGGTGGCGGATCTCGCCGGCCGGGTGGCCGTCGACCAGCAGCTCGGCCTCGGCCCTGATCGACCCGCGGAGCCAGACCTCGTAGTCGGCCCGCCGCTGGACCTCCACGCGGGCCGCAACCGTGCCCGCGCCGCGGGGGATCGGATGCGCGCGATCGCCGGGGATCGACCACTCGCGCGGGTAGGAGGCGCGCGCGAGCGAGGCCGCGATCGCCGGCGCGCGCCGCGCGGCGATCAGCTCGCCGCCGGGGCCGGCCTCGGCGGCGAGCCCGGCGACCGCGCCGCACCCCGGCCGACCGACGGGTTGGTCGGGGCCCCCGAGCGCCAGCCGCCGCGGCTCGCGCGCCGTCGCGGCCTCGCGCTGCCAGACCTCGTAGTAGTCCCCCCGCCAGTGCAGGCGGTAGGCCGCCGGTGGACGGCTCTGAGCGGGCGAGCGCCGCAGGACGAGGGTCCGGTAGACGAACAGGGCACCGGGGTCGAGCGCGTCGGTGTCGGCGCTCTCCCCCTTGGCGAGCATCCCGCCCGCGGCCAGCTCGACCCGGCGGCGGCGCAGCTCCGAGGCGCCCTCGGGGTCGGCGTCGCGCAGGAAGTGGCGCACGCCGTAGGGCTGGTACTCGGTCATCAGGGTCGGGCCCTGGCCCGCGATCCGCTCGCCGACCCGCTCAAGCTCCGCGAACTGGTCGTACGGCGCCAGGTTCGCGTCGCGGTAGGCGAGGGCGTTCGACCACAGGACCCCGACCGCGAGCGCCGCGAGCAGCGCCCCACCCGCGATCCGCCTTCTCGAGGCGACCAGCGCGGCTCCGGCGATCATCGCCGCGAACGGGATCGCCGGCGAGGCCGTGGCGAGCGCCTTGGCGTCGACCCACGGCGAGCCGATCGCGCAGATCAACCCCGCGGCGGCGAGCATGCCGGCGACGTAGGCGAGGGCGCCCCATGCCCGGGCCCGCCAGGCGACCGCCAGCCCGCCGGCCGCGGCGATCAGGGCGACCGCGATCAGGGCGTCGACGGGCAGCCCGTCGACGGGATCGAAGCGAAAGTCCCCCGCGGGCCAGATCCCCGCCACCTGCGCCGGCTCGAGCGGCGCGATCAGGTTGCCGCGCGCGCCGGCGTCGGTGAGCGGCGCGGACGTCGGCGGCAGCAGGTCGCCGGCGACCAGCACGGGCAGTCCGAGCGCCGCGACCAGCCCGATCAGGACCGCGCCGCGGGCGGCGACGGCCACGAGCGGGAGGCGGCGAAGCCCAAGCGCAGTGAGCAGCGCCAGCGCCGGGATCAGCCAGATCAGCCCACCGCCGCTCAGGACCCCGGCGAGGGCGGCGCAGACGAACGCGAACGGGACCAGCATCCGGGCCGCGAGGCGATCGGCGAGCAGGCGCCCCGCGAGCGCCGCGGCGGTGGCGATCAGCGCCGCGGCGGCGAGCTCCTTGATCCCGCCCCACAGGTAGTAGCCGACCAGGAGCGCGGGCTGGGCGGCGACGAAGGCGACCAGGGCCCGCAGCGGCCGGGAGGCGACCAACGGGGTCGCCAGCGACCAGAGCGCGAGCGCGAGCAGGGCCCCGAGCCAGGCCATGTAGGGCTGCACGAGCCAGGCCACGTCCTGGCCGACGAGCGCCGCGCCGACGCCGAGCGGCAGGAAGACGCCGATCGGATAGCCGTCGGCGAGGGTGACGGCGAGCGTCGCCTCGTAGCTCGAGGGCGCCAGGCCGTCGAGGCTGCGCCCGTGCTCCATCACGCGGTCGGTGAGCGCCATCCAGGTCGCGGTGTCGTCGAGCCGGATGTAGCCGGCGAAGGTCGGCTCGCCCGAGGCCACGATCGTCGCCGCGTAGACGGCGAAGGTCGCGGCGACGGCGGCCAGCGCCCAGCCCTCCGGCCGCGCCAGGCGACCGATCGCCAGCCGCGCCAGCCCGGCGACGGCGAGCGCCGCCACCACCGGGACGGTGAGCTCGGCGGTCGCGTCGGCGAGGGTCAGGAACTGGGCGACGACGACGATCGCGGCGAGGCCGAGCGCGGGCAGCAGCGCGAGCGGCAGCCGGCGCCCACCCGCGGCCTCGACCAGCGACCCCCAGCCCAGCACCAGGAGGCCGAGCAGCGCCGGGAGGGCGACCCACGCCGCGAGCACCTACAGCCCGAGGTCCTCGGCGTAGTTGTCGCGGTACTCCTCGCGCTTCTCGAGCACCGTGTCGATGTAGGCGCGGGTCTCGGGGAACTCGATGTCGGCGGCCTGGAGCGTCGGTCCGCCCCACGAGTCGACGTTGCCGCTGCCGGCGTTGTAGGCGGCCAGCGCGGCGATCATGTTGCCGTCGTAGATGTCGAGCAGCTCGCGCAGGTGATAGGTCCCGTAGCGGATGTTGATGTCCGGGTCGGAGAGGTCCTCGGTCCTGAAGGTCACCCCACCGCTCTTCTGGGCGATCGCCCTCGCGGTCGCCGGGGTGACCTGCATCAGGCCGCGGGCGCCGGCGTTGGAGGTCTGGTCCTGAAACCGCGACTCGGCGTAGATCACGGCCGCGATCAGCGCCGGGTCGAGGTCCTTCTCCTGGGCCTGCTGGCGGATGATGTCGTCGTGGCGCAGCGGCAGCGTCACCTCGCGGATCGCCTCACCGAAGTCGATCCGGCTGACGATCAGCCCCGCCACGACGCCGATCACGACCGCGACGAGCAGCCAGCGCGGCCTGCTCAAGGGGCCCCGTCGCCGGCCGCGACCCGCCTCAGGACCTCGGACAGGCCGGCCTCGAGCTCGTCGAGCCCGCCGTCGTTGGCGACGACGTATGTCGCGCGCGCCGCCTTCTCGTCCTGCGAGAGCTGGCGGTCGGCGCGCCCCTCGAGCCCGAGCGTGCCGCGGTCGCCCGCCCGCCGGCGCCGCGTGGCGTCGGCGGCGACGACGCAGATCGTGGCGTCGAAGGCGTCCTCCATGCCCGTCTCGAACAGCAGCGGCACCTCGACGACCGCCGCCGGCGCCCGGTCCGGGAGTCCCTCGCGCCAGGCTGCGATCCGCTCGCCGACCAGCGGATGAAGCGTCGCCTCGAGCCAGGCGAGCTCCTCCGGTCGCTCGAAGACGATCGCCCCGACCCGGGCGCGGTCGATCGCTCCGTCGGGCGCCGCCGTCGCCCCCCACCGCCCGACCACCAGCTCACGCACGGCGTCGGTGGCGAGCAGCTCATGGACGACGCCGTCGGCGGAGAGCGTCCGCGCGCCGAGCCGGCCCAGGGCGTCGAGCGCCTCGGACTTGCCGGCGGCGATCGCGCCGGTCAGGCCCAGGAACGGAGTCCGCGGCACGGCGCGCACCGCGCCGGGGCTCAGGACCCCGCTGGCGGCTGGTCGGCTTCGTCGCGCGCGGGGGCGGGCTCCGCCGGCTCGTCGGCGGGTACGGGCTCGGCCGGCTCCGGTTCCGGGGGCGGTGACGGGGGAGAGGGCGTCTCAGGTGCCGGGCGCGCCACCTCGGGCCGCGAACCGCCGGGCTCGGGCTCCGCTACCACGAGGGTGGGTGGTGAGCTCGGCGTCCGAGTGCCACGCCGTGCCGAACCGACCACAGGGTCATCGCCCTCGTTCGGGAGGATCTTGGCCGCCCTGTGGTGCGGGGGCGAGGCCACATTCGCATCAGCCGCGCCCGAGTGGAGGCTCAGCACGGAGATTCCGACGAAGGCCGATCCAATCGCGTTGCGAATTCAAGGCTGCAGCATGCGCCGGTTCTTCCTGAAGACGGTTCGGGAAGTCGTTCCCGGTGGACATTCCGCAAAGAATGTCTGGATCCTGCCTCTGGCCTGCCCGTTCATCGGGACAGGCTCGGATCTTCAGGCGGATTCAGACGTTCGGCCGGTCAGACCCTGAGCAGAACTCCGAGGAGCCCGATACACAGCGACACCGTGCCGAGGATGAGAGCCCACACGGCAAGAGGACTGAGGCGGGTCGGGGAATGCGACGAGTCGGCGAAGCCCACCCGCTCAGGCTTGAGACGGACCTGGGCGATCATCATCTCGGGTTCCAGCCCCGTAACGGGAGTGGCGATCTCCACCATGCCGAGGTCATCGCTGCGGATACCGGGCAGGCGTTGGCTTAGGCAGGCCGGGCAGCACTTCCCGATGTCCCGGAGTTGACAAGCCCGTACTAAGTTGCCAAGCCCGTGCTGGGAAGATGC
>WHSW01000018.1:0-2033 GCA_009379895.1 Solirubrobacterales bacterium
TCTGCTTGATGAAGAGGACCTCGGAGGTCACGAACGCTCCGATCGCGACGGCCAGCAGGACCGCCGCAGCGGTGACGACCGCGCCCGTTCGGGCGAGCCCGACAGCGACCGCCTCGCGGTCGGGCATGCCGGCATCGTGCGCCTCCTTGATCCGCCCGAGCAGGAACACGCCGTAGTCGGTCGAGAGCGCGAAGACGAGCGTCGCGGTGACCAGGAAGTCGGTCGGCTCGATGCCTCCGTTGGCCGTGTAGCCGAGCAGGCCCTCGAATCGCCCGTCCTGGAAGATCAATGCCAGCAGCCCCAACGTCGCCCCCACGGTGAGCGCGTTCATCACCAGCGCCTTGATCGGCAGCACGACCGAACCGGTCATCAGCCACAGGACCACGAACGTGAAGCTCGCGAGCAGCGCGATCGCGAGCAGGAGCCGCGATCCGATCGAGTCCTGCTGGTCGATGAACTCAGCCCCCTCGCCGCCGACGAGTACTGGCAGCGGCCCCGCGTCCGAGCGGATCGCGCGAACGGCCCCGCGCGCGTCCTCGCCGGCCGCGTCGCCCCGGGCGATCGCGTCGATCTGCCAGGTCGAGTCGTCGAGCCGGCGGGGCGGCTGCACCGCCGCGACCCCGTCGAGCGCAGCGACGCGCCGGGCGAGGCCGTGCACCTCGGACTCGTCCTCGGGCCGGCCGTTCGCGATCAGCAGCAGCGGGCTGCTGTCCTGGCGCGGGAAGTCGCGCGCGAGCGCGTCGCCCACCGTGCGCGCGCTCAGGCCCTCGGGGACGGTGCCGATGTCGACCGGCGTCCAAACGGCCCGCAGCGACGGAAGCGCGAGCACGATCATCACGAGCGCGGTGAGCGCCGCGATCAGGCCCGGCCGCGCCATCACACGCCGAGCGATCCGGTACCAGCGGTCGTGCGCGCCGCCCCGGTCGCGGGCCTTGAGCTTGACGTTCCAAAGCGCGAACAGGCGGGCGCGATGACGCATGCGGAGACGGCCGCGACGATCGCCACACCGGCGCCGCCGATCGCCATCGACTGCAGGAAGTTGAGCGGGAAGACGATCAGCGTCGCGAGGGCGATCGCGACGGTCGCGGCGCTGAAGACGACCGTGCGCCCGGCCGTCGCCATCGTGTCGCGCACGGCCTTGGCGCCGGGCCCGCTGCGCTCCATCTCCTCGCGGTAGCGGGTGAGCAGGAACAGTGTGTAATCGATCGCCAGGCCGAGGCCGAGGCCGATCACGAGGTTCAGGCAGAAGATCGACAGCTCGTTGAACTCGTTGACCACGCGGAGCAGTAGGAACGTGCCCAGCACCGTGGTCAGGCCGATCAGCAGCGGTAGCGCCGCCGCGCGGACGCCGCGAAAGAACAGGAACGAGAGCAGGAGCAGCAGCGGGAAGGCCAAGGTCTCGGCCATCCCGAGGTCCTCGGAGATCTGATCGCCGAGCTGCTCGTCGGCGATCAGCGCGCCCCCGAGCGTGATGTCGTCACGGTCGCCGAAGCGCTCGTCGAGGGCGTCGAGCGTGCGGCCGTCGTCGGCCGTCGCGCTCAGCGTCGCCGCGAGGTAGGTCGTGCGCCCGTCGCGCGAGACGAAGCGTCCGTCGCCGTCGCCGGCCGCCGAGGCGACCGCCTCGACACCCGGGATCTCGCCGAGCTCGGCGGCGACCTCGCGGACCTGCGCCTGGCCGGCCTGCGAGCGCACCGGCGCCTGCGGGCTGAGCAGGACGATGATCCCTGGCGACGACTCGAGCCCCGTCGCCCGCTCGACCCGCTCCTGGGCGAGGCTCGAGTCGGAGTCGCGGTCGGTGAACCCGTCGCCCGACTCGAGGAGAGCGCCGCGGCGGCGCGCGAGGGCCTGTTCACCGCCAGCGGCCGACCGCGGGGGCTGCACGGGGCGCGCTGGGCGGCGGGCTTTCTCAAGCGCTATCGCGACGAAACCGTGTTCGCCTCGCCGCCGCCGATCGTGCAGCGGGCGTTGATCGCCCTGCTGGCGCGGGATGCCTGAGGAGTCGAAGAACGTCGAGCTCGTTCGCTTCGGGCTGA
>WHSW01000018.1:2130-9158 GCA_009379895.1 Solirubrobacterales bacterium
GCGCTCGCCGCTGCAAGCCCGGATCTGGTCGCCGTCCGCGTCCCGCCGCTGCCCGACGCACAGACCTACCACGGCCCCGAGGGGCTGCAGCGGATGTGGGCCGATTGGACCGCGGACGTCGATCGCTTCGAGATGACGGTCGCCGAGGTCACCGAGCCCGGGGAGCAGATGACGGTCGCCGAGGTCACCGAGCCCGGGGAGCGCGTCCTGGTCGAGGTGCTCCCGCGCGGCATGGGGAAGAGCAGCGGCGCCGAGGTCGAGGGCCGGTTCTGGCTTCTGTACACGTTCGACGGCGGAAAGGTGGTCCGCCTCGAGGCGTTCGCCTCAGAGCGCCAGGCGTTGGAGGCCGTGGGATGACCTGTCGCCGGATCGCAGGGCCGTCGTCGGCCGCGGCGTCAGAATGGCCGGCGATGCCGGCTCCCAGCACCGCGACCCTCGGCGACCTGCCGCTGACCAGGATCGGGCTCGGCAGCAACCGGCTCACCGATACGGCCGAGAATCGCGCGTTCCTCGAGGCCGCGGTGGCAGAGGGCGTGAACTTCATCGACACCGCCCACCTCTACGCCGGCGGCGAGAGCGAGCGCGCGATCGGGGCGGCGCTGGCGCCGTTTGCGAGCGGGCTGGTGGTGGCGACCAAGGGCGGCTATGAGCCCGGCAGCGGGCGACCGGACGAGCTTCGGATCGAGCTCGAGCAGAGCTTCGAGCGCCTTCGCACCGAGCCGATCACGCTCTACTACCTCCATCGCGTCGACCCGGGGGTGCCGCTGGAGGAGTCGCTGGGACTGCTCGCCGAGTACCGCGACGCCGGACGGATCGAGCACGTCGGCGTCTCGGAGATGAGCGTCGAGCAGCTCGAGCGCGCGCGGGCGGTGCTGCCGATCGCGGCGGTCCAGAACGAGTACAGCCTGGCGCAGCGAAGGCACGACGACGTGGTCGCCTACTGCGCCGAGCAGGGGCTTCTCTTCGTGCCCTTCTATCCCCTGCGCGGCGGCGACACGCCGACGGTCCGCGAGATCGCCGACGACCACGGGGCGAGCCCGCGCCAGATCGCGCTGGCGTGGCTGCTGCGGCGCTCGCCGACCGTCCTGCCGATCCCGGGGACGCTCTCGATCGAGCACCTGCGGGAGAACCTGGCCGCCCTCGAGATCGAGCTCTCCGACGACGAGCACGCGAGGCTGACCGGCGACTGACCGCCCGTGCGAGGGCGGAGCGCGGGTGTCCGGGTGGGTCGGCGCCACGTTCCGATATCGCCTCAGCCTGTGGCGGATGTCACAGTGCCGTGGATGCGCGTGCTGGTCGTCGAGGACGAACTCAAGTTGGCGAGCCTCCTGCAGCACGGGCTCGAGGACGAGGGGTTTGGCGTCGATGTCGCGGTCAGCGGCGAGCAGGCGGTCGCGGGCGCCGTCGCTACCGAATACGACGCGATCGTGCTCGACATCGTCCTCCCCGGCATCGATGGGTTCGAGGCCTGCCGACGGCTGCGCGCCGAGCAGGTCTGGTCGCCGACGCTGATGCTGACGGCGCGCGATGACGTCGAGTCGAGGGTGCGCGGCCTCGATTGCGGAGCGGACGACTACCTCCTGAAGCCATTCTCCTTCGACGAGCTGCTGGCCAGGCTGCGCGCCCTCGTGCGCCGGGGCGCCGCCCCGCGCCCTACCGTCCTCGAAGTCGACGACCTACGCCTGGATCCCGCGACGCACAGGGCCTGGCGGGGCCCGATCGAGATCGAACTGACCGCCCGCGAGTTCGCTCTGCTCGAGACGCTGATGCGCCGCGCGGGACGAGTGCTCAGTCGCTTCGAGCTGCTCGAGCACATCTGGAGCGAGAGCTACGAGCACCGCTCCAACGTGGTCGACGTCTACATCGGCTATCTCCGCGACAAGATCGACCGCCCCTTCGGCCGCCAATCGCTGGAGACGGTGCGGGGTGTCGGCTATCGCCTGCGCGGCACCGAGCCATGAGCCTGATCCGGCGACTCCCGATCCGCGTTCGCCTCACGCTCGCCTCCGCGGTGGTCACGGCCGTCGTACTCGCCGGCGTCACGCTGGTGCTGTACGCGAATGCCCAGGCTGGGCTCAACGAGAGCATCGACGACGTCCTCGACGCCCACGCCGCCGACCTGACGGCCATGGCGCGGCTGGTGGGGGTCGACGGGCTCGCCGCCAACCGCCGGCCACTGCCGACCAGCCGCGCCAGCTCCGCCCAGATCCTCGCGGCCGACGGTGGGGTGCTCGCAACCACGCGCGACCCGTCGCAGCGCCCGTTGTTGAGCCCCGACGAGCGCCGCCGCGCCGCCCAGGGCAGGATCACCGTCACCCGCGGCGACAGCACGCGGCTCCTCGCCCAGCCGTTCCCCTCCCGCACGATCGTTGTCGTCGGCGTCGACCTCGGCCAGCGCGAGCATACGCTCGCGACGATCCGGACCGGCCTGCTGATTGGCGGTCCGATCGCGCTGATCCTGGTCTCGCTCGCCGCGTACGGCCTCGCCGGGGGCGCCCTGCGCCCGGTTGAGGCAATGCGCCAGCGCGCCGCCGGCATCCTGCCCGCGGGGCGGAAGCAGCGCCTTCCGGTCCCTCCCGCCAGGGACGAGGTGCGGCGGCTCGGCGAGACCCTGAACGACCTGCTCGCCCGCCTCGAGCGCGCCCTCGACCGCGAGCGCGCCTTCGTCGCCGACGCGAGCCATCAGCTGCGTACCCCGCTCACGGTCCTCAAGACCGGGCTCGAGCTCGCGCTGCGGCGACCGAAGGAGGCCGCGGACCTGCGCGCCGCGCTCACCTCGGCCGCGGAGGAGACCGACCGCCTGACCGCGCTCGCAAACGATCTCCTGGTGATCGCGAGCGCCGACCAAGGGCGCCTTGCGATCCGCCACGAGTCCCTCGCGATCGATGAGCTGTTCGCGACCGTGGCCGGTCGCTTCTCGGGCGGCGTCGGGCCCGACGATCACCCCACCCTCGAGCTCAGCCCGTCCCCGGGGCTGCGCGTTCGAGCCGACCGCCTCCGCCTCGAGGAGGCGCTGGGGAATGTGCTCGACAACGCGCTTCGCTACGGCGGCCAGCCCGTGCGCTTGAGCGCAACCGCGACCGAGGCCGGTGTGGAGCTCCATGTCACCGACCATGGCCCCGGCTTCCCGCCCGCCTTCGTGCCCCACGCGTTCGAGCGGTTCAGCAGAGCGGAGCGCGCCGGCGACGGCAGCGGTCTCGGGCTGGCGATCGTCGATGCGATCGCCCGCGCGCACGGAGGCCGTGCCGATGCGACCAACGCATCGGGCGCCGGCGCCGACGTCGTGATCCTGCTACCGCGCGACTGACCGGGCTCGCGTGCGTTCAACGCTGCGCGAGCGCGCGCAGCGAGTGCTTCAACGAGTGCGTGGTGGCGAGCACCGCGGTGCTCTCATAGCCGCAGTGGGCCATGCAGTTCGCGCAGCGAGGATCGCGCCCGCGTCCGTACCGGTCCCAGTCGGTCGTCTCGACCAGCTCCCGGTAGGTCTTCGTGTAGCCGTCGGCCATCAGGTAACAGGGGCGCTGCCAGCCGAACACCGAGTAGCTCGGGATGCCCCACGCGGTGCACTGGAAATCGACCTTGCCCTCCAGGAAGTCGAGGAAGAGCGGGCTGTGGTTGAGTCGCCAGCGCCGGCGACGGCCGTCCGCGAAGGCCTCCCGAAACAGGCGCCGGGTCTGTTCAACGCCGAGAAAGTGGTCTTGGTCCGGCGCCTTCTCGTATGCGTAGGCGGGCGAGATCATCATCTGGTCGACCTTCAGCTCGTCGTTGAGGAAGTCGAGCACCTGGCGCACCGTGCTGGGCGAGTCGTGGGTGAAGAACGTCGTGTTCGTGGTCACCCGGAAGCCGCGCGTCTGGGCCGCACGGATCGCCGACACGGCACGGTCGAAGACTCCCTCGCGCTCCACCGACTGGTCATGGCGCTCGCGCAGCCCGTCGAGGTGCACCGCCCAGGCGAAGTACGGGCCGGGCGTGAACTTCTCCAGCTTGCGCTCCATCATGAGGGCGTTCGTGCACAGGTAGACGAACCGTTTCCGGCTGACCAGCTCGCGGACGATCGCGTCGATCTCGGGATGGATGAGCGGCTCCCCACCCGCGATCGAGACCATCGGCGCGCCGCACTCCTCGATCGCTGCCACCGCCTGCTCGACCGACATCCGGCGCCGCAGGACGTGCTCTGGGTGCTGGATCTTCCCGCAGCCCGAGCACCCCAGGTTGCACTGGAAGAGCGGCTCGAGCTCGACCACCAGCGGGAACTTCTCTCGCCTCGCGAGCCGCTGGCGCATCAGGTAGGCGGCGACGCGGGCGCTCTGGCGAAGCGGGACGGGCATCGCGTCACCTCCTTCCGCGCGAAATCTCGGGGGGGAGCTTGAACTGCTGCGTCTCGGTTGCGACCCGCCGCTCGCCGACCGCCGCGTGCCCCATCGCGGTGACGGCGGCCAGGACGCGCTGTACGAGCGCCTCCGGCGCGGAGGCGCCACCCGTGAGGCCAACCGCGCCGGCGCGCGCGAGCCAGTCGAGCTCGATCGCCGTCTCGTCCTCGATCAGGTGCGCCTCCGTGCCCTGGCGCTCGGCCACCTCGACCAGGCGATGGGAGTTCGATGAGTTGCGAGACCCGACCACGAGCACCAGGTCGCAATCCGATGCGAACGCCTTGACGGCGTCTTGGCGGTTCTGCGTCGCGTAACAGATGTCGCTGGAGCGCGGGCCGACCAGGGTCGGGAACCGCTCGCGCAGCGCGTCGACGACGACGTCGGTGTCGTCGGTCGCGAGCGTCGTCTGGGTCAGATAGGCGACCCGCTCGCCCTCTTCGACCCCGAGCTCGGCGACCTCGTCCCCGTCCTTGACCACGCGGATCCGCTCGGGCGCCTCGCCCACGGTGCCCTCGATCTCATCGTGGCCGTCGTGGCCGACCAGCGCGATCGTGTAGCCGGCCGCGGCGAACCGGCGTGCCTCCGCATGAACCTTGCCGACCAGCGGGCAGGTTGCGTCGATGACGTTGAGCCCGCGCGCCCCGGCCGCGTCGCGCACGGCCGGCGCTACGCCATGCGCCGAGAAGACGATCGTCGCCCGGTCGGGGACCTCGTCGACCTCCTTGACGAACACCGCCCCGCGGCGCTCGAGATCGGCCACGACGTGAGCGTTGTGGACGATCTGCCGTCGCACGTAGACGGGCGCCCCGAACCGCTCGAGCGCCCGCTCGACGATCTCGATCGCGCGCTCGACGCCGGCGCAGGACGCCCGCGGGCCCGCGAGAATGATCGTGCGCGGTCGCACCGCCGCCGCCCATTCCGAGAGGATGGGAGCGGCCTGCCGGAGCGCCCAGTACGCGCGCCCCGCGCCGTTGACCAGTGCGAGCGGCCGCGCCAGCTCTCGCTTCGGGGTATCGACCACGGCGCGGACAATCGCCAGTGGACGATCGCTGGCGGCCGCGGCGAGCCAGGCCGACTCCATGTCGACCGCCACCGCCCCCTCCGCGTGCAGGCGCCGTCGCTCCGGGCCGCGCACGATTCCGTTGGCGGACACGATCGGCCCCATGCGGACCCGCAGCCTGCGCCGCCGCAGCGCCCCCGCCAGCACGCCCGCGGCCGGGCACGGGATGACGCCGGCTGGGCTGCGGACCTCGGTGGCGACGACCAGCTCGCCCTGCTCGATCGTGGGGTCGAGAGCACCGCAGAATCCGCTCACGGCCACGGCCTCGCCCGGCAAGCGCCCGGCCACCGCCGCCCGCGAGTGGCCCGGCCCCATGCCGGTGGGCACGACCTGCCCGCCGGGGGCGAGCCCGCGACGAACGGCCCTGGCCTCGATGCGCAGCGGCGCCAGCACGAGGAGGCCGCCGCCTGCCTCGACCCGGTCGAGTGTCGTCCGGCGGGCGTTCATGTTGCGACCGCGACCGCGGGCAGGGGACGGCGGAGGGTGTCGCGAACCTCCTCGGCGGCGGCCTGGCCGCTGCGCACGGCGCCCTCCATGGTGGCGGGCCAACCGGTGTCCGTGAAGGCGCCGGCGAGGGCGAGCCCCGGCAGCCGCGTGCGCGCGCCCGGACGCTGGGCTGCCACGCCGGGCCCCGCCCGGAAGGTGGCGGCGTGCTCGCGACTGACGAGAAACCGCGCGACCTTCGCCCCGCTCGCGGCGGGAAACAGCTCAGCCAGGGCCGCCAGGTGGCGCGACCGCAGCTCGTCGTTCGAGAGGCTCATCTCCCGATCTGCGGCCGACAGCGAGACCGCCAGGTACTGTCCGCTCCGCACGCCGGCGGCCCGCGTGCGGTCGAACACCCACTGGATCGGGCTGCCCACCCCGGCGGCGAGCTCGAGCTCGGTCACCGGGCGATCGAAGACCACATGCAGGTTGACGATCGGCGAGCGCCCGAGGGCAGTCAGGCGCTCGGGCGCGTCGAGCGCGTCGGCCGGCAGCAGCGGGGCGAGCCGCTCATGCGGCACGGCGAGGATCACCGCGTCGGCTACGACGCGATCAGCCTCCCCCTCGACGGTCCATCCGTCGCCCTCCTGGGTGACCTGCGTCGCCCGCCAGCGCAGCCGGACATCGACCCCGGCGTCCGCGAGGGCACGGCGGGCAGGCGCGTCGTGCACCTCTGACAGGGGGGCCGTCGCCCAGCCGATATCCCCGGCCGCGGCGTCGCTGAGCAGGCCGATCTGGAACACGCGGACGGCGAGGGCGAGCGACGCCTCGCTCGCCGGAAGGTTGAGCGTCGGGCGCCCGATCAGCTCCCACAAGCCGGCGAGCGCCCGGGGGCTCTGACCGCGCCGTGCCAGCCACTCGCCGAACGTGAGGGCGTCCAAGCGTGGGTCATCCGGGTCCAAGCGGGCGAGCGCCAGCGCGGTAACCGCGGCGCGGAATCGCTCCGCCGGGCTCAGATGACCGTAGCGGGCCAGCGCTCCGGCAAGGTGAAGGGGCGCTGGGAGGCCGGTGCGGCGCAGCCACGCGACCCTGCCGCCGGGTGCGATCGCCGGAATTGCCAGCCGCGGCTGCATCCTGGTCAGCGCGCGTGACCCGAGCCGCTCGAGCAACGCCAG
>WHSW01000018.1:9256-32526 GCA_009379895.1 Solirubrobacterales bacterium
AAGCCGCGGCTGCATCCTGGTCAGCGCGCGTGACCCGAGCCGCTCGAGCAACGCCAGGTACTCGGTGCAGCAACGCAGGAAGACATGCTGGCCGTTGTCGATCGGCAGCCCGTCGCGCTCGAAGGAGTACGCCGCGCCCCCGAGCTGGGGGCGAACCTCGACCAATGTCACCTCGAGACCGCGGTCAGCGCAGCGCAGCGCGGCCGCGATCCCGGACAGCCCCCCACCAACGATCGCCACCCGGCCCCGCAGAGGGCGCGCGCGGTCGACTTCGTTCGGAAGCGCCCGGAGCGGGGGCTTGCCGTTCTGGGCGGGGTCGCTCGCCGTACGCAGGCCGCGCACGGCGCTGCTTCCCAGCGAGCCCGCTGTGACCCAGCCCTTCTTCCACGCGGGCAGCGAGATCCGCCCTCGCAGGACCGCGTCGGGATCGTGCTCGATTCGGTCGAGGATCCGCCGATAGATGCCCGTCATCGCGGCGACGCAGGCGGCGCTGCGGGGGTCGAGCAGGGGCAGGAGCCTCAGCCCGCGCGCGAACCAGGCCCGGTTGCGCGCCGCCTGGAAGCGGATCAACTCGCGACAGGACTCGCCCGACCAGGCCAGCGGATCGGTGGGGCAGCCGAATCGGGCGAGATCCTCGCGAGGGAGGTAGACCCGGCCGCAGCCCGCGTCCTCCCGTACGTCGCGCAGGATGTTGGTGAGTTGCATGGCGACCCCCAGGTCGTCGGCCAGCGGTGAGGCGGCCGACCACCGATCGGTCCCGAAGATCGCCAGCGAGAGCCGGCCGATCGAGCCCGCGACCTGGCGGCAGTACACGACGAGCTCGTCGAAGGAGTCATATGTCGTGCCCCGCGCATCGGCCTCGACGCCGTCGATCAGGCCAAAGAGCGCATCGAGCGGCAGCTCGAAACGGTGATGCGCGTCGCGCAGCGCGACGTGGACGGGATCGTCAGCCGCGCCGCCGCTCGCGAGCGCCTCGCGCTCAGCGCGGAGCAGACGCAGCTTCTGCTCGCAGGGCAGGTCGCCGTCCCCGACGTCATCCACGCGACGCGCGAACGCGTAGGCGGCGTACATCGCTTGCCGCTTGCGCCCGGGCAGCAGGCGCATGCCGTAGAAGAAGTTCGCCGCTTCCTCGCGGGTGATTCCCTCGCAGACGCGGTAGGCGGCCTCCACCGTGATCATCCGCTGCCCCCGCGGGCCCGCATCAGGGCCGGGACCAGGGCGACGATCCGCGTCCGGCGGCTCGCGCGTGGTGCGCCGTAGCTGACGTCGTAGCCGGAGCGCTCGATCGCCGTCAGCGCCGTGCGCCCGCCGGCCACGAACGCCGCTACGGCGATCCGCGGGCGGCCGCCGAGCGAGCCCACGAGCGGCGCGCCGGCCTCGAGGATCTCTCTGGCACGCGTAACCTCGAAGCGCAGCAGCTCCCGGACGCGGTCGGGCGCCGGGCGATCGGCGAGGTCCGCCGGCGAGCAGCCAAAGCGCCGGAGGTCTTCGGATGGAACGTAGATGCGCCCCCGTCCGAGGTCCTCGGCGATGTCCTGCCAGTGCTCGGTCAGCTGCAGCGCGGTGCAGATGCGGTCGGAGAGCGCCACCCGCCGGGGCGTAGGCTCAGCGAGCACGTGCAGTACGAGCCGGCCGACGGGGTTGGCGGACAGTGCGCAGTAGGCCTCGAGCTCCGCGAACGTCTCGTACGCCCGGACCCGCTGGTCTTGCCGGTTGGCCTCGATCAGAGCCTCGAGTGGCGCGCGCGGAAGGTCGCGAGCGCGCACGGTCGCCGCCAGCGAGCGCATCAGCGGGTGCCGCGGCTGGCCCGCGAAAACGCGGTCGAGCTCGCGCTCGATGAAGTCGAGCAGAGCGTCGCGATCGCCGGCGGCCTCATCGCCGGCTTCGTCGACGAGGCGGGCGAAGCCGTAGATCGCCAGCAGGTGATCGCGCTGGCGGCGGGGCAGCAGCCGGCTCGCGACCGGGAAGTTCTCGCCGGCGGCGCGGTCCATGATCGCGTCGGGAGCCGGGAGGGCGACTGGGAGTGACTCGGTCTGCACCGGAGCGCTCGTCGTCATCGCTCGCCCTCCGCCGGCTCGCGAACGGCCTGGGGTCGGTGCGTCGCTCGCTCCACGCTCGTCCCGTCGCCACACCAGCGGCCGAGCGCCATCACCGGAAAGACGAGCCGGTAGAGGTGGTAGTTGATGTAGAAGTCGCCAGGGAAGCCGGTGCCGGTGAACTCGGGCTCGTCCCAGCTCCCGTCGCGGCGTTGCGTGCTCGCCAGCCAGGCGATGCCGCGTTCGGCAGCCGCGGAGCGCTGGCCCGCGGCATGCAGCCCGAGCAGCGCCCAGGCAGTCTGAGACGCGGTGCTCGGTCCCCGCCCGATCCAGGCGGGATCCTCGTAGGAGCGGGGATCCTCGCCCCATCCGCCGTCCGCGTTCTGGTGATCCTCGAGCCAGCGCACGGCCCGCCGCACCCGCGGGTCGTCGCGGGGGACGCCGGCTGCCTCGAGCGCCAAGAGAACGGCGCTCGTCCCGTAGGTGTGGTTGACGCCCCAGCGGCCGAACCAGGAGCCGTCGGCCTCCTGCCAGTCGCTGAGCCGGAGCAGGCCGCCTTTGACGGCGGGTTGTGAGCCGTGCCCCTCCCGTGCCAGCATCTCGATCACATGGGCGGTCACGTCGGCGCTTGGCGGGTCGATCACCTCGCCGAAGTCGCTGAAGGGGAGCTCGCGAAGCGAGCCCCGGGTGTTGTCGGCGTCGAAGGACGCCCAACCGTCGTCGGCGCTCTGCATGCCGAGGGCCCAGGCGAGGCCGCGGGCGATCGCCGCCTCGACGCGATCGGGCTGGGGATGCACCACGCGGCGCAGGGCGAGGATCACTTCGGCGGTGTCATCCAGGTCGGGATAGTTGTCGTTGGCGAACTCGAAGGCCCACCCGCCGGGTGGGACGTGGGGTCGCCGCACTGCCCAGTCGCCGGGCACCCGCACCTCCTCGCCGAGCAGCCAGTCGGCGGCGCGCACAAGCGCCGAGTCGTCGGCCGGTACGCCCGCGTCGGCGAGCGCGATGATCGCGAGTGCCGTGTCCCAGACCGGGCTCTGGCAGGCCTCCAGGCGACGAACGTCGCGATCGTGCACCAGGAACCGCTCCAGCCCGTCGAGGCCGGCGCGCATGACCGGATGGTCGGTCTCGTAGCCAAGCAGTTGGAGCGCGAGCAGCGAGTAGACCCAGGGCGGCTGGATCCCGCCCCACGATCCATCGGCTTCCTGGCGAGCGAGGATCCAGCGCTCGGCACGCCTCAGGGCGGCCCTGCGCACGACCCTCGGGGCGGCCTTGCCATAGAGGCGCGCGGCCGAGTCGAGCAGGGCCATGCGCCGCGCGCGCGTGCGGAGGCCGCGGCGCGGCGCCGCGGGCCGGGCGCCCACGCGCAGCTCGTCGAGCCCGAAGTCCAGCGGCCGGCGCGGGCGCATCGCCATCACGACGGAGAGGGGCACGACCGTCTGCCGTGCCCAGCAGGCGAAGTCGTAGATGTTGAACGGCACCCAGCTGGGGAAGAACATGATCTCCGGTGGCAGCGCGGGCAGCTCATCCCAGGGCCAAAGGTCGAAGAGCGCCAGCCAGATGCGAGTGAACACACGCGCGCGTTCGATCCCCCCGTGCGCGAGGATGAAGGTGCGGGCACTGCCCATGTGATCCGCACCGGACGAATCGCCCGCGAGCCGCAGAGCGGTGTATGCCTCGATGGTCGTGGAGAGGTCGCCGTCGCCGCCGTGAAAGACCGCCCAGGAGCCGTCATCGCGCTGTTGCGACCGGATCCAGTTCGCCGCCAGGTGGGTCTCGCGCTCGCCGCGAATCCCGAGGAACTCCCGCAGCAGCAGGTCCTCGGCGTCCATCGTCACGTTGGTCTCGAGCTCGCCGCGCCACCAGCCTTGGCGATCTTGGAGAGACAGCAGTCGCTCTGTGGCGCGCGCGAGCGCACCCTCGGCTCCGAGCGCCTGCGGCCGCGCGCGCGGCGACGATGGGAGATCCTCGTCCAGAGCTCCGGGGACGGGTACCTGCGATGGGGAAGTCGCGTTCATGTCGAGCCGTGATCTCACCGGCTGCCGTCCGGCTCGAGGCGAGCGGTTGTCTCCCGAGGGCACCCCAGAACCCGGCCAGCCTGCCAGGGCGACATGAGATAACGATGAGGAGGCGCCTTCCCGCCCGGCCTCGACGGGCCGGCGAATCGGAACCGGGGGCGCCGACACGTGAAGCGGCTGATCCCGGAGTTCGGCGAGCACACGCCGATCTCCGAGATCACGACCGCGGACGTCGAGGCCTTCCGTGTGCGGATGCTCGAGGAAGGGGTTCTCGCGGCGCGGACGATCAACAAGCGCCTGCAGCAGCTGCACACGATGTTCAAGCGCGCGCAGCGCGTCCACGACCTGCCGGGCAACCCGGTGGCCGGCGCCGAGCGCCAGCCACAGCGGCGCTCGGGCGACTTCGCCGCGCTCGAGCCGCACGAGGTCGAGCAGCTCGCCTCGAGCGCGGTCACGCCGCAGGACTCGGCGATCTTCACGGTCGCGGCGTTCACCGGTCTCCGCCTCGGCGAGCTCCGCGGCCTTCGCTGGGGCGACATCGACTGGACCCGCCGGGTCGTCTTCGTCCGCCGCTCCTACACCGTCGACGCCGACGGCCCGACCAAGTCGGGCAAGGTGCGCTCGGTCCCGCTCGTCGACCAGGCGGCCCGGGCCCTCGACGCGCTCAGCAAGCGCGAGCGCTGGACCTCCGACGAGGACCGGGTCTTCGTCAACGACCTCGGCGCCCACATCGAGGACTCGGCGCTTCGCCGGCGCTTCTACCAGGCACTCGACAACGCCGGCCTGCCGCACATCCGCTTCCACGACCTGCGGCCCACCTTCGGCACGATCGCGGTGCAGGCGTTCGCGCTCACCGACGTCAAGGCGTTCATGGGCCACGCCGACATCCAGACGACGATGATCTGCATCCACCACGTGCCCCAGCACGACGCGGCCGACCGACTCACGCGGCTGCTCGAGGACGAACTCCGGGTGCACGCGGGTGCACGCCGGGTGCACGGACCACCCAGGGTTTACCGTCCTGAAAGGGGGGCGGCGGTTTTCGGCTGTTTCCTGACCTCGTGTTGACCCGGTGTTGACCCGAGGGCGTGTTTCGGTCGGCCCGTTTACCCGAGCGCGCGACGAGGAGACGCGGTCGGCGCCGCCCGGCGTCAGTCCCAGCCGAGCTTCCCGATCCGCATCCGCTCGATCTGATCCGGCGGGCTCATGCCCACTGCGTCGATATACGGGTGTAGCCCCTGACCGAACACTCGGTGGGCAACCGCGCTCTTCCAGCAGTTGACGATCGCGATCCCCTCGTCGGTCCTGCAGGCCGCATAGAAGACCGGGCGCTCATAGTCCGCGTTCTGGGCCTCGATCCACATCTGGCGGGCGCGCTCAAAGCGCTCCAGTAGGTCGTCCGGGTCACCGGTGAAGCGGATGGTCACGGCGATTGGGCCAGCCATCGTCCTCCTCGCCGCTCTCCGCCG
The DNA here is from genome assembly GCA_009379895.1 of Solirubrobacterales bacterium. GTDB lineage: Bacteria > Actinomycetota > Thermoleophilia > Solirubrobacterales > 70-9 > WHSW01. The sequence continues at coordinate 14,780 of WHSW01000018.1, forward strand.
CATTAGTGAGCGGCCCCAAAGCACGCTTGGAGCACCTCGGGCGGGGCCGAATGGATGTCCGCGGACGATTCGACCTCGTATCCCTGATCTGCCATGCACTCGACGAACCCCGGCGGCAATGCTCCTACGGCCGGCGGTGCCGCGCTCCCGCTTGGGGCCTGCGAGGCCGGCGGCGTCGTGGTCGTCTCCTCCTCGTCTTCGCCACCGCCGCAAGCGGAGAGCAGGAGCGCGAGCAGGGCAAGCGCGAGTGCGGTGAGAGTCCGGACGCGCCTCATCGGGCCACGCCCTCAGCCACTCGTCCGGCCGAGTCCTCCACCAGGCGCCCGTCGGCGAGTCTCAGCACGCGGTCCGCACGCTCGGCGATCCATTCGTCGTGAGTGACGAGGACGAGAGTGATCTCGAGTTCCGAGTGCAGGCGCGCCAGCAGCTCCATCACCAACTCGCCGTTGGTGGTGTCGAGGTTTCCTGTCGGCTCATCGGCAAGGACGACGCGCGGCGAGTGCGCCAGAGCGCGAGCGATCGCTACCCGCTGCTGCTCGCCGCCGGAGAGCTGCGTCGGGAGGTGCCTCGCGCGCGGGGCGATACCGACGGCCTCGAGCTGGTTTGCGGCCGTCTCCCGCCGCGCAGCCCGCGACATCGCGAGCGGGGCGAGCCCAGCCTCGACGTTCTCGGCAGCGTTCAGGGTCGGGATCAGGTTGAACTGCTGGAAGACGAACCCGATCGCGCGTAGTCGCAACTCTGCGAGCGCCGAGTCCCCGAGCCCCTCCAGGGCCTGGCCCTCGAACTGGATCGAGCCGCCGCTCGGCCGGTCCATGGCGCCGAGGAGCTGGAGGAGGGTCGTCTTCCCCGAGCCCGAGGGCCCGAAGACCGCGACGAACTCGCCTCTTTTGATGGTCAGGTCGAGTCCGTCGAGGGCCACGACCCGGGTCGCGCCCTCGCCGTAGGCACGGCTCGCCGTCTCGAGCTCGTAGGTCGGGGTGATGTCGCTTCCCGTGCTCATCTTCTCCTTCTGGTTGTGCGGCTGAGGACCAGTCATTCCGCGCTCCGAAGCGCCTCGGCCGGGCGGAGCCGCGCCGCTCGCAGGCCTCCGGCGGCGCCCGCGAGCAGGCCGCCGACGATGGCGAGGCCGACCGCGACGAGGAGGAGTCCGACGTCCACCGGTGCGCCCAGGACGACCTCGGTGCTGCCGGCGGTGACGTCTCCTTGCCCGAACGGGCCGAATCCCGAACCGGTCTGTTCGACCGATGCCTCCAGCGTTGGCCCGATCGAATCGACGATCGCGGCGCCGGCGACTCCCATCGCTGCCCCGAGTAGCCCGGCGAGCACGCCCTGGACGAGCGACTCGCCAGTGACCTGGCGGACCACCAGCCGCTGGCGCCAGCCGAGCGCCTTCAGCGTCCCGAGCTCGCGGGTCCGCTTCTGGACGCTCGAGAGCGTCAGCAAAGTCGCGATCAGGAACGCGGCCAGGAGCGCGACGATCGCCAGCGCAGTGCCGAGCTTCGAGGAGAGGTTGTCCGCGTCCTCGAGCGATCCACCCACGCGGTCCGCGAGATCGGCCGCGGTGACCACGTCGGCGCCGGCGAGCTGATTGGCGATCTGGTCCTCGAGCCCCGCGACGGCGTCGGCGGACTCGGCGCGGACCTGGATGGCGTTGACGCGGTCCTCACGATCCCACAGATCCTGCAGCTGCCCGAGCTCGAGGTAGACATCCGACGCATCTCCGCCCAGCGGCGGGCTGGCGAGGCCCACCACCTCAAACTCCTCGCCCGCTACTTCGGTGTCATCGCCGACGCCGATCTCGTTCTGGCGTGCGTAGGAGAGGTCGACCACCGCCTCGCCGCGCGCCCCCTTCGGGGCTTCCGAGAGGTAGCGGCCCCTGGTGATCCGGTCGGGCGTCACCGCCGCCAGTTCGGGCTTTCGCACGTCGACCCCGGTCACCGGCAGGGACTCGAACTCGAAGCCGCCCTCGCCTCCCAGGCGCCCACCGCCGGTCGCATGCGCACTTGCCCCGAGCGACGGCGTCGAGCCGCTCTCCGGAATCACGCCCTCGACGTGGGTGGCGTTCAGGGTCAGGTTCGCGGCGGCGTCCTCGGTGCCGTCGAGCGCTTGGATCCTCTCCACCTCGCGCGTTGGAAAGCTAAGGTCCGTGGAGAGGAAAGAGTCCTCGGAGAAGCGCTCTCCGGGCTGGCCGAGCTCACCGAAGTTGAACGTCTGGTTGTGCTCGCGGTTCTCCTGCTGGAGCCGGCGCTGCTCCCGGGCCGACAGTGCCGCGAAGGGATCTCCGGACCCAGCGGCCCCGTCCTCGTCCGGTACTGCGATCGGGCGGCTGACCGAGAGGTCGGTGCCCACCCCGGTTAGCGGCTCGAGCACCTCCTCCTGGGCGTCGTCGAGGCCGGCAGAGAGGGCGCCGACCATGACCACGAGGCCGACACCGACCGCGAGGCCGAGCGCGGTCAGCGCCGTGCGCCCGCGTCGACGGCGAACCTCGGCGAACAGGTACTCCAGATAGAACATCTCGGGCGCGTCCCTTCTTCTTCGGGTCAGACCACGTCGCGGCGCGTCGTCGCGACCCATCCGGCCGCGGCAGCCGCCGTCGCGTATAGGGCGAGCAGGAGGAGGCTGAGTGCCGGCGCGAGGTGGGTGTCCGGTTCTTGGCCGCTGATCGCCACTCCCAGCGTCCCCGGCGCCAACCGGCTCACGTCGACGAGGTTCTCGCCGAACAGACCCTCGACGAACAAGAGCCACGCGGAGATGCCGAGCAGCGTCGGCACCTGGTCGCGAACCACCGCGCCGATGCCGACGCCGATCGCCGCCCAGAGGGCCGACGCCGCCGTGCCCCCGGCGATCAGCAGGGCGTAGTCGCCGCCGTCAAGCTGGACATCGATCCCCTGCGCGGGGAGCACCGCGGCGCCGACGCCCACCGCGAGTGTCGAGGCCGCGAGACCGAAGCCGGCGCCCATGAGGATGCTCGCGCCGACCTTCGCCGCGACGACGCGCCCGCGGTGCGGGGTGACGAGAAAGGTTGGTCTAATCGTCCCGTGGCGGATCTCGGCCGTGATCGACATCGCCCCGACCAAGGCGGCGAACAGGGCGCCGAGGTACTCCCCGCGGCCGAACACCATCAGCTGGTTGTCGGTGCCGGCGAGGTCTGAGGTGGGGAGGCCGACGCCGTGCAGGAGTACGGCCAGCGTGACGAGGCCAAGCAACCCGGCGAACAGCCCAAGGTTGGTTCGGGTCGAGCGTTGCTTGAGGAGCTCAGAGCGGAGCTGGGCTCTCATCAGGCCCCCCCGCGGTCAGCTCGAGGTAGGTGTCCTCGAGGGTTTCTCCGCGGCCGGCGAGCTCGTCGAGCCGCGCGGTCGCCACGAGGCGGCCGCGGTCGATGATCACGACCTGGTCGACCGTCTGGGCGACCTCGGCGAGCACGTGGCTCGAGACGAGGACCGTGCCGTCCCGGTCTGCGAAGCGGCGCAGGAAGGTGCGCAGCCAGTGAACACCGGCCGGGTCAAGCCCGTTGGCCGGCTCGTCGAGGACGAGGAGCTCGGGGTCGCCGAGGAGCGCGGCAGCTAGGCCCAGGCGCTGGCGCATACCGAGCGAGTACGTCTTCACCCGCCGGTTGGCGGCCGGCCCGAGCTCGACGAGCGCCAGAACCTCCTCGACGCGCGCCTGGGGGATCTCCGCCGCCAACGCGAGCGCCCGGAGGTGGTCGCGCCCGGAGCGACCGGGATGAAAGTCGTTCGACTCGAGCACCGCCCCGACGCGACCGGCCGGATCTTCGAGCTCGCAGTAGCGGCGCCCAAAGACGAGCGCCGCGCCGGCGGTCGGTGCGGCGAGACCGAGCAGCAGCCGCAGGGTGGTCGTCTTGCCGGCGCCGTTCGGGCCGAGGAAGCCGGTGACGGTGCTGGCTTCGAGCGAGAACGTCAGGTCCTGAACGGCGACGACCTCGCCGAAGCGCTTGGTCAGCGAGCGCACCCCGACCACCGGATCGACCGCGCTGCTGTCGGCGTGGGCGCGCGCCGGGCTCGCCCGATCGCGAACGCTCGGCGAGGCCGCTTGACCGCTGCTAATGGGCACCGGGACCAACCGCGCCGGTGAGATGCAAGACGACGAACATCACGATCACGAGCACCACGACGGCGATCCCAAGTGCCGGGATCCAGCGTGGGGTGGTGGGCGCCGAGTCGTGATCGACCTCCGGGCGCGGCTCGTGGCGTGCGAGGGGATCGGGGGATCGTTCGCTCATCGCGGGCCAAGCTACGAGTGCGGCGGTCCGCCCACAACAGCCGGTGAGCGGAACTTCGGCGTCCACGATCCGTGCGGATGACCGTCCGCAATTCGTGCAAGGGGATCAACGAAACGCGGTATCGGGGCCGCGCTCGCGCCGCTAGTCTCGGTTCGCGGTGAGGTCGATGACCAGGCTGCACCGGCTATTTGGAGCCCGGCCGGGATCGGGGCGATTCGTCGACGCGGCGATCGGGGCCGCAGCGCTTGCCGGCTCCCTGGCGCAGCTGTCGCACGGGGGCATCGCCGGCTCGCAAACCGGGACCGAAGAGCTCGACTGGCCCGGTGTGCTGCTCGCGGTGTGCTCGGCGGCGCCGCTGCTTGTCTGGCGCCGGGCTCCACGCGCGGTGCTCGTGGTCACCGCCTCCGCCGCCGTGCTGCTCGGCGCGCTCGGCTACCCGCTCGCTCTGGCGCTTGGGCCCGCCGCCGCGCTCTATCTGCTCGCGGCGAGCCGCGACGACGACGATCCATGGGGCCGCGGGGACACCGGCACGGCTGTGGCGCTGTTCCTCGCATATCTTGGGGCGAGCGCGCTGGGCGACGGCGACTTCCCGGGGAGCGAGCTCCTCCACACCGGCCTCGCGTGGGCCGTCGCGTGGTTTGCCGGCGAGCGCACCCGCCTGCGACACGAGCACATCGCCGAGCTGGCGGAACGCGCCCACCGCACCGAGCGCGACGCGGAACGCGAGCGCCTGCTCGCGATCGCCGAGGAGCGCGCCCGGATCGCCCGCGACCTCCACGACTCCGCCGGCCATGCGATCAACGTGATCGCGGTGCGGGCCGGGACCGCCCGGATGCGAAACGAGCCGGAGCGCTCCCGGGCGGCACTCGAGGAGATCGAGCAGCTCGCCCGAACGACGGCCGGCGAGATCGATCACATCGTCGGCACCCTTCGCGACCGCGGCTCGAAAAACGGCGGGGTGGACGCGCCACCGGGGCTCGCGTCGCTCGACACGCTCGTCGCGGGCCACGCCTCGGCGGGGCTCGACGTCGCCGTCGCCAGCGAGGGGGAGCCTCGGCGGCTAGCGGGCGCCGTCGACCAAGCCGCCTACCGGATCCTGCAGGAGGCGCTGACCAACGCCGCCCGCCACGGTAAGGGGGCGGCGCGGGTCGAGCTTGCGTTCAGCGATGCGGCGCTCGAGCTGCGGATCACGAACGCCGCGCCGAGCGCGAGCGTCTCGAGGTCAAACGGGGGACACGGACTGATTGGCATGCGCGAGCGCGCCACGCTGCTCGGTGGCAGCCTCGACGCGGGACGGGCCAACGGCACCTTCCGGGTGCGCGCCCGCCTCCCCTACGGAGGCCCGAGCGCATGACGCGGGTGCTGATCGCCGACGACGACAACCTCATGCGCGCGGGGCTCGCCGAGCTGCTCGCCGGCGAGCGAGATATCGAGATCGTCGGCCAGGCGTCAACCGGGCGCGAGGCAGTGGAGCGGGCGCGGCGGCTCAAACCCGATGTGGTGCTGATGGACGTCCGCATGCCCGACCTCGATGGAATCGAGGCGACCCGTGAGGTGTCACACACCTCCCCACGAGCGAAGGTCCTGATCCTCACCACCTTCGAGCAGGACGACTACGTCTTCGGCGCCCTCCGTGCCGGGGCCTCTGGCTTCCTGCTCAAGCGAACCCGACCCGAGGACCTGATCGCGGCAGTGCGGACGGTCGCCGCCGGCGACTCGCTGCTCTCGCCGTCGGTCACCCGGCGCGTGATCGACCGTATGGCCCAGCAGCCCACTCCCGCCCTCGCCGATCAGGCGAAGCTGGGCGAGCTCACTTCGCGCGAGCGCGAGGTGCTCGTGCTGGTCGCGCGCGGGCTCTCGAACCGCGAGATCGCCACGGAGCTGGTGGTCGAGGAATCGACGATCCGTAGCCACATCAGGCGGATCCTCATGAAGCTGGGGCTGCGCGATCGCCTCCAGATCGTGATCTTCGCCTACGAGAGCGGCGTGAACCGGCCCGCCGGCGCGGCCGATCCGGCGTCACCGTGAACGATCCACGTCACCGCCCGGGCCGAGGCGGGGTGGGTGCGGCCGTGAGCCACGGCGACTATCTGGGTAGTACTCCGCGCATCACGCGTTTTCAAACCTAGGCGATTTGCAGGTATTTCATGCCGGAGGAGGGACTCGAACCCCCGACACGCGGATTATGATTCCGCTGCTCTAACCAGCTGAGCTACTCCGGCGGGGGTCGAATCGTAGCGGCGGGTTGGAGCCGTGCGGCGTGTCGCCGAGCGGTGCCCAGGGCCCGCGCTCAACCGATCGGCAGCTCCCGCCACGCTCGCATCGCGGGGCCGATCGCGTGCTCCTCGAACTCCAGGTGGGCGAGCAGATCGTCGGCGAGGGCGGTGAGCGCGGCGACCACGCGGCGGCGGGCCTCGAGGCTCTCGTCGGCGACCAGCGCCTCGGCGGCGGCCTCGGTCTCGTCGGTGTGCTCGGCGACCCGGCGATGGTCGTCCTCGAGGCGATCGACCGTCGCTCCGAGGGCCGGGTCGGAGCGGCGCAGCGCCGGGAAGAGCTGGTGGTCCTCGAGCGTGTGGTGGCCGTGCACGAACCGGCAGTAGTAGAGGCAGTTGATTCGCAGTCTCCACAGCGGGCTGGTGCTCTGCAGGGAGCGAACCTCGTCGCGCACCGCGCCCGCCTCCGCTCCAGCGGCCGCTCTCGAGGCCAGGTCGCGCACGGTCGCGAGCTCGCGGCGCAGCATCGCATGGATCTCGAGCAGGTGCTCGAAGAGCTGTTCGCCCGGCGTCGCGGGTGGGCCCTGGTCGCCGATCGCCGCCCTCTCAGGAGGAGTTGACATCGATTTGATCGTAGGGGCACTAGATTTAACGGCGACGCCAGGCCGCTACTCGGGGCCGGGCCGTCGACATTGCCCGCCCCTGAGCGGAACGGGGCGCGGGCGCTAACAAGGAGGTTGGAGTGAGCGAACTGCCCCCGCCCGTCCAGATCGACGACGGGATCCCCGCGATCACGGAGGCCGAGCGCGTCGTCGCCGACCTCTTGCCGATCGAGGCCTCCGAGCGGGCCGCCGGCGACGTGCTCGAGCGCGTTCCGCTCTGGTTTCACACCTTCGCCCTCGGCGACGGCACCTACACGCCGGGCGTGGCCCGCGACCATCGCTACCGACTGCCGTTCCTGCCCGACGACCTAACGGGGCGCAGCGTGCTCGACGTCGGCACCTTCGACGGCTTTTACGCCTTCCTCGCCGAGGCACGGGGCGCGAGCAGGGTGGTCGCCGTCGACAACGAGCAGTACCGCGACTGGGTCCGTGCCCGATGGGGCGTCGAGCTCGAGGGCGGGCAGGGCTTCGCGGCGATCGCGGAGCTACTCGGCTCGGAGGTCGAGTACGCGCGCCTCGACGCGTTCGATCTCGCCCAGCTCGAGGAGGAGTTCGACCTCGTGCTCTGCTTCGGGATCCTGCACCGGGTCGAGAACCCGCTCGGGCTCCTGCGGGTGCTGCGCGACTGCGTCGCGCCCACCGGCGAGCTGCTGGTGGAGACATACGGCGTGACCGACCCGTCGCAGGAGATGGAGGTTCGCGCGCCGGGCGACGTCTATTCGGGCGACGACTTCGTCTACTGGGGCTTCGGCGCCGAGGCCCTCTCGCGGCTCGCGCGGCACGCGGGCTTCGACGGGGCGGAGCTGCTCACCACCCCGATCGTCGACGGCCATCCGCGGATCGCGGCGCGGCTCACAACCTCCGATTGATCCCCTGAGCGGGGAATTCGTTCACAGCCTGGTCACCTGGCGGTGACCGGCCGATAACACGACGCCCGGGGCGCCGTGGTGCGATTGAGGCGTGAGGATGCCGACGCTGATCGCCCATCGCCTCGGCCGCGCCTACGGCCCGGACTCCTCCGCCCAGGCCCTGGCCGGGGCGCTCGCCGGCGGCGTCGAGGCGCTCGAGACCGACATCTGCCTGACCGCCGACGAGCAGCTCGTCTGCCTGCACGACCCGCTGCTGCCGCTCGGCAGCACGCTCCGCGGCTGGGCCACCGAGCGCAGCGCTGCCGAGATCCGCTCGTCGTGGCTGCTCGGTCGCGACGGGCAGCCCAGCGATCAGCACCCGCTCCTGCTCGACGAGCTGCTCGCGCTGATCCCCGGCGACCTGCCGCTGCAGCTCGAGGTCAAGGCGCACGCCGACCGCGAGCTCGCCGCCCGAACCGCGCGCATGCTCTGCGAGCGCTATCGCCGAGAGCGTCCGCGCCTCGAGGTGATCAGCTTTCACTCGAGCGCCTGCGCGACTGCCGCAGCGTACGGATACTTCTCACGGCTCGTGGTCTGGACCGACAACTCGCCGGCGGAGCTCGCCGCGTGGGCGCGCCGCCGGGGTGTGGCGGGCGTATCGGTCGAGCACTTCCTGCTCACGACCGCGCTCACACGCGCCTTTCGCCGTGCCGGGCTGAGCGTCAACACGGGGACCGTCAACGACGTCGAGCTGGCGCTGCGGGCGATCCAGCTCGGGGCGCCGGACGCGATCTGCACCGACCGCCCGCTCGAGCTGCGCCGCGAGCTCGCCGCGGCCCGCGGCGAGACCGCAACTCCCGCGGCACTCGCATCCTGAGCACGGTGCGGGCCCGCGTCCCCGCCTAGGATGGCCGCGAACTCGAGGGTGGGAGCGACGCGGTGGCGAGTGAGCGGGCTGGGAACTGGAACGAGATCCGTGCGGGCGGGGAGAGGGGCTCCGGCCCGGGGTGAGCGCCCCGCCGGGGATCGACGCGGGGATCGCCGAGCGGCGCAGGCGCCGACGCGACGCCGAGCGCCGGCGCCGGATCGCCGTTCGGCGGCGCAACGCGCTCGCCGGCTTCGCGCTGATCGCCTTCGCCGCCGGGTTGCTCACCGGCGCCGGCGGCACCTCGAAGCGACCGGGGGGCGCCCGCAAGTCGACCGCGCCCGCCCAACTGGCGAGCTCGATCGAGGACGTCCCGATCGTCGAGGACTACCACCGCCCGACCCCGATTCTCATGTACCACGCGATCGGCGCCGCGCCGCCGGGCGCGACGTTCCCGGATCTGTTCGTGCCCGAGCCCGAGTTCAAGCAGCAGATCGACTGGCTCGCCGAGCACGGCTATCACGCGGTGACGCTCGGTCAGCTCTTCGCGGCCTGGGACGACGGGCGGCCGATCGCGCGCAAGCCGATCGTGATCTCCTTCGACGACGGGCTGCGCAGCCAGTACGTCGGCGCGCTGCCGGTGCTGCGGGCCCGCCGCTGGCCCGGCGTCCTCAACCTCAAGCTCGCCAGCCTCGAGCAGGGCGAGCTCAGCGACGAGATGGTGCGCGAGATGATCGACGCCGGCTGGGAGGTCGACTCGCACACCATCACCCACGCCGACGTCGGCCGGCTCGACGGGTCGAGCTGCGCCGCGAGGTGGCCGGGTCGCGGCGGATGCTCGCCGAACGCTTCGACGTCCCGGTCGACTTCTTCTGCTATCCGGGCGGCGATTACGACGCCGAGGCGGTCGCGGCGGTCCGCGACGCCGGCTATCTGGGTGCGACCACGACCGAGCCCGGACTGGCCTCGCCGGACCATCCCTTCGAGCTCGATCGGATTCGGGTCGGGCCCGGTGTCGACGGGGACGGCCTGAAGGCGATCCTCGCCGCGAACGGTTAGCTTGGCGACCGATGGCGGCGCCCGGCGGATGAGCGATCTCGAGCGCGCGGTGAGCGCGGTGGTCGAGGACTGCCTCGGGGTCCGCGAGGACGAGGAGGTGCTCGTCGTCTGCAACCCGGCGACGATCGGGCTCGGCACCCGCCTGCGCGCCGAGGCGGGCAAGCGCGGAGCCGAGGCGGTGATGGCGCTGATCACCGAGCGCGAGTCGCACGCGGCCGAGCCGCCGGCCTCGATCGCCGCGGCGATGGCCGCGGCCGACGTGGTGCTGGCGCCGACCGTGCAGTCGCTCTCGCACACCGCCGCGCGCAAGGCCGCCAGCGAGGCGGGGGTGCGGATCGCGACCCTGCCCGGGGTCACCGAGGAGATGCTCGCCCGGGTGATGAGCGCCGACATGGAGGGCCTGCGCCGCCGGGGTGCCGCGATCGCCGAGCTGCTGACCGCCGGCGCCGAGGCGCGGATCACCTCGGCCGCCGGCTCGGACCTGCGCCTCGGCCTCGACGGCCGCGCGGCGATCGCCGACGCCGGCGACCTGACCGCACCCGGCGCCTTCGGCAACCTGCCCTGCGGCGAGGGCTTCATCGCCCCGCTCGAGGGCACGACCGAGGGCACGCTGGTCGTCGACGGGGCGATCGCGACGCTCGGGGTCCCCGACGAGCCGGTCGAGCTGACCGTCGAGGGCGGGCATCTGACGGCCGCCTCGGGGACCGTGGGCGAGCGCCTGCTCGAGCTGCTCAGCGTCGGCGGCGAAGACGGCACCAACGTCGCCGAGCTCGGGGTCGGCACCAACGAGAAGGCGATCCTGAGCGGCGAGGTGCTCGAGGACGAGAAGCTGCTCGGCACCTGCCATGTCGCCTTCGGCGCCTCGGCGGCGATCGGCGGCACGGTCCAGGTCCCGGTCCACCTCGACTGCGTGGTGATGAAGCCCGACCTGACCGTCGACGGCGAGCCGATCGTCCGCGGCGGCGAGCTCGTCGTCTAGTTCGCGCGCACCGGCGGCGCGGACCGCCGGGCCTCAGTCAGGCCAGAAGTCGGTGAGCATCTCGGCGTCGCCCTGGCGCCGCGGGCCGAAGGCGATTACCTCCATGCCGTCGGGCCCGGCCTCCAGCGCGCGTGCCGTTCGGGGGGCGATGCGCAGGGCGTCGAGCGCCGAGAGCTCGACGATCTCGTCCTCGAGCTTGACGCGCCCGGAACCTGAGAGGACCACGTAGACCTCCTCGGCGCCCTCGTGGCGGTGGCCGAAGCCCTGGCGCTTGTTCGGTCGCAGGCGGTGGAAGCTGATCCCGGTGCCCTCGGTGTCGAGGTCGGCGTTGGCGAAGCGCGCCTCGCCGATCTCCCCGAAGCCGTGCTTGGCGGCCATGTCCTCGACCTCGCCGAGGTTCTTGAGCGTGTAGCCGGCGGTTGTGCTCTCGGAGTCGTTCTCGGTCATCGAGCGGCAGCCTAAAGCCTGGCGCGCGAGATCGGTCGCGTGAGGGCGGCAACTCGCTAGCGTGCTCTCGGTGGCGCTGGCGGTGCCGAACTTCTCGCAGGGACGCGACGCGGAGGCGATCGCCGCGATCTCGGCCGCCTTCGCGGGCGCCGAGCCGCTCGACCGCCACTCCGACGAGGTCCACAACCGCACCGTGCTCACCCTCTCGGCGCCGAGCGGGGCGCTGGTCGCGGCGCTGGTGGCGGGGGCGCGGGCGTGCGTCGAGCGGATCGACATGCGCACCCACGCCGGCGCGCACCCCTGCGTCGGCGCGCTCGACGTCTGCCCGCTCGTCTGGGTGACCGCGGCGGGTCGCGCCAACGCGCGCGAGCACGCCCTCGAGGCGGCCGCTGGGATCGCCGAGCTCGAGGTCCCGGTCTTCCTCTACGGCTCGGTCGCCGCCGACGAGAGCCGGCGCGAGCGCGCCCACTTTCGCCGGGGCGGGCTCGCGGCGCTCGGCGAGCGGATGCGCTCGGGCGAGCTCGTCGCCGACCTCGGGCCCGCCGAGCCGCACCCCACCGCCGGGGCGACCCTGGTCACCGCCCGCCCGCCGCTCGCCGCCTTCAACGTCGAGCTCGACAGCGGCGGGGCGGAGGTCGCGCGCGCAGTCGCGGCGCGGCTGCGCGAGTCGGGCGGGGGGCCGGTCGGGGTGCGGGCGGTGGGCATCGACCTGGCCGGCGTCGCTCAGGTCTCGACCAACGTCCACGACCCCGAGACGGTGACGCTCGGCGCGGTGATCGAGCGGGTCCGCGCGCTCGCTGCCGAGCACGGCGCCCGGCCGGTGGCGGCCGAGGTCGTCGGGCTGGTCCCCGCGGCGGCGCTTCGCGACCTGCCCGCCGACGTGCCGCTGCGCGGGTTCGACCCGCGTCGCCACGTGATCGAGAGCCGTCTCGCGCCCGGCGCACGTTAAGTTTCAGTCCGCATGGCTCAGACGAAGCGCAAGCGCCGCCGCAAGCATCGCGGCACCCAGGCCGGGGCGATCGATCGCGGCGGGCGGCGCGGTCGGCCGCGCTCGCGCGAGCAGGCCAAGGCCCAGGCGCGCCGCCGCACCCAGGACCGCCGCGACGTGGCGCCGACCTGGCGCAGCGCCTTCTACCGCGGGCTGTTCGGCGGCGTCATCTTCTTCGCCCTGGCTCTGTTCCTGCTCGGCCAGCCGATCGGCGGGGCGCTCGGGCTCGCCGTGGTGATGGTGGCGATGTACGTGCCGCTCGGCTACTACGTGGACAGCTTCATGTACCGGCGGCGAATGGCACAGCAGCAAAAGAAGAAGCAGGAGCAGCGCGAGCGCGAATAGCGCGGCGCGAGGCTCGCAACGGCATGGACGTCCGCTCGCTCACGGTCGGCCCGGTGGCCGAGAACTGCTACATCGTCCGCCGCGAGGGCTCGGATCGCGGCCTGATCGTCGACCCCGGCGAGGAGGCGGAGCGCATCCTCGGGGCGGTCGACGAGCTCGGGATCGGCGTCGACGCGATCCTGCTCACCCACACGCACTTCGACCATGTCGGCGCCGTCGCGCCGGTGGCGCGGGCGACCGGGGCGCCGGTCTACTGCCCTGAGCTCGAGGTCCCGGTGCTCGCCGACATCAACGCCTTCGTGCCCTGGCCGGAGTTCGGGCCGTTCGAGAGCTACGACGCGGACGAGACCGTCGCCGGCGGCGAGCGCCTCGAGCTCGCCGGGCTCGGCATCGACGTCGTCTTCACGCCCGGCCACAGCCCGGGCCACGTCACGTACGCGATCGCCGACGAGGACGCGCTGTTCTCCGGCGACGTGCTGTTCCAGGGCTCGGTCGGGCGCGTCGACCTACCGGGCGGCGACTGGCCGACCCTGCTGGAGAGCATCCGTGGCCTGGTCGAGGGATATCCCGAGCGGACCACCGTCTATCCCGGGCACATGGGGATCACCACGCTGGGCGCCGAGCGCGCGAGCAACCCGTTCCTCGCCGAGCTCGCGCGCTGAGCGCCCCGCCGTGCCCGGCGGGCGATCATCCGGCTAGGCTCGCCCTCGATCATGGCCGAGCGCTTTCAGGCCCCGAGGGGCACTTTCGACGTCCTGCCCGCCGAGTCGGCGGCGCGGGCGCGGCTCTACGTGGCCGCGGCACAGATCTTCGCGCGCGCCGGCTACGAGCGGATCGAGACGCCGGTCTTCGAGGACACCGAGGTCTTCGCCCGCGGGGTCGGCGGCTCGACCGACATCGTGCGCAAGGAGATGTTCACCTTCGAGGACCAGGGCGGGCGAAGCCTCACCCTGCGCCCGGAGGCGACCGCGGGGATCTGCCGCGCCTACGTCAGCGAGGGGATGCACCGCCTCGCCCAGCCGGTGAGGCTGTGGTGGTACGGGCCGCTGTTTCGCCACGAGCGCCCGCAGGCCGGTCGCTTCCGCCAGTTCACCCAGCTCGACGGCGAGGCGATCGGCTCGGACTCGCCGCTTGTCGACGCCGAGCTGATCGTCCTGCTCGACGAGCTGCTGCGCGAGCTCGGCGTGCCGGGGCTGAAGCTGCGCCTGGGCAGCCTCGGGTCGCTATCCGCGCGCGCCGCCTACGGCGAGGAGCTGCGCGCCTACTTGCACGCGCACGAGGCGGAGCTGAGCGCCGACGTCCGCGAGCGCATCGACGAGAACCCGCTGCGCGCCTTCGACTCCAAGCACGAAGGCACCGCCGCGGTGATGGCATCGGCGCCGACCATGCTCGAGCGGCTGGAGGGCGAGGACGCCGAGCACTTCGCGGCCGTCCGCGGCCTGCTCGAGCGCGCCGGGGTCGCCTATGACGTCGACGCGAGGCTGGTCCGCGGGCTCGACTACTACACGCGCACCGTGTTCGAGTTCCACTGCGACCGGCTCGGGGCCCAATCGCAGATCGCCGGCGGCGGGCGCTACGACGGGCTGATCGAGCTGCTCGGCGGGCCGCCGACGCCCGCCTGCGGCTGGGCGGCGGGGATCGAGCGGATCCTGCTCGCCCTCGACGAGGAGGCGCCCGCGGCCGCCCCCGGGGTCTTCGTCGCCGCCGGCGACGAGCAGCGAGCGCGCGCCCTGGCGCTCGTGATCCAGCTGCGGCGCAGCGGCCTGCGCGCCGAGCTCGACCTCGCCGGGCGCAGCCTGAAGGGGCAGATGAAGCAGGCGGACCGCGTCGGCGCGCGCTCGACGGTGATCCTCGACGAGGACGGGCCCGCGCGGGTGCGAGACATGCAAAGCGGGGAGCAGCGCGAGCTCGACCTCTCGCGCGCGGTTGAGGAGCTTGCGCGGTGAGGCGGAGCCCGACAGGGCGAAGCCGAGCCCGGCCGCCGTTGAGGCCGCTGATATGAGCGCCGAGCCCGACTTCCCGGCGCTGCGCGCGAACCGCTACCGCGACCTGTGGTGCGGGCAGGTGCTCGACGACCGCGTCGACACCGAGGCCCGGGTCGCCGGCTGGGTGCATCGCCGCCGCGACCACGGTGGGCTCGTGTTCATCGATCTGCGCGACCGCACCGGCCTGGTCCAGCTCGTCTTCGACCCTGACGACGCGGGGCAGGCGTTCGAGCTCGGTCACCGGCTGCGCTCCGAGGACGTCCTGAGCGTCGCCGGGCGGATCGTGCGCCGCTCGCCGGAGACCGTCAACCCCGAGCTGCCCACCGGGGAGTTCGAGCTGCGGGTCTCCGAGGCCGACCTGCTCGCCGACGCCGAGACGCCGCCGTTCGAGATCGAGGGCTTCTCGGGCGAGGTCAACGAGGACATGCGCCTGCGCCACCGCTACCTCGACCTGCGCCGCGAGCGCGTGCGCCACGCGATCGAGGTCCGCCACCGGGTCGCGAAGGCGCTTCGCGACTTCCTCACCGACGAGGGCTTCTACGAGATCGAGACCCCGATGCTCTCGCGCTCGACCCCCGAGGGCGCCCGCGACTTCCTGGTGCCGTCGCGCCGCGAGCCGGGATCCTTCTACGCGCTGCCGCAGTCGCCGCAGCTGTTCAAGCAGCTGCTGATGATCGGCGGCTTCGAGCGCTACTTCCAGATCGTGCGCTGCTTTCGCGACGAGGACCAGCGCGCCGATCGCCAGCCCGACTTCACCCAGCTCGACGTCGAGATGTCCTTCGTCGGGGTCGAGGACGTCCTCGACCTCAACGAGCGCCTGCTGGCGGCGGTCTTCGAGCGCGTCGGCGGCCCGCGGCTCGAGCTGCCCCTGGCGCGGATCGGCTACGACGAGGCGCTCTCGCGCTACGGCACCGACCGCCCCGACCTGCGCTTCGGGCTCGAGCTGACCGAGCTCACCGATCTGCTCGCGGCGACCGAGTTCAAGGTCTTTCGCGGCGTGATCGAGTCGGGCGGGGTCGTCAAGGGCCTGAACGCCGGCGCCCGCGACGTCCCGCGCTCGGTGCTCGACGGCTTCATCGGCCGCGCCCAGGAGCTCGGCGCCAAGGGCCTGGTCTGGGCCTTTCGCGAGGGCGACGGGTGGCGTTCGCCGACCGCGAAGTTTCTGGCGGACGACGAGCTACGGGCCCTCAACGAGCGCCTGGGGGCGGGGGAGGGCGACCTGCTGCTGGTCGTCGCCGACCGGCCCGAGGTCGCCAACGCGGTGCTCGCCCAGCTGCGGGTCGAGCTCGCCGAGCGCTTCGAGCTGATCGACCTCGCCGCGGAGGCGTTCTGCTGGGTGGTCGACTGGCCGATGTTCGCCTGGAACGCCGACGAGGAGCGCTGGGACCCGCTCCATCACCCGTTCACGGCACCGGCCGGCGAGTTCGACCCCGCGCGCGCGGGCGAGGCTCGCGCGCTCGCCTACGACGTGGTCTGGAACGGCCAGGAGATGGGCGGCGGCTCGATCCGGATCTCTGACCCCGAGCTCCAGGAGCGGGTGTTCGAGGCGATCGGGATCGGCCCCGAGCAGGCCCGCGAGCGGTTCGGCTTCCTGCTCGATGCGCTCAAGTACGGGGCGCCCCCGCACGGCGGGATCGCCTACGGGCTCGACCGCATCGTCCAGCGGCTCCTGCACGCCGACTCGATCCGCGAGGTGATCGCCTTTCCGAAGTCGGCCTCGGGCGCCGACCCGCTGACCGGCGCCCCGGCCCCCGTCGACGACGCGCAGCTGCGCGAGCTGGGCCTCGCGGCGCGCGGCGCTCGCCGCGCCTAGCCCTCCGGCGCCCGCCAGAGCACCGGGAACAGGGGGTGGTCCATCGGCTCGCCGGCGTCGAGCTCGCGCTCGAGGCCCGGAAACGGGGGGCTGGTGCGGTGCGGTCGCGGGCCGAAGGTGATGTCGTCGCCGAGCAGCCGCAGCGAGAAGGCGCGGCGCCGGCTGCGCGAGCCGGCGGCGGCGTGCAGGGTGAGCATGTGGAAGGCGACCGCGTCGCCCGGCTCGAGCTCCCAGCCGAGGATCTCGTGCGCCTCGCGGTCGGCCTCGATCTCGGGGACCTCCTCGAGCTCGCCGGGGTCGAAGACCATCGGCGACTCCTCGACGAACGAGCGCGGCATGTACCAGGTGCCGCCGGCCTGCGATCCGGCGACGAACTCGAGCGTCGCCTCGCGCGGCACGGGGTCGAGCGGGATCCAGAAGGACACGTTCTGGGTCCCGTCGATGCAGTAGTAGGGCTGGTCCTGGTGCCAGGGCGTCTTCGCGGTCGTGCCCGGCTCCTTGACCAGGACGTGGTCGTGAAAGAGGCGCACCTCGGTCGCGCCGGTGAGCGTGCCCGCGACCGCCGCGAGCGGCGCCGAGCGGATCGTGCGCTCGAACTCGTCGATCCGCTGCCAGTTGCAGAAGTCCTCGAAGAAGGCGCCGGGGCCGTCCGAGCTCTCGGTCCGGATCGCCAGCTCGCTCGGGTCGGCCAGGTTGCGATCGACGCCGGCGGCGAGCCCCGCGACCTGATCGCCGTCGAGCACCCCGCGCAGCACGATCGCGCCGTCGCGGCGAAAGCGCTCGACGTCCTGCGCCGAGATCGGCGCCTCGCCCGCGCTTGCGCTCCGGCCCGCCATCGCGCGCCGCATGCTAGTGGCGCCACCAGGGGGGCGTCCGCCCACCGGCCTAACGTCCGCACCCCGTCGGGCTCGCTGCTCGGCTGGCCTCTGCTGCTCTTGATCGTCGCCGTGGGCCTGCTTGCCGCGAGCGCGCTTCCGGCACTTGGACGGTCGCGCGAATAGCGGTCGCCGGGGCCGAATGACTGCTAAGTTCTGCGACAGGCTCGAGCTTGTACGCGAGCCGCCCATATCGTGAACCAACACATACGCCTTGGGAGTCATCGTCCGGTAGCGCTCTGCGAGTAGCGCCGGCAGACACCCACCTGTTTTCTCAGGTTCGCAGGCGGGGCGGTAACGGCAAGCTGGAGCCGCTTTTTCTCGGTCCGGCGACCCATGGACGCGGAGATGGACGCGGATCTCCTTCAGCAGTACCTGGATGACGCGCGCCACCGCGGCGCGCCGCTTGACGGCGGCTTCGACGGGGC
>WHSW01000190.1:0-1691 GCA_009379895.1 Solirubrobacterales bacterium
CGCACCGCGCACTCCACGCACAGCCCGCCCGCCGGCGTCTCCCACGCCATCAGCGCCTTCTCGCAGCGCCGACAGCGCCGTCCCGGCGCCCCGCGGCGCTCGCGCCCTCTTGCGAACCGCCTCTGGAGTCGCTGGGTCGGCCCGCTCACGGCGCGCTTCCTCCTCGAAGCGCGTTCGCCCAGTTTCGGACCGCCCTTTCGCTGACCCCGAGCTCCCCCGCCACCTGGCGCGCCGGCGCGCCGGCGAGATGGCGTCGGGCCGCGCGCTCGCGCTCGCGCGCCGCCACCCGGCGCCGGCGACGGTACGGGCGCCTGGTCCGCCACAGCTCGTCGGGAACCTCGGAGAGGTGAACCCCCCGCCCGCACAGCAGCCGGTCCACCGTGTAGACGTCGGCGTGGCCTCCCGCCTCCCACCGCCGCCAGTTGCGCGCCATGTTGGCATCGAGCTCGACGTCGGGCCGCAGAACCGCGCCGCTTCGCTCGAGCCACTCACACAGCCCCGGTCCCTCGAGCCAGCGCGGCGGCGGCGCCTCGGCCCCGCCCGAGGCCGCCACCGCGGGGACCGTCTGCGTCGGGGGTCTCACGCCGCCACCGCCTCCGAGTCCTCGTCGACCAGCCGATAGCCGACGCCCCAGACGTTGACGATCAAGCGACCCGGCGCGCCGTCGAGCTTTCGGCGCAGCCGCGACGCGTGCGTGTCGACCGTCCGCGTGCGACCGCGCGATCGAAAGCCCCACACGTCGCGCAGCAGCTCATGCTTGGTGAACACCCGATGCGGCTCGCGGGCGAGCGCCCGCAGCAGCTCGTACTCCTTGGCGGTCATCCGGACCGCCGCCCCCGACACCGTGACCGCGCGCCGCGCCGGCTCGATGCGAAGCGCGCCGACCTCGATCGCGTCCTCATCCGCGGCCGCGACCACGCGCGACCCCCGACCGTCGTCGGCGGCGATCTGCACGCGAACCTGGCGCTTGGCGAGCGAGAACGCGTCGGCCAGCGCCAGGGCCTGCTCGCGGCGAAGCCACGTCGGTGCCCTCGCCGCCGTCGCCCTCAGCCTGCCCTCGAGCAGCGCGATCGCCTCGCCCAGCTCGCCGAGCTCGCGGGTGTAGTCGGCGTCTCTCATGCCGCCCCTCCCCACGACTCGCCCACGCGCTCGGCCTCGGCGCGCGTCACGGCGCGACAGAGCCGTCGGCGCTCCGCGCCGGCGCGCTCGGCATAGCTCGCATAGACCGCCTCGGCCTCCGCCTCGACGTCGCCCCCGCCCTCTCCGACCCACGCCAGGCACAGCGCCCCGCCGTTCGCCGTCAGGTCATAGACGAGCGCCTCCTCGGCGCTCGCCCAGGCCAGATGGCAGGCGTGCTCGGCGCCATCGGCGCCCCGAAAGCTCCCCAGCGCCCTGCCCCGCCTCGCCGCGAGCACTGAGGCCGTCGCCGGCCCGGGTGCTCGCTCGAGCGTCGTCGTCGCGCTCATCTGCGCCTCCTTTGCTCGTCCTGCTCCCGCGCGCTCACACCCCGACCTCCACCGGGTCGGCGTCCAGCGCGCGCACGATCCGGACCGCCTCCTCGTAGGCGACGGTCTGTGCCCACGTCCTGCGTCCCGTGCGCTGGCTGTAGGGCGCGAGGCCCAGCCGGCGCTCGAGCGTCGACACATCCACCGCTCCGGCGCGGTTTTGAAATCCGGCCCGCCGCGCGATCA
>WHSW01000190.1:1811-6615 GCA_009379895.1 Solirubrobacterales bacterium
CCCCGCGGTGCGCACCCTGCGCCTCCAGCTCGTCGGCCAGCGCCTCGGTTGCCGCGGCCACCTGAGCCTGGGCGCCGGCGAGCTCGGCCATCACGTAGGCCTCACACGCCGACACCCGCCGCCACGCGCCCCGCGTCTCGCCCGAGAGCACCTCCTCGACCCAGCCGGGCCCGCCGGCGGCCCCGCTGCCGCGCCCGCGCTCGAGCGCGTAGCGCAGCCGAGTCGCGCCCGCCCTCGTCTCCAGCGCCGCGACCGTTTCGCCTCTCCCCTTCGTGCCATTGCTAGCACCACCATTCGCGCTATTGCAAATACACGCCATTTATTACGCAATAGCACACCCTCTGGATAGATGTCAAGAAGTACCTTTCGAACTCCTATTCGCGCCACGCACGATTCATGCCTGCGAGAAAACGAGGCCGGCGATGACGCTCTGTGGCGACTCGCCGATCCCTTTTCGTCTTCACTCAGCTCGGCCGCGCTTCGTCGCCGCCACCGCGCAGCTCGCTCAGGGCCACCGCCAGGGGGCGGCTGCGCAGCCCCGCGTCGGAGCGCACCCAGACCTCGCGGCCGACCGCCCTCCAGCAGCGGCCCGCGCCGGCCGCGCCGGCCACCAGCCACGCGCGCCGCTCTTCCTCCGCGCTCGCCGCGGCCGCCTGCACGCACAGGCGCCCGAACGGCGCCTCCTGCTCGAGCGCGCCGCGCACCCGCTCGACCCCGACGGCGGCGATCGCCTCGCCGAGCTCCGCGACCGCCACGCCCTCCCCGCGCAGCCGCCCGAGCTCGTCGCCGAGCCTTCGCCGCTCGCCCGCCCCGCTCAGCTCGGCGCGGATCTCGGCGTGTGAGGGCGCGCCGACCCCGCCGCGCACGGCGTCGTAGTCGTCGGCCGCCAGGGTGACCGCCGCCTCGCGCTCCGCGACGGCCCGGCGCGCATCCGCGGCCACCTCGACCAGGCGCCGATAGCAGTCAAGGCGCGAGAGCAGCTCGCGCACCCGCTCCGCTCCGAGCTCGCCGATCGCCGCCGATCGCTCGGCGGCCGTCGCCTCGGCGCTCGCCCGCCGCCGGCGGGCGATCGCCACCCTGACGCCACGCTCTGAGGGCTCGATCCGCTCGAGCGCCTCGCGTACCGCGACCGGCTCCGCGGCGGCCAGCACCGCTAGCCACTCGGCCTCGGCCTCGCGCCCCGTCTCACCCAGTCGCCGGGCTCGCGCGGCGAGGGCGCGCCGCCACGGCGTCTTGCCGTCGAGCAGCGCCCGCACCTCGTCTCCTCGAAGGCGCCCAAGCGCCCCCGCGATCTCCGTCTCGCCGACCGTGATCTGAGCGGCCAGCGCATAGAACTCCTCGTTGCCCATGGGGGGCTCCCTTCCGGGGCGTCCCCCGCAAACGAACATGAGGCCCCGCCGCGCGTCCGCGGCCGGGACCATCCGCTGTGCTGCGCCCTCGCTGGGGCACGGGCCGCGCCGGGACTCGAACCCGAGCCCGGCGGTCAAACCGTCCAGGCGCCGTGCCGGACAAATCGCGCGACCCGGTTGACCGCGCTACAGCGCCTGCACCTCGGCGCGGGTCACGCCGCGGGCCGAGTCGACCAGCGTGTGGATTGCGATCCGCGCGCTGACGTGCTCGGCCTCACAGCTCGCACAGAGCCCGTTCGCCGAGATCGTCCGCAGCGGCTCGCCGCAGTCCACGCACGCATCGGACGCCCGGGGACGGGGTTGGGAGCTACGCTGCTCAGGGGAGTTGACGTGCATCTTCACGTCGGCTCCTTTCTGAGGCGTCGGGTCCTAGCCCGGCGCCTCTCGTCGTTTGTGTCGGAGTGCGCGCCACCGGGCGCGCAGGTCCGCGGGCGGGTGTGACCCCGCGCGTCGACACGCCCTCGCTCGCCGGCGAGGCCGCGGCTTGTGTGGTCCTAGGCGATCGGCTCGCCCCGGACCCCGAGGCGCTCGGGGCGCTCGAGCCGGGCCGGCGCCCGGGCGCGATCGACCGAGTCGACTGGCGCGCGGCACAGCCGACCAACTCGAGGCCGCGATTCGCCGCAGCCGCAGGTCGCCTCCTCGACCAGGGTCCGCCCGCACTCCGGGCAGCTCGCGGTCACGCATTCGGCGCCGATCGACCGCAGGCGGGCGGCGATGGCGCTGCTGGGGTGCGCGGTGGCAAACGGAGCCATCTGACTCCTCCTTTCGGGCGCCGGTGGCGCCTGTGCCCGGAGCTCGTGACTTCGGGCCTTCGCTTTCGTTTGGGGTCCTCGCGCGGACGCGCGGACGGCGCTTTCGTTGGTCTGCTCGCTGGGAGGTGATGAAGCCCGACCCGGGCCGCTCCCGCCGCGGGCTGGTTCTGGTCGGTAGTCGGCTCGCCGCTAGCGGTGCTCGGCGCCGCCTGGTACCCGCCGGCGCAGATAGCGACCGAAGTGCGGGACGGTGAAGGCGACCTCGCCGCGCCCCGCCGGGTAGACGAGTCCCTTTCGGATCAGCCCGGCGCGCGCCGGCGAAAGCGCCTTCGGCTCGCGGCCCATGGCCGCCGCGACCTCGCGGATCGGCTGCGGCCCCTCGCCGACCCCGGCGAGGGCCACGCAGAGCGCGAGCTCGGCCCCGCTCGCGCGCTCCATCCGAAGCCCGAAGAACTCCTCGTCGAGCTCCTCGGCCACGACCGCCTCGGCGACCGCCACGGCCTCGCGGTCGATCGCCCCGCCACGGGCGGCGTTCCAGGCGGCCTTGCCCCACTCCTGCAGGAAGTAGGGATAGCCGCCGGATTCGGCCATGATCGCCGCGATCGCCTCGTCGCTGAAGCTGACCCCGAGCTCCGCCGCCGGCTCACGCAGGGCCCGCTCGGAGGCCTCGGGGGCAAGGGCCCCGAGCGCGGGAAAGCCGAAGAGGCGCTCGGCGTAGGTCTTCGCCTCGAGCAGGAGCCCGGGCAGGGTCGGCAGGCCAGCGGCGACCATCGCCACCGGGAGGCGCTCCTGCGCCAACCGGTGAAGGGCGGCCACCAGGCCCTCGAGCTCCTCGAGCCCGAGCAGCTGGAGCTCGTCGAAGAGCAGGACGACGCCGGAGTCGCTCTCGGCGGCCAGCGCACCGAGCTCGGCGAGCAACTCGCCCAGGTCCTGCTCGAGCTCGCCCGAGTCGGCGAGTCCGCGCTCGGGCTCCCACTGAAAGCCGACGCTCACCTGGCCCTCGGTGGAGATCGCGGTCGTGAACGAGCCGAGCGCCCCTCGGGCGCGGCGAAGCGCGCGGCGCACCCGACCGGGGCGCTCATGCGCGGCGATCGCGGCCCCGACGAGACGGGCGATCGCGGTGCGAAAGTCGCTCTCGCGCCGCCACTCGTGGCGAAGCGCGCTCCACCCGGCTCGCTCGGCGCGCGAGGCGAACTCGGTCAGCAGCACCGTCTTGCCGACCCCGCGCAGGCCGTGCAGGACGAGGCTCTTCTCGCTCCCCCCACGCCCGAGCCGGCCGATCAGGAAGTCGAAGCGCTCGAGCTCGCGATCGCGGCCGACGAGCGCCGGCGGCAGCGTGCCGGCCCCGGGGGCATAGGGGTTTTGGATCGGGTCCAACGGGGCGCCTCCGCTACCGATTCTAGGCATTTCTAATCCTTTCTACGGAGTTCGCTAGACATGCGTAGAAGTCCTTAGATTTCAACTGCCGCCGGGCCCTCCCCGCCCCGACCCGGACCGCGGTGGGGCGACCGTGCCTGGTCGCTCGCCGTCGATGGCGGGCGCGATCGTGGGCGACGTGCGTTCTCAATGCACTCGGCGGCGCTTCGCCAACTCGCGCGAGCGCCGCGCCCGCTTCCCGTATCCCGGCAGCCGCTACTCCTCGTCGGTGCGGGCGCGGATCGAGGTGAGGAACTCCTCGCCCGACTCGTAGGTCCGCGTGCGCTCGCCAACCACCGCGCCGCTCGCGTCGACGTCGATGTAGGGCTCAGCCTGACTGGTCCACGGGCACCCGGCCGACCCACCTGCGCTCGCTCCCGAACCTGAGCGTGACCGGCTCGCGATCGGCGAGGATCAGTCCACCCGGATAGGCGCTCACCCTGAGGGTGCGCCGCCAAGGTCGCATGGCGGACCCGACATGCTCGCGCCCCCGAATGCCAGCGGCGCCCTACCCCTCGTCGATGCGCGCACGGATCGCGGCGAGAAACTCCTCGCCCGACTCATAGGTCCGCGTGCGCTCGACGACCACCGCGCCGTTCGCGTCAACGTCGACGTAGACCTCGTCGCCCTCGGCGAGGCCCGCCCTCGCGAGCACCTCGGCGGGCAGCGCGATCACGCCCTCCTTGAGCCTTGTCGTCATCGACTCCTGCACCGGTTGTGATTGTCGCAGGGCCTCGGGCTGCGGTCCCGTGCTGCGACGCACCGCGTTGCCCTACTCGGCCAGATAGCCGAGGCTCCGCGAGCAGGCGCGCAGCAGCGGCGTGCCGAGCAGCGCCAGCACGACCCCGGTCGGCCCCAGGCCAGCCAGGCCGGCGAGCGCGAACACGAGCGCTGCGAACAGCGCGATCGCGGCCACGACACCGCCTCGCTGAAGTCCACGGGCGAGCGCCCGCGGCGCGTCGACGAACAAGACGTTCATCTGGTGCCTCCTTCGATCTCTCTGCGCTCTCGCTTGCGCGAGACAGGTCAATCAAAAGCACCCGGCCACATCGACCGGGTGCTCACCTTCGCTCGTTCACGAGTCGCTCGCACGAGCCACTGGCTCGGCGCTAGACCACGAGGGTCTCAACTACCGCGAGGCAGAGATCGCATCTCCTACCGCGAGACGTCCGTACCTCAATCCTCTCCGACGAGTCGGGGAGGGAGACCTATGAGATGGCCGGTCTC
>WHSW01000191.1 GCA_009379895.1 Solirubrobacterales bacterium
GGCGCCGGACCCTGATCGTCGGCTGGACGGGGATGCGCGGCGCCGTCTCGCTCGCCGCCGCGCTCGCCGTGCCGCTGGCGACCGACTCCGGCGCGGGCTTCCCCGAGCGCGATCTGATCATCTTCCTGACCTTCTCGGTGATCCTCGTGACCCTGCTGCTCCAGGGCCTCTCGCTGCCACCGCTGATCAAGCTGCTCGGGCTCGTCGAGGACGATGAGACGGTCGCTCGAGAGGAGACCGAGGCGCGCCTGCGCGTGGCCGCCGCGGCGCTCGATCGGATCGACGAGCTCGAGGCAGAGGACTGGGTGCCGCCGGGCACGGCCGAGCGCGTGCGCGGCCCCTACCGCTATCGCCAGCGGCGCTTCTCAGCCCGCTCGCCCGACGTCGACTTCGACGGTGGCATCGACGGCGACGGGCTCGACTACGAGACCCGTTCGCGCGGCTATCAGCGGCTGGTCCGCGAGCTGCTCGACGCGCAACGCGAGACCCTGATCGGGATGCGAGACCGCGGCGAGATCAACGACGAGACGCTGCGCCGGATCGAGCGCGAGCTCGACCTCGAGGACACCCGGCTCGAGATCTGAGCGCGACGGGCCCCCTTCGACGTCGAGGGTGCAAACCCTCGTTCAGATCTCGGGCGCCGGAACGCGCCGAGCTGCGGCATCGGCGAAGATGATCGCCCCTGGGAGGCCCCGCGGGGAGAATGGTCGGGGCGGTGATCGGAAGGTGAACGGACAGCGTGGAGAGGGCAACTCGCAGAGGAAACTATGAGTCGGGGTCCGACTACGTCCTCGAGTACGGCGAGCTTCGCTTCTCCTTCAACGAACGGGACTTCGCGCAGCGGGTCGAGCAGGCCGCGGCGAAGCTTGACTTCGTCGACGTCGGGCTCGAAGCCGACGAGCTGCACGACCTGCTCGAGCTGGCCGTGAACGGCGAGATCCGCGAGCCCTCCTCGACCCTCGGCGAGCACATCAACGAGCACTGGACCGAGCTCGTCGGGCCCGCCAACCGCAGCCTCGTGCACTGGATCCGCCGCCTCGTCTTCCGCGGGGCCTGGCTCGACCAGCGGGTCAAGGAGGGCGAGCTCGACGTCGTCTTCGACGACCGCAACAACACCTTCGGCTACATCCAGCCCGACCGCGACGCCGAGCCGATCGAGCTCTCCCGCGAGCCCTCCTGGTCTGGGCTCGCCTACCGCGGTTAGCGTTAGCGCGCGACGCGGCCGCGGCCGCGCTTCGTCCCGGTCGGCGCCTAACCACCCGGCCACGTCTAGGGCAGCGGATCCGATCCCCGCAGCTCGCGCCGAAGCTTGAGCACTCGCGCGGCCGAGCGCTCGAACCGTGAGCGATCGAGCCGGTTCTTGCGCAGCGCCTGGGTCAGGGCGTGGTGGCCGGCGATCCCCTCCGAGACATCCTGGGCCGCGTAGAGCAGCAGATCCGCGCCGGCCGCGGCCGAGAGCCTGCTGCGGCTCGCCGTACCGCCGAAGTCCCGCAGCGCCCCGGCTCCGAGCGCGTCGGTGATCGTGACCCCGCGGAAGCCGAGGCGCCCGCGCAGCTCACCCTCGATGATCGGCCGCGAAAGCGTCGCCGGACGGTCCCGGTCGAGCGCCGGGTAGCGGGCGTTGCTGATCATCACCAGCCTCGTCCCGGCCGCGATCGCGCGTGGATAGGGAAGCTCGTCGACGGTGCGCAGAGTCCGCCGCGAGAGGTCGAGCGTGACGGGCACCTCGTCGGTGTTCTGCTCCTTGTCCGCCGCCCCGAGGCCTGGGAAGTGCTTCGAGGTCGCGGCGACGCCCTGTCCCTGCTGGGCCTCGATGAACTTCGCGGCGAGCCGGCGCACCTTCCTCGGGTTCGGGCCGTAGGTCCGCCCGAACTGGCCCAGAAAGCTGCCGTCGGCGGGCGGGCGGAGCACGCCGAGGACCGGGGCGAGGTTGACGTTCATGCCGACCCCGGCGAGGTTCCGTCCCGCGCCGCGGCCCGCCCGCTTGGCGAGGCGCCCGCTCCGATCCGCCCGTGCGATCTCGAGCTGCGAACGTCGCGGCGCGCCGTGCAGGCGCCGGACGACGCCGCCCTCCTGGTCGGTCATGAGCAGAAGCGGCAGCCGCCGCAGCGCGCGCGGCCGGGCGTCCCGGCGGGCCCGCTGCAGGTGCCTGGTGACCCGGTGGATCTGCGCCTTGCTGCGGATGTTCGCGCCGAAGAAGATCACCCCCGCCGCCTCGCCGCGGCGGATCTTTCGCAGCAGGCGCCCGGGCGGCTTCAGCCCCCGGTAGCTGTAGATCACGCGCTGGCCGGCGAGCTTGCGCGCCGGCAGCCGCTCGACCACGGAGGGGGAGCGATCGATGCGCTCGGGAGCCGCGGCGGGGCCCCGGGCAGGGGCGGTCGACGACGTCCCCGTGAACAGGATCGCCGCTGCGAGCGTTGCCGCTCCGGCGATCAGGGCAGGCAGGTGTCCGCGGCTCGACGCCCTCAACCTCGCTGATCGCATCTCCCCTCCCTCAGTCGCACGCTCCGGCCCGCCGGAAAGCTAACAAGGCGGGACGCGCGGCGGCGCCGCGCTTGGCGGCATCCGAGGCGGGAACTCGAGGCGTCAGAGGTCCGCGAGCAGGGCGGCGTTCGACGGCGTCGCCTCGATTCGCTCGCGCAGGAGGG
Source organism: Solirubrobacterales bacterium (assembly GCA_009379895.1). GTDB lineage: Bacteria > Actinomycetota > Thermoleophilia > Solirubrobacterales > 70-9 > WHSW01. The sequence goes on from WHSW01000191.1 coordinate 2,649, forward strand.
CCGCGGCGTCGGACGAGCGCAGGTCGGCGAGCAGCGAGCGCAGCCGCCGCGCCGCCTCGAGCTCCTCGGGCGCGCGCAGCGCCTCCTCGTTGGATACCCGGCACTCCGCGGCCCGCAGCGCCGGGTAGACGCCGGCCGCCGCGAGCTCGGGGTCGAGCACGAGCAGGGCGCTCTCCGTGGTGGCCACGGCGCGGTCGGCCTCGCCCTCGTCATGAGCGTCGGAGAGCACGGTCGCGATCACGGTCAGCGATCCGCCGCCGGCCAGATTGCGGCCCGAGCCGAACAGGCGCCGGACCTCGGCCCCGTCGCCGGCGGCGAACGCGAGCCGCGACAGCGAGTCGCAGATCAGCACGACATCGACGCCGCCCTCGGCGAGCCGGCGGGCGCGCTCGAGCGCCAGTGCGGTGACCCGGACCTGCTCGGCGGCGGCGAAGTCGGCGGTCGCGATCGCGAACTCGGCGACCGGCAGCGCCTCGCGCCAAGCGGTCGCCTCCTCCGGGCGCTCGTCGACCAGGGCGACGATGACGCGGACCTCATCGCCCTCCGCGACGGCGGCTCGGGCGAGCGAGCGCAGCAGCGTGGTCCGTCCCGAGCGGGTGGCCGCCCGGACGAGGATGCGCTGCCCGAAGGCGAGCGGGGTGAGCAGGTCGACCGCGCGGGCGAGCAGGTCGGCGTCGGGGCGGTCGAGCCCGATCCGCCGCTCGGGCAGCACCGGGGCAAGCGAGTCGAAGTCCGGCCGCTCCTCGGTCACCGGCTCCTCGCCGTTGACCTCGTCGACGTGGACGAGCGCCGGGTGGCGCTCGCCCCGGCGCGGCTGACGGGCGGGGCCGGCGACCTCGTCGCCCGGCCGCAGCTCGCAGCGGCGCACCTGGGCCGCCGAGATGTAGACGTCGCCATCCGAGGGGGCGAGTCCGTCGAGGCGGAGGAAGCCGTAGCCCTGCCGGGTCTGATCGAGGACCCCGCGGACCTCGTCGGTGGGGCTCGGCTCGCCGCGCTCGTCGCCACCCTCGGGCCCCGCCGCGCCGAGCTCGACCGGGGTCTGCGCGTCGTCGAGGGCGGTCGCCTCGACGACCACCTCGAGCTCGTCGGTGTCGGCCTCGGCGCGATCGCCCTCCGCCGCCTCGGCCTCGCGCCGTGGGGGGACCGCGGCCGTGGTGTCGGCGTCGTCCAGGGCCTCGATCAGCTCCTCGCGGCCGAGCTTGCGGTAACCCGGCACTCCCGCCGCGGCCGCCCGCTCGTGGAGGTCGGCGAGGTGGAGCTCTCGAAGATCAGGGGCCATCGGTCGGGCAGAATAGTGGCACGCGCCCATCGGCCCCCCGACGTCGCTCAGCCGGCCGCGGGGTCGATGCCCTCGGCTCGGGCGTCCTCGACCCAGCGCTCGGCCTCGGCGGCGACGCGGCCAGCGTCCCAGCCGAGCTCCCCGCCGATCAGCTCGGCGACCGGCCGGGCGGAGTCGGCCGTGCGCAACGCCGGAGCGGCGACCAGGCCGAGACGGGTGCGGCGCAGGAGCACGTCGGCCACCGAGCGCGCCTGCTCGAGCCGAGCACCGACCACGACCTCGGCGAGCAGGTCGGGCTGGCCGGCGACGATCGGCGCGGCGAGCTCGGGACGCTCGCCCGCGATCCGCAGGACTCGGCGCGCGCCGTGTCCGTATCGAAAGCCGAGCAGCTCGCGATAGCCCGGCGGCAGGTCGGCCTCGGCGAGGCCGTCGGGGGGGTCGAGCTCGCCCTCCCCCGCCGCCATCCCGAGCGGGATGTCGTCGGTGCGACACGGCGCCACGCGGCCCTCGCGCTCGACCATCCGGTCGACGACCTGCTTCGCCATCCGCCGCCAGGTGGTGAGCTTGCCGCCGGTGATCGTCAGCATGCCCGACGAGGTCTCGTAGAGCTCGGCCTTGCGCGAGATGTCGACCGACTTGCGCGGGTCACCGGTCGAGATCAGCGGCCGCACGCCCGCGTACGCCCCGGTCACGTCGGAGGCGCCGAGCTCGACCCCGAAGAAGTCGTTGATCGCCGCGAGCAGGTAGGCGACGTCGTCGCCGGCCGGGGCGACGTGGTCGATGTCGCCCTCGTAGTCGTTGTCGGTGGTGCCGATCAGGGCCCGCCCGTACCAGGGCAGGGCGAAGATCGTGCGGTCCTCGCCGGCCGGGACGATGCACGCGGCGCTGCCGAGCGGCAAGTCGGTGGCCGAGACGGTCACGTGGGTGCCCCGGCTGGGCGCGATCCGCGGCAGCTCGGCCTCATCGTGGATCTCCTCGGGCCGAATCCGATCGGCCCAGACGCCGGTCGCGTTGATCACGTTGTCGGCCGCGATCCGGAAGCCCTCGCCCGACTCGACGTCGACGCAGGCGACCCCCGACGCGGCGCCGTGCTCACCGATCAGCGCGCTGACCTGCGCGCGGTTGAGGCAGACGGCGCCGAAGCGCTCGGCCTCGCCGAGGATCGTGAGCACGAGGCGGGCGTCGTCGGTCTGGCAGTCGTAGAAGAGGTAGGCCTCGCGCGGGTCGCGCCCGGCGAGCGCCGGAATCAGCTCGGCGGTCTCCTCGCCGCTGATCGTCCGGTGGCGGTCGGGGGCCCAGTAGTCGGCGCCCTCGACCCGCTCGTTGCGCTCGCGACGCGACATCCCGACCCGGGTGGTCGCCATCACGTCGTACATGTTGAGCCCGATCCCGATGCTGCGACTGCGCCGCTCAGTGCCCAGGGTGGGGACCAGGAACGGCGTCGGGTAGACGAGGTGCGGCGCGAGCTGGACCATGAGCTGGCGCTCGAGCAGCGCCTCGCGGACCAACCCGAGGTCGAAGTTGCGCAGGTAGCGAAGCCCGCCGTGGACCATCTTCGACGAGCGGCTGGAGGTGCCGATCGCGTAGTCGTGGCGCTCGACGAGGGCGACCGAGTAGCCGCGCGAGGCCGCGTCGAGCGCGGCGCCGGCGCCGGTGATCCCGCCGCCGATCACGACCACGTCGAAGCGCTCGCCTGTGACCGCCTCCAGGGCCTGGCCGCGGGCGAGCACTAGATCGTCGCGGCGGTCGCGGGCTCGCCCATCCCTACCCGAGGTAACGGATCAGGTTCTCGGCCGGCTCGCGCTCCGGGGCGACCTTCTCCTGCACCGGGTGGCCGAGGTGAAGCAGGGCGACGAAGCGCTCGTCGGGCGTCAGGCCGACGGCGGTGCGCCCGGCGTCGGTGCGCAGCACCTCGGGCGTGCGCCAGTAGCCGGCCAGCCCCCGCGCGTGGGCGCCGAGCAGGACGATGTAGGCGGCGATCGCCGTCGCGTGCAGGTCCTCCTCGTCGGTGACCGCGTCCCCGCCGAGCACGCACGAGCAGACGACCAGCGTCGGCGCGCGATCGAGCTTCGACGCGTTCTCCGGGCCCGCGGCGCGCTTGAGCTCGTCCAGTGACGCCGGGCCGAGGACGCGAAACCGCCACGGGTTGGTCAGGTGGTGGTTGGGCGCCCAGCGGGCGAGCTCGAACAGCTCGTCGAGCGCCGCGCGCTCGACCGGCTCGGGCCGGTAGGCCTTGTGCGTGCGGCGGGTGCGGATCGCGCTCTCGACGTCCATCCAGCAGAACCTAGCGTCGTCGCGCGTCCGCCGACACCCCCTCGCCCTCGGGGCGGCGCCGAGGGCCCGCTCAGGGGAGGCGGCGGCGATACCAGAGGAATCCGCCGGCGAGCGCCAGGGCGAGGGCGCCAAGGCCGCCCCAGACCCAGGGCCCGGTCGACTCGCCGTCCTCGACGGTCGACGCCGTCGGCTCGGCCTCCACGTCGGCGCCCGACGCCGGCGCGACGGCCTCGCTCTCGGCGTCGCCGGCGGTCGTCGCGGGAGGCTCACCGGGCGCCGGCGCGTCGGCGGCGTCCCCGGCCCCCGCGGCGCGCCCGGCGCCCTCGCCGGGGGAGCCCGTCGGGCTCGACCCCTCGCCGGCCACGGCGCCGAGGTCAGTGGCGTCGACGTCCGGGGCCGAC
>WHSW01000192.1 GCA_009379895.1 Solirubrobacterales bacterium
CGTTCTGCGCCGGCTCGCTCGACGAGCTCCGTGAGCGCGGCGCCGCGATCCACGACGACCTCCACCGCCCCTACATCGACGAGGTCGTCCTCCCCTGCACGGCCGAGGGGTGCGACGGGGAGATGCGGCGCGTCCCCGAGGTGATCGACACCTGGTACGACTCGGGCTCGATGCCGTTCGCCCAGTTCCACCACCCCTTCGCGGGGTCGGCGGAGTTCGAGGCGCGGTTCCCGGCCGACTACATCTGTGAGGCGATCGACCAGACGCGGGGCTGGTTCTACTCGTTGCTCGCGGTCTCGACCCTCGTCTTCGACCGGACGAGCTATGAGAACTGCGTCTGTCTGGGCCTGATCCTCGACCCCGACGGCCAGAAGATGTCGAAGAGCCGCCGCAACGTCGTCGATCCCTGGGAGGTGATCTCGGCCCACGGCGCCGACGCGTTCCGCTGGTACTACTTCACGGCCCAGCAGCCGTGGGCGGGGTACCGCTTCTCGACCGAGACGGTCGGCGAGGCGGTGCGGCAGTTCCTGAAGCAGCTCTGGAACACGTACTCGTTCTGGGTCCTCTACGCCAACGCGGAGGACCTCGGGCCGGAGACGGCCCCAAGCGCGCCGGAGCCCGGCGCCGGCGGGGAGCTCGACCGCTGGATCCTGTCCGAGCTCCAGGCGGTGACCGGCGAGGTGGCAGAGCGGATGGACGCGTTCGATTGCACGCGCGCCGGTCAGCGCCTGGCCGAGTTCGTCGAGCGGCTATCGAACTGGTACGTGCGGCTCTCGCGGCGGCGCTTCTGGGACGGCGACCCGACGGCGCTCGGCACGCTCCGCCACTGCCTGCTCGAGCTCACGAAGATGCTGGCGCCGTTCATCCCGTTCGTGAGCGACGAGATCCACACGAACCTGAGCGCGGCCGGCGAATCGGTCCACCTCGTGGATTTCCCAACCCCCGAGCCCGCGCGGCGCGACCCGGAGCTCGAGGCGGGCGTCGACGCCGCGCTGCGGGCGATCGAGCTCGGCCGCGCGGCGCGCGGCGCGGCGAAGGTGAAGATGCGCCAGCCGCTCGCGAAGGCGGTGATCGTCGCGACCGGCGGCGAGCGCGCCGAGATCGAGCGACTGGCTGACATCGTGCGGGCGGAGCTCAACGTCAGGGAGCTCGAGTTCGTCTCCGAGGAGGCCGAGCTCGTCGCCTACCGAGTGAAGCCGAACTATCGGGCGCTCGGGCCGCGGTTCGGCAAGGCGGTGCCCCAGGTCGCGGCCGCGATCGAGGCCCTCGAGCCCGACTCCGCGGCCGCCGCGACGAAGGGCGAGCGCGCGGTCGGGATCAACGTCGACGGCCACGAGCACCGACTCGAGCCCGACGATCTGATCCTCTCGATGGAGCCGATCGAGGGTTACGAGGTCGAGTCGGAGGCAGGACGCGCGGTGGCGCTGGCGCTCGAGCTCGACGACGATCTGCGCCGCGAAGGGCTCGCGCGGGAAGTGGTGCACGCGGTTCAGAACGCGCGCAAGCAGGCCGGGCTCGACGTCAGCGACCGGATCACGCTCCACCTCGACGGAGACGAGTCCCTGCTCGACGCGGCCCGCGACCACCAGGGCTACATCGCCGCCGAGACCCTCGCGACGGCGGTCAAGTACAACGCTGGCCTCGGGGAGGCGGCAGAGATCGAGGGGCGAGAGCTGCGGATCTACGTCGAGCGGGCGTAGCGCTCAGGATACCTCGGCCGCCGGATCGGTCGTGTCCGCATCGTCATCGCCGCCACAGCCGGCAGGACCGGCGATCGCGAGCGCGGCAATCGCCGCCACCAGCGCCCACCGCCCTCTCGATAGGCCAACGTCGATCGCTGTATCGGGCATGTCGGCGACTTTGACGCCGGAGGGCGATGGCCGCAAGCGTTTCGACAATCCTGCAAGCGGGGGGCGGATCCTGCGGGCTCAGACCCAGTCGCGCTCGCGGGCGAGCCGGACGGCCTCGATCCGGTTGCGAGCCCCGGTCTTGCCGATCGCCGCCGAGAGGTAGTTGCGGACCGTTCCCTCGCTCAGGTGGAGGCGCCCGGCGATCTCGACTATCGGGGCACCGCCGGCGCTCGCCTCGAGCACCTCGCGCTCCCGTGGAGTGAACGGGCTCTCGCCGTCGGCGAGGGCCGCCGCCGCGAGCTCAGAGTCCACCACGCGCTCACCCGACGCGGTCCGGCGGATCACGTTCGCGAGCCGCTCCGAGGGCGAGTCCTTGACCACGAAGCCCGCCGCCCCCGCCTCCATCGCCCGGCGCAGGTAGGCCGGGCGCCCGAACGTGGTCAGGATCAGCGGCGTGCAGCTCGGCAGCTCGCGGCGCAGCTCGGCCGCGGCCTCGATCCCGTCGATCCCGGGCATCTCGATGTCGAGCAGGGCGACGTCCGGCCGTGCCTCGCGCGCCGCGGCGAGCACCTCGTCGCCGGCGCCGACCTCGGCCACCACCTCGAAGTCGGGCTCGAAGGCGAGCAGGGCGGCGAGCGCGCCTCGGACCATCCCCTGGTCTTCGGCGAGCAGGATCCGGATCATCGCGGTATCGGTGAGCCGTGTTCCCGGCTCGAGCGCTCGGTGGAATCGATCCAGGGCACGAAGCTTTCCGCTTCCTCCGGATCCGCCGGCGGTGACTCCTGCGGCAGCGGAACCCGGGCGAGCAGCGCGAAACCCCCGGTGGGGTCGGGGCCGGCGTCGAGGGTCCCCCCGTACTCGGCCATCCGCTCGGCGAGGCCGCGCAGGCCGCTCCCGTTCCCGGCCCCCTCGGCCGGCTCGCTTCCGTCGTCGCGGGCGGCGAGCTCCACGACCCCGTCGCGGCGCCGCACGGCGAGCTCGCAGCTGCGAGCGTCGCTGTGGCGGATCACGTTGGTGGTGGCCTCGCGGACGGCGGCGCCAAGCAGCGCCTCGACCCGCCCGGGCAGCGGCCCCGTGGTCCGCACCGCGACGTCGATCCCGGCCGCCTCGAGTACCTCGCGGGCGCGGTCGAGCTCGGCCCCGAGGCTCGCCCGCCGCAGGCCGCGAACCGCCTCGCGGGCTTCGCTCAGCGAGTCGCGCGCGACCGCCTCGATGTCCCGGATCTCGCCCGCCGCGCGTTCGGGATCGTGCCCGATCAGCCGCCGGGCGAGCTCGCTCTTGAGCGCGATCACCGACAGGTTGTGGCCGAGCAGGTCGTGCATCTCGCGCGAGACGCGCAATCGCTCCTCGCTCACCGCCAGGCCCCCGGCCTGGGCTCGGGCGGCATCGAGCTCCTCGACCAGATCGCTGAGGCCGCGGACGGCGAGCACCAGCAGCCCGAACAGGGTCGCCTGGAGCGCCAGCGAATCGAAGCCGCCGAGGACGATCGCGATCGTCGCGGCGACCGCGCCGATCGCGATCGCCGCGATCCTGATCGGCAGCACGATCGCCGCGGCGACTGCGACGTAGACGAACGGGCCGAGCCAGGAGTCCTGCACCCCGGCCCGGTCGTGGAGGCCGATCGCGAAGCCGGCGGCCAGGACCGCGAGCGCGGCGAGCAGCACCCGACCCTCGACCGACCCCCCGCTCTCGCACCGCCCGCAGTCCTTGAGACTGGGGGCGATCCAACAGAGCCGGAGGTAGGCGGCGACGAAGGCCGCAAGGCCGGCCGCGGCGGCGAGCCCGGCAGCGCCGGCGAGGCGGCCGCTGAGAAGGTCGGCGAGCGGATAGCTGAGGAAGGCGAGCGTCAGCGCCCCGAACAGCATCCGCGGGATCGGCGAGCTCCCGGCGCTCCACCAGTCGCCGAACGCCGATCGACGCACGGCCCCCCGCGGCTCCCCATCGCTCGAGGGACAGGTCCCGTCCTGCGGCTGTGAGTTCGTGGAATCGGCCACGGCTGCGCTCCCTCCTTACCGGGTGCCCAGCTTACGCCAGGCGAGCGCACCAAGCGTGCCCAGCCCAGCCGTCCAGCCGGCGACGACCGCGAGCGCGGAGCCCGGGACCGCCTCGGCCCGAGCGGCTGCCCAGCCGAGCTCGGCGGCTGCGTTCGTGGGCAGCAGGCCGGCCGTCGTCTCGAGCGCGCCGGGCAGGTCGGACGGCTCGGTGACCATCCCGCCGAGTACCCAGAGGACGGCGATCGCGCCCGCTGCTGCGCTCTGCGCGACCACCGGGCTCGGGGTCAGCAAGCCGATCAGCACCCCGAGCGCGGCGAACGGCGCGGTCGCGACCCAGAGCAGCAGCGTCAGCTCGATCCAGCGGCCGAAGCCGAGCGTCACCCCCTCGCTGATCGCGGCGGCCAGCATCACCAGCGCGATCGCCGGCAACGCGAAGGCAAGCGCCGCGGCGACCTTGGCGGCGACCGTCGTGGTGGCGGGCAGCGGCATTGCCCGGAGCTGCGCGAGCCAGCCGCTCGCCCGCTCGGCGGCGAGCGCCGGGGCGGTCGCGAAGACGCCGGAGAGCAGCGTCGCCAGGACCGCGAAGATCACCATCGAGGAGACGTCGGAGGGCAACCCCTGGAAGGTTGCCTCCGGAGCGGAGGAGCTCGTCAGCCTGAACAGCGGGTAGAGGGCAGCGGGGAGCAGCAGCCGCCAGAGCAGCGCGTCGAGCCGGCGGTACTGGCAGACGATCTCGAACCGCAGGTACGGGGTCATTCCCGGGCCTCCGGCTCGCCGCTGAGCTTGACCAGGGCGTCCTCGAGCCGCGGCGACTCGACCTCAAGATCCTCGACCCAGGTGCCGCTCGCGAGCAGCGCCCGGACGGTGCGGTCGAGGTCGCCGCTGCGCATGCTGACTCGCCCGCCGGCGATCACCACCGACTCGACCGCGGGCAGCCGCTCGAGCACCTCGAGCGAGGCGCCGGGCGCCCGGAAGCTGACCGCAGCGATCCCACCGGCCGCCCGTTTGACCTCGGAGGCCGAGCCATCGGCCACCAACCTGCCCGCGGAGATCATTAGCACCCGGTCGGCGACCTCCTCGGCCTCCTCGAGCCGATGGGTGGCGAACAAGAGCCCGCGCCGCTCGGCGGCGGACTCGGCGATGCGCGACCAGAACGAGCGGCGCGTGGCGGCGTCCATCGCGGCCGTCGGCTCATCGAGCAGGAGCAGGTCCGGCCGACCGGCAAGCGCCAGGGCGAGCCGGACTCGCTGCTGCTGGCCGGCCGAGAGGCGATCGACCCGGCGGCGGGCGAGTCGCTCGAGGCCGGCGAGCGCGAGCGACTCGTCGAGCCGCAGGGGCCGCCGGTACATCCCGCGCACCAGCTCGACCAGCTCGGCGACCCGCGCCCCCTCGGGGAGCCCGCCCCGCTGGAGCATCGCGCCCACCCCGCCGCTCGCGACCGCCCCGCCGGGGGAGCGGCCGAGCACGCTGATCGCGCCGACCTCGGGGCGCTGAAGACCGAGGATGAGCTCGAGCGCGGTCGTCTTCCCCGCCCCGTTGAGCCCCAGCAGAGCGACGGTCTCGCCGCGCCCGACCTCGAAGCTGAGCTCGTCGACCGCGGTCACCTCGCCGAAGCGGCGGGTCACCGTTGAGAGCTTCACCACGGGCTCGAGCACCATGGCGATCACGCTACGGCTGTTGCCGGTGGCCCGCCAGTGCCGGATGTCGGAAGCCGGCGGTGACATTCGTCACCGCGCCACGCTCGGATACGGGCGACAGCGATGCCTCGAAGCTCAGCAGCGAGCCCGGCTTACTGGGACCGGGTTGAACGGGCGGCTCGCCTGGAGGCTTCCGTTGGGCCAGACGCTCTCCACCCTGGCCGGGCTCTCGGGCCGGTAGCGGAACCGAACCCGGCGCAGGACCCTCCGCGTCCGCTTACGGAGCTTCCTCGGCAGCTTCCCGCGGAAGCGCTGGGACCGCGCCCGGTGCTCGCTGCCGTCCTCGGTGATTCGCACCTTGAAGATCACCGACCCCCAGCGACCCTTGACCCTGGCGGCGTTCCTGAACCGATAGACGCCGAACGGCGTCGGCCCGCAATGCCAGGCGACGCTCGTGAACACCCTGCTGCCCTGCTTGCTCTGCTCCTTTGGCAGCTTCCAGCCCGGCGCGGCGCTCGCAGCCGCCGGGACGACCAGCAGGGCGAGGACGACGAGAGGAACGGTCCAGAAACAGGGGCGGCGGGCCGCCGGAACGGTCGTCGAGGTCATCGGGTGATACCTCCAGTGCGTCGGGACCAATGTGCGGAGCGGCGCCTCGCGCCGAACCCGCAGGAAGCCTAGACGAGTAGTTCCACGGATCGGCGCCCGGCGGCGATCCGGCAGGGGAGATAGGCAGGCAGGTCGAAGTCGGCGGTACCCAAATACCTACCGCCGACCCGAAAGGGGCCTCGATGGACGCCGACCTCGACCTGCTGCTTACTGAAGTGTTCTGCATCGCCGATGATTTCCTGCCTGAGAAGCCGGCAAATGCGAGAAGAATCTTGACCGATGCCGAGGTCGTCACGCTCTGCGTCGCCAGTCGATCATGGGCATCCCCTCTGACCCAAGGTTCATCGCGGTCGCCCCAAAACGCCTGGGGCACCTCTTTCCCGAGCTGACGGGACGTTCGGGCTTCCACAAGCGCAGGGCCGCCCTGGCCGACACGATCGAGGCTCTGGTTGCC
>WHSW01000193.1 GCA_009379895.1 Solirubrobacterales bacterium
ATCGTGGTCGGCGAGCTGGTCGAGGAGCCCGAGCCCGAGCCCGAGCCGACGACGACCACGACGACCACCACCGGGACCGCGACCGAGGCTGCCCCGTGATGCCCGACGGCGGATGCCCGATCATGATCCTCACCGTGGCCCCGACGAGAGCCGGCCTCCGATGATCCCCGCCTCGACCCAAGCGCCGCCCACCCACCGATGAGGGTCGCCGTGCTGAGCGGCGGGCGCTCCTCCGAGCACGAGGTCTCGCTGCGCTCGGGCGCCTCGGTCGCCGCCGGTCTGCGGGCCGCGGGCCACGAGGTGGTCGAGGTGCTGATCGAGCGCGACGGGCGCTGGCTCGCGGGCGGCGAGGCGGTCACCCTGCGCCCCGCCGGCGGGCTGCTGGGCAGCGACGTCGCCTTCCCGGTGCTGCACGGGCCGTTCGGCGAGGACGGGACCGTCCAGGGGCTGCTCGAGACGCTCGACGTCGCCTACGCCGGCCCGGGTGTGCTCCCCGCCGCCGTGGCGATGGACAAGCTCGTCTGCAAGCGCCTGCTCGCCTTCTGGGATCTGCCCCAGGTCGAGTTCTGCGAGGTCGGCGAGCCGGGCTGGCGCGAGCACGCGGCGGCGATGCCGCGCCCGCTGTGGGTGAAGCCGTCGCGGCTCGGCTCGAGCGTCGGCATCAGCCGCGTGGTCACCCCGGAGGGCGAGCTCGACGACGCGGTGGGGCTCGCCCTGGATCATGACCCACGGGTGATCGTCGAGGCGGACGCCGGGGGGCGCGAGGTCGAGTGCTCGGTGATCGGCAACTCGGCCCTCGGGGAGGGCCACGACACCGTCGAGACCTCGCTGCCGGGGGCGATCGAGGTCCGCGCCTCGGAGTGGTACGACTTCGAGTCGAAGTACGGCGAGGGCGGGATGGAGCTGGTCGTGCCGGCGCCGATCGGCGAGCCGGCGGCGGCGCGGGTGCGCGAGCTGGCCGCGCGCGTGTTCCGCGCCGTCGGCGGCACCGGGCTGGCGCGCTGCGACTTCTTTGTCCGCGACGACGGCGAGGTGCTCGTCAACGAGATCAACATGATCCCCGGCTTCACCGAGACGAGCGTCTTCGGCAAGCTCTTCGAGGCCAGTGGCATCTCCTATCCCGAGCTCTGCGACCGGCTCGTGCGGCTCGGCGTCGAGCGCCACGAGCGCGAACGCTCGTACCGGTTCTAGGACGCGGTCAGGCTGACCCCGTCGATCTCGACGTTGTAGTCGCCGGAGGCTCCCGCGAGCTTGGTGAGCCAGATCAGGTAGTACCGGGCCGGCTCGGGAGTTTCGATCTCGATCGTCTGGTCGGTGTCGGCGTTCGAGACCTGGCCGACCGGCTGCCCCCAGCCCTGCAGGGTGACCGGCGGGCCCTTGGGGGCGGCGTAGATGTCGGCGTCCCAGCCGGGCCGCGCGGAGCTGACCGAGAGGCTGGTCCCGTTGACCGGCTCGTCGACGCCGACGATCAGGCCGACGCCCGGCTTTGCGGCCGCGTCCTGAACGTTGGCCGCAGCGTCGTAGGTCTCGGTCGGCCAGCTGGTCGAGGTCTCGGCGTCGATCGCGTTCGGGGCCTCGTCGGAGTGCTCGCCCCCGGTGCCGAACGGGTCGAAGGCCTCGGCCTTGGTCAGCTGAACCTCCTCACCGACCGGGGTCGGCGGCTCGCCCGCGCCGCCCCCGCGCGGGTTGTCATTGCCGGTCACCCCCGCGATCAGCAGCGCCGCCGCGGTCCCCGCCAGGACGAGCAGGATCCCGGCGATCGAGACCCGGCGGGGGGTGAGGATCCGGCGCTCGCGGTGCGGGACCGAGTCGAGCACGGTGGTCGCCTCGCCGGTCGAGCGCCCGGCGCGCGCGATCTCGACCTCGAGCGCGTTCTCGAGGTCCGTGAGCATCGCCGCCATCTCGGGATAGCGCTTGTCGGGCTTCTTCTCGGTCGCGCGCTCGATCACCGCCGCGAGCGCCGAGGAGACCTCGGGGCGCCGGCGCTGGACGTCGGGCATCCGCTCGTTGACGTGCTTCATCGCGACCCCGACGAGGTTCTCCGCCTGGAATGGGACCTCCCCGGTGAGCATCTCGTAGAGCAGGACGCCGAGCGAGTAGATGTCCGAGCGCGCGTCCACCCCCTGGCCCATCGCCTGCTCGGGGGAGACGTAGTCGGTCGTCCCCAGCACCCGACCGGTCTTCGTCAGCCCGTCGGTCTCGAGCTCGCGGGCGATCCCGAAGTCGGTCACCTTGGCGCGACCCTCGGCGTCGATGAGCACGTTCTGGGGCTTGACGTCGCGGTGCACCAGCCGCCGCGCGTGCGCCGCCTGCAGGCCCCGCCCGACCTCGATCGCGTACGCGGCGGCCTCGTCGAGCGGCAGCCGCCCGAGCCGGTCGATGCGCTGCTTGAGCGTCTCGCCCTCGCAGTACTCGAAGACGATGTACGGGCGCCCGCCGTCCTCGCCGGCGTCGATCACCGCGACCACGTTCGGGTGCGAGACCTGGGCCACGGCGCGCGCCTCGCGGCGAAAGCGCTCGATCTGGTCCGGCTGGTCGGAGATCTCGCGGTGCAGCACCTTGGCGGCGACCGAGCGCTCGAGCGTCTCGTCGCGCGCCAGGTAGACGGTCGACATGCCGCCGCTGCCGAGCTTCGACTCGAGGCGATAGCGACCCGAGAGCAGCGTCCCGGTCAGCGGTCCCGCCCGGCCTGTCGTCGCTTCGCTCATCGCCTGACTATTTTCAACCCTCGCACACGGTGGGGCCGGCTTCGGCCCACGACTGCATGATGACCGTCGAGTTTCGCTACTACACCGACCCGGCCTGCGAATGGTCGTGGGGAACCGAGCCGAAGCTGCGCCGCCTGCTGTGGGAGTTCGGCGATTCGCTCTCGCCGCGCTGGGTGATGGGCGGGCTGGCTCGCACCCTCGACGACGCCGATCACGCCGCCCACCTCCGTGGCTGGCTCGATGCGTCGGCGCAGACCGGCATGCCCAGCGATCCGCGGCTCTGGCTGCACAATCCGATCTCATCCACCTACCCGGCCTGCCAGGCGGTTGTCGCCGCCTGCGAGCAGGGCCCCGAGGCGGGCTATCGCTACCTGCGGCGGCTTCGCGAGGGCCTGCTCTGCGAGCGCAAGCGCCTCGACCACCTCGAGGCGCTCGGGCTCGAAGGCCCCGGCCGGGCCGGCCGGGCTCGATCGCGAGCGCTTTGAGATCGACCTGCGCTCGGAGGCGATCACGGAAGCCTTCGGCGCGCACCTCGACGATGTCCGCACTCCGTCCGAGGCGGCCCGTGCCGCGGGCAAGGTGCGCGACCTGGGCGGCGGCCGAGAGCGCTACAGCCTCCCCTCCGCGGTCTTCGGGGGCGCCGGCGGCGGCTCACATGGGGTCTTCGGCTGGCAGCCGTACGACGCCTACCGCGCCGCCGCCCTGGCGGCCGGCGCCGAGCCGGCGAGCGAACGCCGCGCCGAGCCGCTCGAGGCGATCGAGCGCTTCGGCCGCTGCGCGACCCGCGAGCTCGAGGAGCTCTGCGGCCGGCCCCGCCCGGTGGTCGAGGCCGAGCTGTGGTCGCTGGCGCGCGACTGGCGCCTGCGCCCGATCGGTGTGCTCACCGGGGTGCTCTGGGAGCTCGCCTGAGGGCGCCGCCGCCGCGCCGCCGCCGCACGACGCGACGGGCCGCGCGCCGCCAAAGATTGGGGTTCGATCTTGGGGTGCGCCTCGATGCTCGGCGCGGGCCGCGGGCGGAGGATCGTCACCAGGCGCGGTCGAGCCGGCCGCGGATGACGAGGTTCAAGGAGCAGCGATGAATGGATTCACGAAGGGCATCGGCAAGGCCATGACCGCCCGCCGGGCAGCGCTCGGCGCGCTCGCGCTGCCGGCCGCCGGGCTGCTGGCCGCGGGTTGCGGCGGCAGCACCGTCGACAACGAGCAGATGGAGCAGGACATCGCCGGTCAGATGTCGGCCCAGGCCGGCGTCGACGCGGCGCAGGTCGCCGTCGCCTGCCCCTCCGACGAGAAGGCGGAGGACGGCAACGAGTTCGACTGTCGGCTGACCGCGCCCAACGGCGATGAGGTGACCGTCAACGTGACGCTGACCGACGGCGGCGACAGCTTCGAGGCGGTCGTGCCCCCGCAGCAGTTCGATTAGCCCATCGCGCCGGGCTCCTCCGGACGAGCCCGGCGCGGCTCAGCCGCCCTCGCGGCCCCGGACCAGCTCGACGAGCGCGTCCGGGGCTCGCTCGGGCGAGCCGGTGTCGAAGGGCGGAGCGGGGTCGTACTCGATCGCGAGCTGGATCGCCTGGGCGACCTCGGGCCCGGAGATCTCGGCGGCGAGCGCGAGCGCCATGTCGATCCCGGCCGACACCCCGGCCGCGGTCACCACCTTGCCGTCGACGACGACCCGCTCGGCCACCGGCTCGGCGCCGAACTCGTGCAGCCTCTCGCGATAGGCCCAGTGGCTTGTCGCGCGGCGTCCCTCCAGGGCACCCGCCGCGCCGAGCACCAGCGAGCCGGTGCAGACCGAGGTCGTCCAGGTCGACGTCTCGTGCGCGGCGCGCAGCCAGTCGAGCACCGCGTCGTCGGCCAGCAACGGCCGGGTTCCCTCCCCCCCGGGGACCAGCACCACCTCGGGAGCGGGGAGCTCGGCGAGCGCCAGGTCGGCGGTCAGCGCCAGCGCGCCCGTGTCGGTTCGCTGCGGGCCACGCTCGGCGGCGACGAACGAGAGCTCGGCTCCGGGTAGCCGCGAGAGCACCTCGTAGGGCCCGATCGCGTCGAGGGCGGTGAGCTTGTCGAAGATCAGGAAGGCGAATCTCATGCGACGGATCGTCCCCGCCGGGCCCCTACATCGCAAGTGGCAGAAACGCCGATGTTCGATATATTTCTGCCAGATGACCCCGCATCGCGTCGTTGCCCTCTGTCTCGGCCGGGTGGTCGCCTTCGACCTCTCGATCGCCGCCGAGGTCTTCTCCCGCGCCGCGGACGGCGGGCGGTCGCGCTACGAGTTCGAGGCGTGTGCGCCCGTCGCGGGGCGGGTCGCGTCGACCACCGGCTTCCGGATCGACGGGGTCGCGGGCCTCGGCGCCCTCGAGCGCGCCGACACCGTGGTCGTGCCCGGATACCGTCCGGTGGCCGCCCCGCCGCCGGCGCGGGCGCTCGCGGCGCTGCGCTCCGTGGTCGAGCGCGGTGGGCGCGCGATCTCGATCTGCACGGGCGCCTTCGCGCTCGCCCACGCGGGGCTGCTCGACGGCCGCCGCGCGACCACCCACTGGTCCTCGGCCGGCAGGCTCGCCGAGATGTTCCCGGCCGTGACCGTGGTGCCCGACGCGCTCTACGTCGATGAGGGACGGGTGCTGACCTCAGCGGGGCTGAGCGCCGGGATCGACCTCTGCCTGCACGTCGTGCGCCGCGACCACGGGGAGGCGGTGGGCGCCTCGGTCGCGCGGGCCATGGTCGCCCCGCCGCACCGCGACGGCGGCCAGGCGCAGTTCATCGACCGCCCTCTGTCGGAGGGCGACGGCTCGCTCGCCGAGGTGCGCGCCTGGGCGCTCGAGCACCTGCGCGAGCCGCTCGACGTGGCGACGCTCGCCGCCCGCGCCGCCGTCAGCCCGCGGACCTTCGCGCGCCGCTTCGTCGCCGAGACGGGCACGTCCCCGCTCAAGTGGTTGCACTCCCAGCGCGTGCTCGAGGCCCGGCGCCTGCTCGAGCGCACCGATGTGCCGATCGAGCGGGTGGCGGCCGGGGCGGGGTTCGGCTCCGCCCCGTCCCTGCGCCAGCACTTTCGCCGCGCGACCGCGACCACCCCGACCGCCTACCGGCGGGCGTTCCGCGGCGCGGCGGCGAGCGCTCAGAGGTCGCGCTCGTAGAAGAGCATCCGCGGGCCGCCGGGGCTGTCCTCTCGATTGCTGAACCCGCGGCTCTCATAGAGGGCGATCGCGGTGGTGTCGTCCTCGCTCGTCCCGAGCTCGATCCGCGTCGCTCCCGCCTCGCGAGCGATCCGCATCGCCTCCTCGAGCAGGTCCCGGCCGAGACCCTGACCGCGCTTCGAGGGTGCGACGTAGAGCTCCTGGAGATAGGCATCGAGCTTGCCCGTCCAGATCGAGGGCAGGAGCTGCAGCTGCGCGAGCCCGTCGGGCCCTTCGCCGGCGAGCAGGATCGTCAGCTCGCCCCCCGCGAGCAGCCGCCGGGCTGTGTCGGTCAGCACGGCGATCCCCGGCGTCGGCACGGAGAACTCGGTGTTGAAGTCGTGCAGCAGGCGCGCGATCTCGGGCGCATCGGCGACCGCGGCTCGGCGGACCGCGCCCTCGGGCGGCCCGGTGCGCCGCGCGCGCCGGTCAGCTCGCCGCTTGTCGCGATCCTCCCCCGGCGCAGCGCTCGGTCCCTCGGCCATCGGCTTCCAATACATCAAAGCGGCGACGGCCGCACCGCGCAAGCGGCCCGTTAGGCTGAAGGCATGTGTCGCAACATCCGCACCCTCCACAATTTCCAGCCGCCGGCGAGCGACGAGGAGGTCCACGAGGCCGCGCTTCAGTACGTGCGCAAGATCAGTGGCTCGACCAAG
>WHSW01000194.1 GCA_009379895.1 Solirubrobacterales bacterium
CACGAGCGTCTGGGCGATCATCTCGCGCGGCGGGTCAGTCGTCCCCAGCTGGTCGAACAGCACGAGCGCGACGAACGCGATCGCGAGCGAGACGAGGTACTAGGCGGCGGTCTCGCCGAGCGCCCCGCCGCTGGGGTCCGCCTCGGCCACGTCGAGCGCGCGCAGAAAGTCGTCGGCCGAGGCGAACCGGTTCGCCGGGTCCTTGGCCAGGGCGCGCAGGACGACGGCGTCGAGGGCGCGCGAGACCTCGGGGTTGACCTCCGAGGGCGGGCGGGGCTGCTCGGAGACCTGCTTGAGCGCCACCGCCACCGGCGTCTCGGCCTCGAACGGGACCCCTCCGGTGAGCGCCTCGTAGAGGATCACCCCGACCGAGTAGAGGTCGGCCGGCTCGCTCACCTCGAGGCCCTGCGCCTGCTCCGGCGACAGGTACTGCGCCGTGCCGAGCACCGAGCCGGTCTGGGTGATCTCCGAGACGCCGGCGCGGGCGATGCCGAAGTCGGTCACCCGGGCGCGCCCCTCGCCATCGACGAGCACGTTCTGGGGCTTGAGGTCTCGGTGGATGACACCGTGCGCGTGGGCGAAGCGGACGCCGACGAGGATCTGGCGGATCAGCTCGACCGCCTCGGCGACCGAGAGGCCGCGCGAGATCAGGTCCTTCAGCGAGGCCCCCTCGACGTACTCCATCGCGATCCAGTGGCGCCCGTCGAACTCGCCGCGATCGTAGACGCCGACCACGTTGGCGTGCTGCAGCCCGGCGGCGGCGCGCGCCTCGCGCCGGAAGCGCTCGACGAACTGCGCGTCCTGCGCGAACCGCTCATGCAGGAACTTGAGCGCCACGCGCCGCCCGAGCATCTCGTCGTCGGCGAGCCACACGTCGGCCATCCCGCCGCTGCCGACGCGGTCGATCAGCGTGTAGCGGTCGCCGACCCGCGCGCCCTTCTCTAGCCGCACGCGCGCCTCCGGGCTGGCCGCTCAGCCGCCATCGATGAGCGACTCCATCACCTGGGTCGCGATCGGCCCGGCGACCTCGCCGCCGAAGCACCCGGTGCAGCGCTCGATCGTCGCCGCCACGGCGATCTGGGGGTCCTCGGAGGGGGCGAAGGCGAGGAACCAGGGCTGGTTGATGCCGGCCGCGACGTCGATCTCGGCGGTCCCGGTCTTGCCCGCGAACTCGACCCCGTCCACGCTCAGCCCCGCCGCGGTTCCCTCGCGCGTGACGTTGGTCATCATCTCGGTCAGCTGGGCCGCGGACTCCTCGCTGATCACCTCCGACTGCTCGTCGGGGTCGAGCTCTTCGATCGTGCGCCCGTCGGGGTCCTTGGCCGACTGCAGGAAGGTCGGCTTCATCAGCGTCCCGTCGTTGGCCACCGCGGCCGCCACCTCGGCCATCTGGGTCGCGGAGGCGAGCAGCTGGCCCTCCGCTCCGCCCTGCCCGATCGCCACCCGGCCGACGTCGAAGTCCTCCTCGACCAGCCCGTCGGTGCTGTAGACGCCGCTCTCCTCCATCTGGCTGGAGGGGTAGTCGAGCTCGGGGACCGAGTAGAAGCCGAAGCGCTTCATGTACTCGACCATGGTGTCGGCGCCGAGCTGCTCGCCGACCTGGGCCCAGTAGGTGTTGACCGAGTTGGTCAGCGCGGTGGTCATGTCGATGTCGCCGAAGCTCTGGCCGCCCGAGTTCTGCAGGGGCACGCCGCTGATCTCCTTGGGAGAGTCCGCGTTGAGGACGGTCGTCGGGTCGAACTCGCCCGAGTCGAGCGCCGCGGCGGCGGTCACCACCTTCATCGTCGAGCCGGGCGGGTAGACGCCCTGGGTGGCGCGGTTGAGCAGCGGCGACGAGTCGTCGCGCTGGAGCTCGCGGAAGGTGTCCTGATTGCGGACCGCGTTCGGGTCGAAGCCCGGCACCGAGGCCATCGCCCGCACGGCGCCGGTCGCCGGCTCGATCGCGACCAGCGCCCCACCGGGGGTCTCGGGGTCGGTGACCGCGCTCTGCAGGCCCTGAGTCGCGATCTGCTGCGCCTCGGCGTCGAGGGTCAGCGTGATGTTCGCGCCCGCCGGCTGCTCGTCGCGGATCTGGTCGATGATCGAGGCGAACTCATTCTCCTCGCCGATCAGCAGGTCGTTCTCGGAGAGCTCGATCCCGCTCCGCTCGGCCTCGACAAAGCTGTAGCCGACCGGGTTGCCGAACAGCGCCCCCTCCGGATAGCGCCGGACGTAGACCGGGTTGCGGCCGCCGCCTTCCGGCAGGCTCTCGGCGACGAGCACGCCGTCGGCGGTGGTGATCGATCCGCGTGGGATCTGCTGCTCCTCGATCAGCGGGCGGCGATTCTTCTGATTGGCCTCGAGCTCGTCGGCGTCGAAGACGGTCCACTTCGAGGTGAAGTAGACGAGGGTCGTGAAGAGCAGCAGGACGAGCACGTAGATGCGGACGATCGGCGTGTTCACCGGCCCAGCTCCCCGAGCTCGGAGGCGCGGTCGGGCCGGGGGCGGCGGGCGCGGTCGGAGACCAGGAGCAGCAGCGCGAGCAGGATCATGTTGGCGACCACCGAGCTGCCCCCGAACGAGACGAAGGGCAGGGTCACCCCGGTCAGCGGGATCACCTTGGTGACCCCGCCGATGATCACGAACGCCTGCAGGGCGAAGATCGCCGTCAGGCCGGCGGCGAGCAGCTTCGAGAAGCCGTCCGGCGCCATGACCGCGGTCTTGAAGCCGCGGGCCGCGATCAGCGCGTAGATCAGGATCACCCCGCAGGCGCCGAACAGGCCGAGCTCCATCGTGATCACGGCGAAGATGAAGTCGGTGTGGGGCGCGGGCAGGATGCTGCCGCACTCGGGGAACGGCTGCTGGCAGTCGGGCGCGAACGGCCCCGGCAGCTTGAGCAGCGATTCTCCCAGCCCCTGCCCGAAGAGCCCGCCGTCGGCCTGCGCGAAGAGCGACTGCTGGATCTGTCCCGCCCCCGCGGGCCCGTTGGGCGCGAACGGGTCGAGCCAGATGTCGAAGCGCTCGTGCACGTGCGGGATCTGGGTCCCCAGCACATAGGCGCCGAGCGCGAACATCGCCAGGCCCACGAGCACGTAGGAGAACCGGCGGGTGGCGACGTAGAGCAGGGCGAGGAAGGCGCCGAAGAACATCAGCGAGCTGCCCAGGTCGCGGATGAAGACCAACATCAGCATCGCCGCCCCCCAGACCACGAGCAGCGGCCCGAAGTGCTTAAGCGGCGGGATCGTGAGCCCGACGACGCGCCGGGCGGCGACGGAGAGCATCTCGCGCTTCTCGGCCAGGTAGCTGGCGAGGAAGATGACGATGCAGATCTTCGCCAGCTCGGCGGGCTGGAAGGAGATCGGACCGAGGTCGACGCTCAGATACGCGCCGTTGGTCTCGTTGCGGGTGATGAACGGGCCGATCAGCAGCAGGATCCCCGCGGTCGCGATCAGGTAGCGGTAGCGCTCGAGCACGTGGTAGTCGCGCAGCGCGACGATCGTCACGCAGAAGAGGACGAGCCCGAGGACGAAGACGGAGGCCTGGTCGAAGGCGAGCCCGTCGTCGATCCGGTAGATGACGACCAGGCCGATCGCCGCGAGCAGGGCGCAGAGCGGGAACAGGTACGGGTCCGCGTGCGGGAGCCGGATGCGCAGGAAGATGTGGGCGGCGACGCAGAGGGCGAGGAAGTAGCCGCCGTAGGTGAGGCTGAGGTCGGTGACCTCATTCGAGCGGGTGATGAACACGGCGGCGAAGCCGGCGGTGACCAGGACCGCGACCGGGACGAGGGCCAGCAGCTCTCTGTTGCGGGCGCTCATCCTCGCGTCCCGAGCGGGGTCAATTGCCGGAGCCCGGGCCGGCCTGGCCGCGGGTCCCGTCGCCGGGACCGGAGGGGTGGTCGCCGCGGGACCCGTCGCCGGAGCCGGGGGTTCCCTGCGACTTCCGGCCCGATAGTCCGGCTTCTCGGGAACCCCCGGCTCCGCCGCCACCCGCGGACGAGCCGCTTTGGTCGGCGCCGCTCACCGTCGCGGCGGCGGGCGGTTGGGGGAGGGGGGTGACGGCCGCGGCGCGGAGGTCGTCGAGCAGGGAGGCCGCGTCGTCGTGGGAGCGCAGCTCGTGGTCGGTCGCCTCGTCGCGGCGGTCGGTGGGCAGCAGGTCGGCCGGCACGGTGGCGGACTGGACGTCGGAGTAGAGCTCGAGGTCGAACGGCAGCACGTAGGGCAGTCCGCGGTAGAGCGCGACCTGGCCGGCGTCGTCGATGCCGAGGAAGTAGACCTGGCGCGACCCCAGCCAGGCGCCGACGACGATCGCCGCCACGACCACCAGGGCGACGAGCACCTTGACGGCGGTTCGGACGGGCCGCCGGCGCGGAGGGGCCCCTCGCTGCCTGGTGCCCGCCCGGCGACCGGCGCCCGCGGCCCGCACCCGCTCGCCGGTCAGCCCAGCGTCCTCGGCGCTCGGGCCGATCAGCGTCGGATCGGCGCCGGCCGCCGGCTCCTCGGCCTCCTCGAGGCGAAACGCGACCGCCGTGATGTTGTCGCGGCCACCGGCCTCGTTGGCCTCGCGGACCATTCGCTTGACCGCCTCGTCGAGGCCCTCCGACTCGCTCAGCGCCGCCGCGATCCCGGCCTCCTTGACCATCGTCGTCAGGCCGTCCGAGCAGAGCAGGAAGACGTCGCCGGGGCGGGCGCTGAAGGTGAGCGTGTCGACGTCGACCTCCGCCTCGGGGCCGAGCGCCCTGGTGATGATCGAGCGCTGCGGATGGTCCTCCGCCTGCTCTTCGGTCAGTCGGCCCTGGCGGCGCAGCTCCTCGACCAGCGAGTGGTCGGAGGTCAACAGCCGCAGCTCGCCGTCGCGAAAGACGTAGGCGCGGCTGTCGCCGACGTGCGCGAACGAGACGTCGTCGCCCTCGACCATGGCCGCGGTCAGGGTGGTGCCCATGCCGGAGCGGCTGGAGTCGTTCTGCGCGAGGTTGTGTATCCGCTCGTTGGCGGCGTGGGCGATCTGGCGCAGGTATGCCTCCGGCGGCTCGCCCTCGCGCGGCGCCGGCTCGAACGACTCGGCCGCGATCCGCGACGCAACCTCGCCCGCCTGCGCGCCGCCCATGCCGTCAGCGACCGCGAACAGCGGTGCGCGCGCGTAGTAGGAGTCCTCGTTGGCGGTCCGCTGGCGCCCGGTGTCCGAGCGAAACGCCTGCTCGCCGACGCGCAGCATCAGCCCTCGCCCCCATCCGCGCCCCCGGTCCCCAGGCGCTGCACTAGCCGTCCCCGGGGAGCTCGAGCTCGAAGCGCATCTCTGTGTCGCCGATCTTGATCTGATCGAGGTCGGCCAGCTCCGCCTCGCCCTCGAGCGCGGTGCCGTTCAGGAAGGTGCCGTTGGTCGAGCCCATGTCCTCGACGAAGTAGGACGCGCCGCGCGAGTACAGGCGGGCGTGGATCGACGACGCGAAGCGGTCCTCGATCCTCACGTCCGCCTCCGTCGAGCGGCCGATCGAGAGGCCGCCGAAGAGGTCGTAGCGATCGCCGGGGGACAGGCCGCCCCCGTGGACCGCGACCAGGGAGGCATCGGTCGCCGCGGACCGCCCGCCGGGGCCCGCGGTGGCGTGGAAGCCGGTCGCCTCCGGGGCCGGGGCGCTGGTGCGCCGCAGCTCGCGCAGGGCGCTGCGCGAGACCCAGAACAGGAACAGGTAGAGGACGGCGAGGAAGCCGAACTTCAGGGCGACCGCGATCGGTTCGGTGTCCAAGCTGTCTAGTGCTCGATGTCGAAGGTGAAGCGGACTGTGCCGAGGGCAACCTCGTCGCCGGGCGCCAGGCGCGAGGCGTCGACCCGGCGACCGTTGACCTTTACCCCGTTGGTCGATTCCAAGTCCACGATCTGCCAGTCGCCGGTCGGGCCGCGACGCAGCTCGGCGTGGCGCCGCGAGACGTTCGGATCGTTGAGCACGCAGTCGGACTCGCGCGAGCGGCCGAGCACGGCGGTCGGGCCGTCGAGCACGTAGCGACGTTCGTTGAGCGAGACGATCGCCTTGGTCTCGGTCAGGTGCGCGGCGGGCTGGCGGCGGCGCGACTTCGTCTGCTTCGGTGGAGCGCTGTAGACCATCGTGTGCCCGTGCTCGCCCTGCTCGGCGTCCTCGCCCTGGCGCGCCGGCGGCTTGACCAGGCGCGTCTGGATCCCGAACTCGCCCAGCCGCAGCCGGTCGTCGGACTCGAGCTCGACCTCGGGCCTGGTCAGCAGCGCGTAGTCGTGGCGCCGCGCGTGCTCGAGCAGGTAGGAGGACAGCTCCTGCTCGAGCGAGCGCTCGTAGCCCTCGAGCCTGGTCCGGTCCTCGGCCGAGAGCCAGACCGTGTACTGGTTGGGCACGTAGACGCGCGAGACCGAGGCGGTGCGGTGGGCGTCCATCTCCTTGGCCAGCTTGCGGGCGACCTCGACCGGCTGCACCTGCGATGAGAACGCACGGCTGAACACCCCTTCGACGAGGTTCTCGATCCTTTGCTCAAGGTTTCGAAGGACGCTC
>WHSW01000195.1 GCA_009379895.1 Solirubrobacterales bacterium
TGTGCGCTACTGGCTCTGTCCGCGACGCCTGGCGGCGCTTCGGCGCTGCCCGAGCCCCGGTACCTACGTGCGCCCGCTGCGCGAGATCACCGTGGCGCCATCGGGCGACGGCCCGCGCTATCCCAGCGGCCGGGTGCGCGGGCCCGCCCAGGTGACGCTCTTCTATCCGATGGCGCTTCGCAAGCAGGACCGGGGGCCGATGCGCGCCGCTCGCGCTCGCCTTCGCCTGGGCGCCGCCCGGCGCGTCCGCCTGCGTGAGCGCGGCGGGCCCGCGCTCGTCGAGCCGGTCGCCGTTCACGTGCCCCCGACGGGCACCCTCGAGGTCGAGCGTTGAGAAACCCGTACTACTTCCTGCACGGAAACCTGGTCTTCGGCCGCGGGCCCAAGGACGTGTGGGCCGCATACCGCCTGATCGGCCAGAGCTACACCGGCCTCGCGCTCGCCGGCAAGCTCGAGCTCAAGGAGCAGCTCGAGGGCTTCGCCTACGCGGTCGCCACCGACTTTCAGCTCATCCGCGCGAGCCGCGAATGGTCGGTCGACCAATACGTCGAGCGCGCGCTTGCGGTCGCCCGCGGCGACGAGCGCCTGACCGCCGAGTTCGAGCGCGTCACCGAAGGACATCGCGAGCTGCTCGCCGGCGAGCGGGTGGTCCGCCCCGAGATCCTTCTCCTCGTGCGCTTGGGCGCACCGCGCTACGGGGCGAGCAATTCAGAGCGTCTCGGAGACCTCTTCGACGAGCTCGCCGCCGCGCTTCGCCTGCGCCGCGCCGAGGGCATGGGACGCAAGAGCCTCGCGCAGCTGCGCCCGCTCGAGGCGCGCCTCTTTGACCGGGTCACCGAATACATGCCCTGCGAGCGGGCGCGCTCGGGGGAGGTCGCGACGCTGATCCGCAGCGCCTACACCCGCGGGGTCGGAGAGCCGCGCGTGGACCCGAACTGGCAGCCGCAGGCCCTGATCGTCGACGACGAGGGCGGCTTTGAGCCCTACGGCCACGACCTGCTGCGCCTGCACGACTGCCCGGTCGAGATCGCGGCGCGCTCGCTCGTCGTGCACTCCGAGGCGGGCGTCGGACACCAGGCCGCGCTGGTGGTCGGCGCCCTGCCCGACGAGACGCGCTTCCCCGGCCCCGCGGCCGAGCTCATGTTCGCCTCGCTCGAGCTCGACTTTCCGGTCGACGCGGTGCTCGCCTGCGAGACGATCCCCAACCGCCTCGCCGAGAAGCTCGCCAAGAAGCGCCTCGTCGACGCCGACCAGCAGGCCAAGGAGGAGGGCTTCGGCGAGCACGGCCCCGCGCCCGCGACGCTCGAGCGCACGAGCGCCGCGCGCGAGGCCCTCCAGCGCCTGGGCGGCTCCGACCGCGCTCCCCTGCTTCGCTCCGCCCTGACGGTTGTGGTCGGCGCCCCCGACGCCGAGGAGCTCGAGCGGCGCATAGACCGCCTGCGCGACTCCTTTCGCGGGGTCGAGCTCTATCGCCCGTCGGGCGATCAGCACCGACTGTTCATGGGCGCGATGCCGGCGCAGCCCCATCCCACCCCCGAGTACAAGATGCACCTGCTCCCCGAGCAGGTGGGAGCGATGGTGCCGACCGCGATCTCGCACGCCGGCACCGAGATCGGGCCGCTGCTCGGCTTCACCCTGACCGGCTCGCGCCAGCCGGTGCTCTTCGACATCGCCGCCGCCGCGCGCGAGAACCGACCCCCGACCGTGCTGTTAACCGGTTCGTTGGGCTCGGGCAAGACGGCCACCATGCAGCTTTTGCTCTACCTCGCCTTCCTCTCGGGGGCCCGCTGCGTCGACATCGACCCCAAGGGCCACGGCGACCACGCGTGGCTCGCCCTGCCCGAGGTGGCCGAGCGCACCGAGCGCATCACGCTCGGCGAGGGCGAGCGCTTCGCCGGGCTGCTCGACCCGTTCCGGATCGCCCCCCAGGGCGCCCAAAAGCAGGTTGCCATGAGCTTTCTCTTCGCCCTGCTCCCGGAGCCGATTCCGCCCGAGTGGCGAACCGAGATCACCCGTGCCGTCAACGCGATCGCCGAACGCGAACGCGGCTGCGTCGGAGACATGCTGCTCGAGCTGGGGCACGGGGGTGAGAGCGGAAAGCAGACCGCGACGGCGATCGAGGTCCACCTCGGCGCCGGGATCGCCCAGCTCGGGTTCGGGCGCTCCGTGGGACACGGGCCGGAGGTCGGCGACGCGCAGGTCACCGCGCTTGAGATTCGCAATCTCAACCTGCCCGAGGCGGGGACCGCGCGCGGGGAGATGGAGGACGACGAGCGCATCGCCCAGTCGGTGCTGCGCCTGATCGCCGCCTACGCGCGAAGGCTGTGTGAGACCGACGAGCGCGAGCACGCGGTCTATGCCCTCGACGAGGCCTGGGCGCTGCTCGGAGACTCCCAGGGGGCGGCGCTCATGCGCAGGCTCTCGCGGATGGGGCGCTCGCTTCGCATCACCCCGATCCTCGCCTCCCAGATCGTCGGCGACACCAAGGAGCTCGAGCCGCTGGTCGGCAACTACTTCAGCTTCCACGTCGAGACCGACGAGGAGGCCGCGCGCGCCCTGCGCCTGCTGCGCCTCGACCCCGACGACGAGGCCCTGCGCCAGCGCCTCATGAGCTCGAGCTTTCGCCGCGGCGACTGCTTCTTTCGCGACTTCGACGGCCGCGTGGTCCCACTACATGTCGAGCTTGGCGAGGACCTCCTGGCGGCGCTTCGACCCGACCACGACCCTCTCGAGGAGCCGCAGCCAAGCGACGCCCCGCCCGCTGCCTCCCCAGATGACAACGGCGGCGGGCCGTTCGTCGAGCTCGAGGACGAGTTCGACCTGCTGCCCCTGATCGAGGGCCCGGATGAGGTGGCGTAGGGCGATCGCGGCCGCGATTGTGGCCGCGGCTCTGCTCGCGCCGACAAGCGCCTCCGCCGCAGGATCGCAGCGCGCGAACGGCTGCGACCTCTATCCGAACTTCCCGTGCGAGGAGGGGTCGCTCTTCGGCGGGATCGGGGACCTATCGGCGGTGCCGACGCACCCCCCGGCCAACCACCCTGAAGGTGACCAGCGACACGGCGACGGAAGGGGCGGCCGGGGGGAAGGCGACGCCGGGGAAAGGGGCGGACAGAGCGCGCTCGGTGACCTGTATGAGACCGAGGCCGGGCCGATACCCGCCGACCCGTTCACGCTTCCGAACCCGATCTGCGCGCGCGGGGTGAGCTCCGGCGACGCGGGCGCCAACTGCGAGGCGAGCGGCCAGCCCGACTCGCGCTACGCGCTCTCCAACTACCAGCTCGACTTCTGGGGCGATGACTCGGGCAGCCCCGGCGACATGATCGTCGGCAACGCCGCCAAGGCCTTCGGCGCGCTCGCGAATGCGATCTGGATGGTCTTGCTGTGGGTCCTGCACGGGATCTTCACCGTGCTCGGCTGGGCCCTTGCCTTCAGCCCCTTCGAGGACGCCTCCTTCATGGGCGACGTCGGGCGCGGGCTGGCGAGCTTCTATGAGGCCTTCACCGACCCGCTGCTCGCGACCGCCTTCGCGGCGCTCGGAACCTGGGTTCTGTGGCGCGGGCTCGTGCGCCGCGACGCAGGCCCGGCGCTCGCCGGCACCCTGCTCGCGGTGGCGGCGATGCTCGCCAGCTGGGTGATGATCCACGAGCCCGGCGAGACCGTGGGCAAGCTGAGCGGCTGGGCGAACGACCTCTCGGTCGCGCTGGTGGCGGCCCCGCAGGGCGACGTCGACCGCCCGCGCCAGGGCTATGCCGACGCCACCGAGGAGCTCTGGCGAGGCGTCGTCTACCCCGTCTTCGCGGTGCTCAACTTCTCCGATCCGGGGTGGGCGCTCGACCGCTACCGACCCGATCCCGAGCAGAGCCCACAGTCGGACACCGTGGAGGCCAGCCTGCCCGAGGGCCTACCGGCGCCGAGTCAGAACCTCGAGGCCTGGCTCGCGTTCCCGTATGAGAGCGACCAGCGCCAGAGCATGTACGAGGACCTTGCGAAGTACGGCCCCGAGGAGCTCAAGGGCGCCGTCGCGATGCAAAACAACGGCCACCAGACCATGCGCCTGCCGATGGTCGGCCTGCTCCTCGTCGGGCTCCTCGGCCTGCTCCTGCTCCTGGGTTGGCTGTGCCTGCGCCTCTTCCTGGCCGCCTCGGTCGCCTTCATCCTCTTGATGGCGGCCCCCTTCTTGATGTTGATGCCCGCCTTCGGCGAGGCCGGGCGCAAGGCATGGACCGGCTGGATCACGGTGTTGCTCGGGGCGGTGCTCGCAAAGCTTCTCTACTCCGCGCTGCTTGCGATCGTCATCCTCGGAACCCTGCTGATCGGAAGGCAGGTCGGCTCCACGGGCGACGGACTGCCCGCGATCCTCGGGATCGTCGTGCTCTCGGCCTTTTGGTGGTCGGCGTTTTTAAAGCGAAATGACGTCCTGCGGTGGGTGTCGCTGAGCGACGACGGCGACCGGCTGGGTGCCGCGGGAACCCTCGGCGGGCTCCTCTTCGGCGCCCGCATGGCCGGCATGGCACGCCAGGGCTTCCAGCGCGGACGCGGTGCCCTTCGCCAGCGTTGGGAGGATCGCTTCGGGGCGCCCGAGGACGTCGAGGACGCCACCCACGCGGGCGCCCAGCAGAGCCTCACGGGGCGCGCGCAAGAGCTCGGCAACCAGCGCTACACACAGGAGTCACAGACCGTGGGCGCCCAGCGCGAACGCCAGCGAGCCCTCGGCGAGCTCACACGCCAGCGCCACGGCGCCGAGGCCGACGCCGCCACGCACAGCCGCACCGCCGCCGACCACGACGCGCAGGCGGGCCGCCACCGGGCCGCGGCCGCGCGCGCGCCCGACCCGACCAGCGCGCGCACCGCCAAGCAACGGGCCGCCACCCACGACGCGGCCTCACGCGAGCACGCGGCCTCGGCCGCGAAGGCGCGCCAGCGCGCGGCCCAACTCGGCGAGAAGGAGGCGGCGACAAGGACCGTCATCACCAGCAACGCCCCCCGGGCAAAGCAGGCCGAGCGGTTCGTCGCCGAGACCGACGCCGCGCGCGCCAGCGGCTCGGCGTTCAGCGAGCGCCAGCAGCGCGAGCTCGAGGACGGCGTCCGCGCCTCCCTCGACAGGCCCGCCGATCACGCCGTGCACGGCTGGCGCGCGGGGATGAGCGGCGAGGAGTACGCGGGGCTGATGGCGAGCACCGACCCCCGCGATGCCCCGCGAAAGACCGAGGCCTACACCAGGGTGGGCCGGTCGCTGGCGCGCGATCGCAAGCTCTACGCCGCGATCCCCGACTCGCCGATGGGCGCACCGCCGACGCCAAGCCAACAGCGAAACGCGCGCGAGGCCTACCGCCAAGCGCACGGCGAGGGGGCCCTTTACCGTCACGTCGACGCACAGCGCCGCCGGCGCGTTCACGAGCGCCGCCGCCACGAGCGCCGCCGTTCGCGCGCCGACCAGTTCCGCGGTAGGCGTCTATGACGGGACGCCACGCGCTGTTCGGCGCCTGCGTTCTCGCCATGATCGGCTCGCTGGTCGGCATCGACGCCCTGCTCGGCGGCGACGAGACGCCGATCACAACCTCCGAGCCCAAGATCGCCGCCAGGCAGACCGAAGAGCCGGCGGCGAATCCCCGGGACGAGAACCCTCCAAGTCACGCCGATCCCGCCAAGCAAGCGCGCCCGCCCAGGGCGGCCGCCGCCGACGAGCCCGAGCTCGGGCGCGAGCGCGAGCACCCGCCCGCACGCGTGCGTCGCGTCCAACGCGAGGCGCGCCGCGGCGCGCTTGCCGTCGCTCGCCGCTTCTTCGCCGCCTTCTCGCGCTACGAGGTCCTCGAGGACGACGTCGCGCTCGACCGCCAGCTGCGTGCCACCGCGACCTCCCAGCTGGCCCGCGAGCTACTCGAAGCGCCCCCGCGCCTGCCGCCCGGGATGAAGCCGCCGGCGGCGGCGAGGCTCGTGCGCACCGACTTCATCGCGATCGCCGGCGCGCACGGACGCGTGACCGAGGCGCAGGTGGTCGCCTACGCCAAGCGCGCGGGCGAGGCCTCGACGCTCGGGCTCGAGCTTCTGCGCGTGGGCGAGGCGTGGCGTGTCAGCGCGCTCACGCGGTGAGGCAGACCGGCGCCCCCGCCTGGCCCGCATGGCCGGGCGCGCGGCCGGGCGCGCGGCCGTGCACCTCATCGGGGTCAAGGTCGCGCTCGTCGCCGCGGCGATCCTCGGCGTCTTCGTCCTCGTCATGGGGGCGGCGCTCGTCGGGGGCGGCGCGCTGGGCAGCGACGCCGCCGCCTGTGGTCCAACGGCGCCGAGCGCCTTCGGCGGTTGGGGGGGCAAGGACGCGCCCCCACGGCGCTTTCAGCGCTTCTACGTCGAGGCGGCCGAGCGCTACGGGCTCGGCCCCCGCGGGCCGGCGATCCTCGCCTCGATCCACCGGATCGAGTCTGGCTTCGGCGCGCTAAATGACGAGATCTC
>WHSW01000196.1 GCA_009379895.1 Solirubrobacterales bacterium
CTCCAGAACAGCCACTCGAGCGCCCGCTTGGCGTCGGACCAGTCCCACCACGGCCCGCTGCGCCGCGGCCGGTCCTCGCTCAGCTCCGCGGCGACGATCGGCCCGCGCTCGCGGACCTGCTCGAGCACCGAGGCGACCAGCTCGGGGCGCTCGCGGCCGATCCGGCGCATGCCGCCCCAGGCCTCGCTCGCCGCGCGCTCCATGCGCCACCGAAGCAGCGGCTGCAGCTCGACCGGCAGCAGCGACGCCTCGTGGCCCCAGTACTCGAACAGGCGCCGGGGGGCTCGCATCGAGGCCCGGTCGAGCAGCTCGCGCGGGTACGGGCCAAGCCGGCTGAAGGCCGGCAGGTAGTGGGCGCGGGCGAGGACGTTGACGGAGTCGATCTGCAGCAGCCCGACCCGGCGCAACACCCGGCGCAGGTCCCAGCCGCCGGGCTCGACCTTCGGGCGGCGGTCGGAGAACCCCTGCGCGGCGAGCGCCAAGCGGCGCGCCTCGGCCGCGGAGAGCGAGCCGCGCGAGCGCGCACTCGCGGGGCGGGCGCGCCCGGCACCCGCCGGCGCCGGCTCGGGGACGGCGGGCACCGGCTCGGTGGCCCCTATTGGCCCAGGCGCTGCTGCTCGCGCTCGATCTCGGATTCGCTGATCGGCTTGCGCCAGTAGACGTTGTATGCGGTGATCAGCACGCCGAGGCCCCATCCGCCGATCACCCAGATCGGCCAGAAGTAGCCGCCGCCCGAGACGGCCCAGATCACGACCAGGACCACGTTGACCACCACGTAGGCGAGCAACATCGCCTTGAAGCCGCGCTTCGCCTTCAGCGACTCGATCGCCTGCTGGCGGGTGTCCGGCTGGCCGCTGCTCGCCTCCACGGGGCGGAGTTCTACCACCTCACCCGGGGGGCTAAGCCCCCCGGGAGCCCCCCCGCGCCGGGCGGCGGGCCCGATCAGGCGGCCAGCGGCTCGGCGGCGGCGACCGCCGGCTCGAGCGCCAGGTCGAGCACCTCGTCGATCGCGAGCACCGGGTGGAACCCCATCTCCTCGCGGACCTCGGTCGGCACGTCGTCGAGGTCACCGCGGTTTCGCTCGGGCAGAACCACGTCGGTCAGGCCGGCGGCATGGGCCGCCAAGACCTTCTGCTTGAGCCCGCCGATCGGCAGCACGCGTCCCTGCAGGGTGACCTCGCCGGTCATCCCGACCGTGTGCTTGACCGGTCGGCCGGTGAGCAGCGAGACGAGCGCGGTGGTCATCGTGATCCCGGCGCTCGGGCCGTCCTTGGGGATCGCGCCGGCGGGCACGTGGATGTGGAACTCGCGCTCGGAGAACGCCTCGTCGTCGAGGCCGAGCCGCTCGGCGTGGCCGCGCACGTAGGAGAGCGCGATCCGCGCCGACTCCTTCATCACGTCGCCGAGCTGGCCGGTGAGCACGAACCCTTCCTTGCCCGGCATCGAGCTGGTCTCGATGAAG
Source organism: Solirubrobacterales bacterium (assembly GCA_009379895.1). Lineage (GTDB taxonomy): Bacteria > Actinomycetota > Thermoleophilia > Solirubrobacterales > 70-9 > WHSW01. The sequence goes on from WHSW01000196.1 coordinate 1,463, forward strand.
AGCACGTCGCCGCCGGCGCCGGTCACCGAGAGGCCGGTCGCGACCCCGGGCACCGCGGTGCGCTCGGCGGACTCCTGGAAGTGGCGCTGGCGGCCGAGCGCGTCGCGGATCGCGTCGAGGTCGATCGCCACCGGCGGGGTCACCGCCTCGGAGGCGATCTTGGTCGCCGTCTTTCGCAGCAGCTTGCCGAGCTCGCGCTCGAGGTTGCGCACGCCCGCCTCGCGGGTGTACTCGGTGACCACGTCGCGGACCAGCGCGTCGTCGATCGCGACCTCGTCGTCGCGCAGCCCGTTGCGCTCGACCTGGCGCGGCCACAGGTAGCCCCGCGCGATCGCCAGCTTCTCGTCGGTCGTGTAACCGTCGAAGCGCACCACCTCCATCCGGTCGAGCAGCGGCCCCGGGATCGTCTCGGCGACGTTTCCGGTGGCGATGAACAGGACCTCGGAGAGGTCGAGCTCGACATCGAGGTAGTGATCGCGGAAGGAGTGGTTCTGGGCCGGGTCGAGGACCTCGAGCAGGGCGGCGCTCGGATCGCCGCGCCAGTCGGCGCCGACCTTGTCGACCTCGTCGAGCATGATCACCGGGTTCATCGTCTTGGCGTCCTTGAGCGCGCGCACCAGGCGCCCGGGCAGGGCGCCGATGTAGGTCCGCCGGTGGCCGCGGATCTCGGCCTCGTCGCGCACGCCGCCCAGCGACATGCGCACGAACTCGCGCCCAGTGGCGCGGGCGATCGACTCGCCGATCGAGGTCTTGCCGGTCCCCGGCGGACCGATCAGGGTGAGGATCGCCCCGGCCCCGCGGCCGGTGTCGGTCAGGCCGCGTTCGCGGCGCAGCCGGCGCACCGCGATGTACTCGGTGATCCGGTCCTTGACGTCCTCGAGGCCGGCGTGGTCGGCGTCGAGCACCTCGCGGGCCGAGACCGGGTCGAGCTTCTCGTCGGAGCGCTCGCCCCACGGCACGCCGAGCAGCCAGTCGAGGTAGGTGCGGATCATCGACGACTCGCCGCTCGCCTCGCCCATCCGCTCGAGGCGGCCGAGCTCGCGCTCGGCCTGCTCGCGAACGGTGTCGGGCATCGCCGATTCCGCGATCTTGGCCCGGTACTCGTCGACCACGGAGGCGTCGTCGTCGCCGAGCTCCTTGCGGATCGACTCCATCTGCTTGCGCAGGAAGTACTCGCGCTGCTGGGCCTGCGCGCCGGACTCGACGTCGTCGTGGATCCGGCGGCGCACCTGCAGCTCGGCGAGTCGCTCCCGCTGCAGCTCGAGGGCGAGCTCGAGCCGCTCGGTGACCGGCACGGTCTCGAGCAGGCGGCGCTTGTCGGCGAGGCTCAGGTCGGGGCTGTAGCCGGAGGTGTCGGCGAGCGCCCCGGGCTCGGAAATCGAGCGCAGGAAGGCCGAGACGCGGCCGTCGTCGCCGCGCAGCTCCAGGATCTCCTCGACCACGGCTCGGTACTCGCGCTCGAGCTCGCGGGTGCGCTCGCCGGCGGGGAGGCCGTCGTGGATCTCCTCGACGTCGACAAGCAGCTCGCCGGTCGGCGTCTGGGTCGCGGCGCCGCCGGCGCGGCCGCGGTGCAGGCCGCTCAGGGTGACCGCCTCGATGCCGCCCGGCAGGCGGCCCTTCTCGTCCACCTCGGCGACCGTGCCGACGCGGCCGTACTCGCCGTCGGCTCGCGGGACGACCAGGACCCGCTCGGCGTCGCCGACGTCGGCGGCGATCGTCGCGGTCATCCCGGGGAACAGGACGCTGTCTTCGAGGGGGATCAGGGGAAGCTGCATGTCGGTCTCCACTTCAGGCGCTGAAGCTACTTCACTTAATGAAGCGATGATAGCCGGTCCGGCGCCGGCCGGGCACACGCGATCAGCCGGTGGTCTTGGCCCTGAAGCGGCGCACCGTGAGCGGCACCGCCACCGCGAGCAGCGCGGCGCACCAGGCGAGCGAGCTCGCCACCGGGTGGGCCAGCGTCCATGGGGCCGAGTCGGGAATCGCGGTCGGATTGCCGAACAGGGTCCGCGTCGCCGCGGCCAGCGAGCTGACCGGGTTGTACTCGGCGATCTGTCGCAGGCCGTCGGGCAGCCCGTCGAGCGGCACGAAGGTGGCGGCCAGGAAGGTCAGCGGGAAGACGATCAGGAAGGCGATCCCCATCACCGCGTCCGCCGAGCGCACGATCACCCCGATCAGGGTGCCGACCCACAGCATCGTGAACGCGAACGCGATCAGCAGCCCGTATCCGGCGACCGCGCTCAGCACGCTCGCGTGGATCTCCCAGCCGACGATCACGCCGCTGACGCTGAGCACGGCGATCGCCAGCAGCATCGCCCCGAGCTCGGCGATCAGGTGTCCGAGCAGGAACGAGCTGCGCGACATCGGCAACGTGCGGAAGCGATCGACGATGCCCTCGGTGAGATCGGTCGCCATCGAGGTGGCCGGACCGACCATCCCGAAGGCGATCGTCTGCACGAGGATGCCGCCGAGCAGGTACTCGCGGTAGTCGCCGCCCGGGACCGCGATCACGCCGCCGAACACGAACCCGAACAGGAGCACGAACATCAGCGGCTGCAGGGTGACGTCGATCAGCTTCTCGGGGATCTGGCGCACGTGGGCGAGGCTGCGCCTCGCGATCACGAGGCTGTCGGAGGCCTGCCAGCGCAGGCGGGTCGCGAGGCTCGGCTCCGCCGCGAGGTCGATCTGATTCATGCGGCCACCTCCACGAGCGGTGCGGGCTCGGTCTTGGTCAGGGTCAGGAAGACGTCGTCGAGCGTCGCCTCGCGCCGGTGCACGTCGATCGCCTCGACCCCACCCGCGTCGAGCGCGCGCACGACGTCCATCAGCCGGGTGCCGGGCCGGATCGGCGCGGTCACCGCGAGCGCCTCGGGGTCGAGGTCGGCGGCGCTCTCGGCGAACGGGGCGAGCGCCGCCGCGGCGGGCTCGAGCTCGACCGCACCGGCGACCGTCACCCCGACCCGCTCACCGCCGATCCGCAGCTTGAGCTCGGTCGGCGAGCCGGTCGCCACCATCCGGCCGTGGTCGAGGACGACGATCTGGTCGGCGAGCCGGTCGGCCTCCTCGAGGTACTGGGTGGTGAGCACGACCGTCGTGCCGCCGTCGACCAGCCCGCCGAGCAGCTCCCAGAGCTCGCGCCGGCTGGCCGGGTCGAGACCGGTGGTCGGCTCGTCGAGGAACAGGACCGGCGGGGAGGCGACCAGGCTGGCGGCCAGGTCGAGCCGTCGGCGCATACCGCCGGAGTAGGTCTTGACCAGGCGCTCAGCCGCGTCGTCGAGCCCGAACAGCTCGAGCAGCTCGGCGGCGCGCTCGCGGGCGGCGGCGGCGGGCAGGTGATACAGGCGCCCGATCATCTCGAGGTTGGCGCGCCCCGAGAGCAGCCCGTCGACGGTCGCCTCCTGCGCCGCGACGCCGATCCGCGAGCGGATCCGTGCGGGGGCGGCGGCGACGTCGAAGCCGGCGACCGACGCCGTGCCGGTGCTCGGAGCGGCGAGCGTGGTCAGCAGGCGGACGGCGGTCGTCTTGCCGGCCCCGTTGTGGCCAAGCAGCCCGAGCACCGAGCCGGCGCGGACGGTCAGGTCGAGGTCGCGCAGTACCCAGAGCTCGCCGTAGCGCTTGCCGAGCCCCCGCGCGTGGACCCCGAGGTCGAGGTCGAGGTTGCGATTGCCGTTGGTACGTTGTATGTCTGTCTCGTACATCGTACGTGGACGATAGCAGTACGCTGTACGAAGTGTCGAGCGAGGTCTCGCAGACGATCTGGGACCGCCCCGAGCCGGGCGCTCGGCGGGCCGCCTACACGCGCGAGCAGATCGCCCTGGCGGCGATCGCGATCGCCGACGCCGAGGGCTTCAAGGCGGTCTCGATGCGACGCGTCGCGGCCGAGCTCGGGGCCGGGACGATGACCCTCTACCACTACGTGCGCAACAAGGGCGAGCTGATCGACCTGATCGACGACGCGATCATGGGCGAGCTGCTGATCGAGGACGGCGAGATGCCCGCCGACTGGCGCGAGGCGCTCGGCGAGATCTCGCGGCGCACGAAGGCCGCCTTCCTGCGCCATCCCTGGACGATCGAAATTCCGCCCGGCACCGAGGGTGGGCCGAACGGGGTCAAGCACTTCGATCAGACGCTCGCCGCGCTCGCCGGGACCGGCCTGGGCCCGATGGAGCGGCTCGAGCTCTCCGCCCTGGTCGACGACTACGTGTTCGGCTTCTCCCTGCGCCACAACCGGGTCGTCGCGATGGTCGAGGGCGGGCCGGCCGGGCTCGCCGAGCGCGCCTCGGACGTGGTCCGCGGGCGGTGGTCAGAGCTGATCCGCGAGCGGATCGCGGCATTGAGCGCCGACGAGTACCCGCACGTGCACGAGATGTTCACCGGCCGCGATCCGGTCGACGTGATCACCGAGATGATCGAGGGGGCCTTCAGCGAGGACCGCTTCGAGCGCGGGCTCGAGCTCCTGCTCGACGGGATCGAGCGGCGCATCGAGCGCGACTCGGGAGCCGCCTGAGGGGCGCGGCCGGGTCGAGACGGAGCTGGGGCGCGGCCGTGGGTCGGCGCGGAGAGAACTCGTCCCACGGTGTCCGCGAGGGCCTCGGTCAGGTGCCGACGTAGGCCGCGAGGTGCTCGCCGGTGAGCGTGGAGCGGGCGGCGACGAGCTCGGCGGGTGTGCCCTCGAAGACGATCCGGCCGCCGTCGTGGCCGGCGCCGGGTCCGAGGTCGATGATCCAGTCGGCGTGCGCCATGACCGCCTGGTCGTGCTCGATGACGATCACCGACTTGCCGGAGTCGACCAGCCGGTCGAGCAGGCCGAGCAACTGCTCGACGTCGGCGAGGTGGAGGCCGGTGGTCGGCTCGTCGAGGACGTAGACGCCGGGTGGGCGGGACGTTGATTTGCCCATGTGGGTGGCCAGCTTGAGCCGCTGCCGCTCGCCGCCGGACAGCGTGGTG
>WHSW01000197.1 GCA_009379895.1 Solirubrobacterales bacterium
AGCCCGAGCCGGTCGCGCCGGAGCCGGCCGCGTCCGAGGCTGCCGCGCCCGAGCCCGCCAGCCCGCCCGAGCCCGAGCCGGTCGCGCCGGAGGCGCCCAGCCCGCCCGCGCCCGAGCCCGAGCGTGCCACGGCGGCGCCCCCCGCCAATCGCGTGCCGGAGGCCGAGGATGCCGAGGAGATTCGGATCACCGCCAACGAGGCGCTGGCCCCGAGCCGCAAGCCCTCCCCGCCGGGCGGCGACGACTCTTCGGAGTCCGCTCCACGCGCCGAGGTGATCTCGTTCGCGAATCAGAAGGGCGGGGTCGCGAAGACTACGAGCACGCTCAACCTCGCCGTCGCCTTCGCCGAGTCAGGCCACCGGGTGCTCTGCGTCGACCTCGACCCGCAGGGCAACCTGACCATGAGCCAGGGGGTCGACCCGGACAAGGTCGAGAAGTCGATGTTCGACGTCCTCGTTCATCACATCCCGATCCGCGAGGTGATCCAGGAGCGCGAGATCGACATCGCGGTCGCCTCGATCGACCTCGCCGGCGCCGAGATCGCGATGTCGACCCAGATCGGCCGCGAGCGCTCTCTCGAGAAGGCGCTCTCGGTGGTCACCGACGACTACGACTTCGTCTGCATCGACACGCCGCCGAGCCTCGGCCTGCTGACGATCAACGCGCTCACCGCCTCGGACAAGGTGATCGTCCCGGTGCAGTGCGAGTACCTCTCGATGCGCGGCCTGCTGCAGCTCCAGAACACCCTCGAGATGATCCAGGAGAACCTCAACCCGAGGGTCAAGATCGAGGGCATCCTGCCGACGATGCTCGACTCGCGTACCGTCCACGCCAAGGAGGCGGTCGAGATCCTCGAAGAGAACTTCGGCGAGCTCGTGTTCAAGTCGCGGATCCGCAAGGCGATCAAGTTCGCCGAGGCGCCGGTGCGTGGTTCGAGCGTGCTCAAGTACGATCCCAAGGGCAACGCGGCGGACTACTACCGAGAGCTGGCCAAGGAGGTTCTGACGAATGGCGCGTCGTAAGCGGGCCAGCATGCGCGAGGGTCCGCTCGCCGATCTCTTTCGCTCGACCGTAGATCCCGATGATCCGCCCGAGCCTCCCGCCCGGCCGGACCCCCCGGCCGAGGACGAGACCAACGTAATGAGTCGCGAGGCCGCGCCGGCCTCCGAGTCGCCGCGGTCCGCCGAGCCGCCGCCGCTCGCCCGCGAGCCGGAGACGGAGAGCGGGCCGTTCGACCAAGCCGACGCGCCGCAGCCGCCGCCCGACCCCGACCCCGTGCACGCCTACCGGATCGACGAGCCGCCGCCCGGGGCCAAGCAGCGGTTGTCGCGAATCTTCGCCGATGACGCGATGGACGTCCCGGGGCCGACCTACGGTCGCGAGGAGCCCAGATACCGGGGAGCGGTCTCCGTCGACGACGTGCAGCCCCACGCGCCGGTGATTCGGGTGATCGGCATCGGGGGCGCCGGCGTCAACGCGATCAACCGCATGGTCGAGGCGGGCATCCCGGGGGTCGAGTTCATGGCGGTCAACACCGATCTTCAGTCGCTCCAGCAGTCGACCGCGGACGTCACCGTGCACCTCGGAAGCGGCGTCGCCCGCGGGCTCGGTGCCGGCTCGGACCCGCAGCTCGGCTTCAAGGCGGCCTTCGAGGAGCAGGACAAGATCAAGCGCCTGCTCAAGGGCTCGGACATGGTCTTCGTCACGGCCGGGGCCGGCGGCGGCACGGGCACCGGCGCGACGCCGGTGATCGCCCGCCTCGCGCGGGACGTCGGGGCGCTCACGGTCGGCATCGTCACGCGGCCGTTTCGCTTCGAGGGCTCGCGCCGGGCAAAGCAGGCCGATGACGGGATCGAGGCGCTCGGCCGCGAGGTCGACACGTTGATCGTCGTCCCGAACGAGCGCCTGCTGACCGTGCTCGCGAAGACGACGACGATGATGGAGGCGTTCCAGGTCGCCGACGACGTGCTGCGCCAGGGCGTGCAGGGGATCTCCGAGCTGATCACCCTGCCCGGGATGATCAACCTCGACTTCGCCGACGTGCGCACGACGATGCGCGACGCCGGCCACGCGCTGCTCGGGATCGGTATGGGCGCGAGCGACAACCGGGCGGTCAAGGCGGCCGAGAGCGCCGTCTCCTCACCGTTGCTCGAGACCTCGGTCGACGGGGCGCGCTCGATCCTGCTCTCGATCACCGGCGGATCGGACCTCAGCCTGCTCGAGGTCTCCGATGCGGCGAAGGTCGTCCAGGAGGCCGCCCACGCCGACGCAAACATCATCTTCGGGGCCAACATCGACGAGTCGATCGACGACGAGGTCTGGATCACGGTGATCGCGACTCGGTTCGACGGCCTCGAGCGCCGGCCCGCCGCGTCGCCGGCCGGCGAGCGTCGCGAGACCGGCGCCGAGTCCTCGGCTGCGCGCCGGCGAGAGCGCCGCCCGGTCGCCGCGCGCGGCGAGTCGCGCCCCCGCGACCTCGACCTCGACGTCCCCGAGTACGTCCCGGGCCGCTAGCTACACGCCCGGCGGCATGCTCCGCTTCCCGTCCGCCGGCGCAGGGTCGCGATGACTGCGCGGGGGGTGGTCGCGGCTGGGCACCCGCTGACGGCCGAGGCGGGGGCACGGGTGCTGCGCGAGGGTGGCAATGCCGTCGACGCCGCCGTCGCGGCGGTGATCACGTCGTTCGTCACCGAGAGCCCGCTGACCGGCATGGGCGCCGGCGGCTACATGCTCATCCACACCGCCCCCGGAACGACCGTGCTCGACTTCTTCGTCGCCGTGCCCGGCGCCGGCGGGCGTGAGCGCCGCTCCGAGCTGGTCCCGATCCCGGTCCACTTCACCGAGGAGTCGACGCAGGTCTTCAACGTCGGCGCCGCGTCGTGCGGCGTGCCCGGCGTGCCGAGCGGGCTCGAGCGCGCCCTGCGGGGGTTCGGGACGGTCCCGCTCGCCGAGCTGGCGGCGCCGGCCGCGCGGCTGGCGCGCGACGGTCATCGGGTCAATGGCGAGCAGGCCTACTTTCTCGCGATCCTCGAGCCGATCCTCACCCACTACGAGGAGGCGCGCGAGGTCTACGCGCCGGGCGGCAACCTGCTCCGCGAGGGCGACACCTTCCGCTTCGAGGAGCTCGGGGAGGGACTCGAGCGCTTCGGGGCCGAGGGGGCGGATCCGTTCTACCGCGGCGAGATCGCCGCAAAGATCTCCGACTGGGTCCTGGAGCGCGGTGGCACGCTCGCCCCGGCCGACCTCGCGTCCTACGAGCCGATCCCGCGCGATCCCGTGCGCGCGGGCTTTCACGGCCGCGAGGTGCTCACCAACCCGCCGCCCTCGTCCGGGGGGCTGCTGATCGCCTACGCGCTTGAGCTCCTCGACCGCGGCGGCGACGGCTGCCCGGGAACCGAGCGGGTAGTCGAGGCGATGGAGGCGGCGCAACGGGCGCGGACCGAGGAGTTCCTCGCCGGCCTCCACGAGCCGGGCTTTGCCACTCGCTTTCTCTCCGGCCGCCTCGGATCGACCACCCACATCACGGCCGTCGACGGCGAGGGGCGCTGCGCCAGCGTCACCTGCTCGAACGGCACCGGCTCGGGGCTGATCGTCCCCGGCACCGGGGTGCACGTCAACAACATGCTCGGCGAGCAGGACCTCAACCCGCTCGGCTTTCACCGCCACCCGGCGGGCCGGCGAATCCCGTCGATGATGTCGCCGACGATCATCCTCGGCGACGGGAGGCTGGAGGCCGGGCTGGGCAGCGGCGGCTCGAACCGAATCCGCTCGGCGATCCTGCAGACGATCGTCGCTCTCGTCTGCCAGGGGCTCGACGTCGCCGACGCCGTGGTCGCCCCGCGCGTGCACTTCGAGCAGGGCGCGGTCCAGGCCGAGCCGGGCGTCGACGAGGGGGCGTTGCGACGGCTCGAGCGGGGCGGCTACGAGGTCGTTCGCTGGCCCGCGCGCAACCTCTTCTTCGGCGGCGTGCAAGCGGTCGCCCGCGATCCGCGCACGGGCGAGCTGCGCGGCGGTGGCGACCCGCGCCGCGGCGGGGCGGTCGCGATCGCGTAGGCGTTGGCCACCGGCCGGGGCTCCGGTCGTTCAATCGCCCACCGCTTCGAGGTCCTCGAGGTCGGCGATGTCCCGCGCCCGGCCGGTCGCCCGCTTCATCGCGCGCAGGTCCTCGAGCGAGCAGACCGCGATCGAGACCCCGAGCACCTGCGCTTGCTCGGCCCTGGCGCGCAGCTCGGCGTATGGCGGGACCCCATCGAGGCCCTGCACGATGTCGAGCCGTCCGAGCCCGGTCTCGATCGCCACCTGCTCGCCCTCGGCCAGCCGCGCCGCGATCGACGGCGCGCTGCCCAGGAACGCCTCGCCGACCTGCACGTGCCCTCGGGCGGCCACCGCCACGGCCGCGACGCGCCCGAGGTTCTCGTCCCCCGGCGCGACGACCACGTCGACGTCCTTGGTGCCCCGCACGACCCCCCACGCGTTCACGGCGAGGCCCCCGACCAGCACGAACTCGACATCGGCCTCGGAGAGGCGGCGCAGCAGCTGGTCGAAGGCCGGTTCGCTCACCGCCGGCGGGCGGCGCCGACGAAGCGCATCAGCGTGTGGCTGAGCGCGATGCCCTCGGCGAGGTTGACGCTCATCGGACGCCGCGCGTCCTCGCGAAGACGGCGCACGCGGACCGGATCGGGACCGGGCGCGGCCGGCGGGGTTGACTCCCTGCGCCGCTGCACAGCGCCATGGTAGGCGGTGCCGTTCCCCCGTGAGCGTGGAGCGCCCCCGCGCGCCATGCAGGGATCCTGCCTGCCTTCGACAGCGTTAGCCTCCGGTCGATGCCCCGCGCGTTGCTGATCGTCGACTTCCAGAACGACTTCGCGCCCGGCGGCGCGCTCGCGGTCCGCGGCGGGGACGAGATCGCCGCGCCGATCGAACGGCTCGCCGAGGCGCTCGACGTCGTCGTCGCGACCCGGGACTGGCATCCGCCCGACCACGACTCGTTCGCGGCCCAGGGCGGCCCGTGGCCGGTCCACTGCGTGCGCGGGACCGAGGGCGCCGAGTTTCATCCCGCGATGCGCGGGATCGAGATCGACGCCGTCGTCGACGTTGGTCGCGAGCGCGACGAGGAGGGGTACTCGGGGTTCGAGAACTCCGACCTGGCCGCGATCCTTCGCGACCGCGACGTCGACGAGGTCGTCGTCGGCGGCCTGGCGACCGACTACTGCGTGCGCGCCTCGGCGATCGACGCGTGCCGCGAGGGCTTCCAGGTCACCGTGGTCGAGGACGCGATCCGCGCCGTCGAGGTCAACGAGGGAGACTCCCGGCGCGCGCTGGCCGACATGCGCGCCGCGGGAGCGCGGATCGCCGACTCGCGCGACCTGGTCGCCGACGCGACCAGCGGGTGACCGGACCCCCGGGCGCCGATCAGCCGACGATCACCTTGCCGTTCAGCTTCGCGCGCTCGGCGATCTCGCGCGAGCGGGCCACCGCGGTCACCAACGCCCCCAGCGCCTCGGCGAGGACCCGCATCCGCTCCGGCTCGGAGCGCAGCTCGAGCAGCCGCTGCTTGGTCTCGGGCGGCAGCTCAACGCGCGCCGCGACCCCGTAGGAGTCGAGCGCCTCGAGCTCGTCGGGGTCGGGGTCGTCGCCGCCGACCCGGCGGACCAGCTCCGCGAACGCCTCGCGGGCGAGCGCCGCGGGGGATGGCTCGGCCGCGCCGCCCTCGAGCGGCTCGGACGCCGCCGGCTCGGCCTCGACGGGGCCGGTCTCGACGGGCTCGACCTCGCCCGCCGGGAACTCGGGGGCCTCGAAGCGGTCGAGCACCCGGAATGGGCGCTCACCGGTGACGATGATGTTCAACCGTCCGTCGTCGAAGCGCTCGGTGACCTCCGTGACCCGCGCCTCGCAACCGATGCGCCGGGCGCCACCCTCGGTGTCGTGAAAGACGATCCCGAAGGGCGCGCTCTCGTCCAGGCAACGACCGATCATCCGCTTGTAGCGCTCCTCGAAGATGTGCAGCGGCAACAGCTCTCCGGGGAGCAGGACGAGCGGCAGCTCGAAGATCGGCAGCTCGACCGCCTCGCTGTCCATACGAGGATTGTAGGAGGGAGAATGCGGCGGCAACCGTGTCCGAGATCGACTTCGAAGCGGAGGGACTGCTCGCGGGCCTGGAGGGCGAGCCGCGCGAGGCGCGTCGGCGCCTGCTGACCGAGCTCGCCGAGGACGGGGTTCCGCTGGAGGAGCTGCGCCGCGCGGTCGCCGAGGACAGGTTGGTGCTGCTGCCCGTGGAGCGGGTGCTGAGCGGGGGCGGTGGGCGCTACACGGCGGCGGAGATCGCACAGCGCGCGGGCCTG
>WHSW01000198.1 GCA_009379895.1 Solirubrobacterales bacterium
GATCTCGCGCTCGAGCCGGTACCCGACGATCGCCGGGGGCACGAAGGAGAGCGCGAACAGCGCCGCCCGGCGCGGGCCGAACCCGGCGAGCTCGGCGGCGATCGTGCGCCGCTGGGCGATCACGAGCGCGGCCGCGGTCCCCCCGTGCAGGGTGACCTCGAAGCTCTTCTGCGCCTCGGGGTCGATCTCGTCGGCTCGCCAGCCGCACAGCCACGGGATCAGCGCGAGATGGGCCGAGCTCGATACCGGCAACAGCTCGGTCGGGCCCTGGAGGGCGCCGAGCGCGATCGCCCGGGCCACGGTCAGCTCCGGCGCGTCGACCGGCCGCGAGCCGCCCGGCAAACCCACTATCTCGCCACTACGAACCGGCTTCCGCCGCCCGAGCCGACGACCGGCGTCGGCGGATCAGCAGATAGATGATCCCGCCGACGACCGCGGCGAGGACGAGGTAGTCGCCGTAGTGCAGGTAGTCGCGCCACTCCTCCCAGTTGTCGCCGACCTGCTTGCCGACGAAGCCGAGCAGCAGCACCCAGGGGACGCAGCCGGCGAGCGTGAGCAGGGTGAAGCGCCAGAACGGCATCCGGGCGACCCCGGCCGGCAGCGAGATGAAGGTGCGGATGATCGGCACCATGCGGGTGAAGAACACGGTCGCGTCACCGTGGCGCTCGAACCAGCGATCCGCCCACTCGAGATGCTTGTGGTTGATGTGGATCAGCCGGTTCTTCTCGAGCAGCTCGAGTCGCCCGTAGTAGCCGGCCGCCCAGGCGATCCAGGAGCCGACCACGTTGCCGAGCACTCCCGCTGCGACGATCCCGAACAGGGTCATCTGGCCCTCGGAGACGTTGAAGCCGGCGAACAGCATGATCGCCTCGCTGGGCACCGGGATGCAGGCGCTCTCGAGCAGCATCAAGAAGAAGACGCCCGCGTAGCCGAGCGCGTCGATGACGTCGACGGCGGCCTCGACGATCGGGTCGACGACGAAGTCCGTCAGGCCGCCCACGGGCAGCGATGCGGCGAGCTTGATCGGGCTCATGCGAGCCGGAGACGTTAGCGGCGACGAGGCGTGCGCCGCCGTAGACTCGCTGCGATGTCACTCCGGCCCAGTCTGCGCCAGTGGCCGCCGGACCCGGTCTATCGCCGCCGCGCGCTCGAGTTCGCCGCCGACGCGCTGCTCGCCGCGGCCGCCTACGCGCTCGCCTTCAAGCTCCGGTTCCTCGACGTCGCCGGGGGGATCCCCGACCGCTACGAGACGATGCTGCTCGGCTCGCTCGCCTTCGTCGCGCTCGGCAAGGCGTTGGTCATCGAGCTATTCGGGTTGCACCAGCAGTGGTGGCGCTACTTCCGGCTGCCGGACCTGTGGCCGCTGCTGCGCGCGCTCGCCGTCGCCAGCGGGATCCTGGTCCTGGTCTTCGCCCTCGCCAAGCCCTACCCGGACAGCCTGCCGCGCTCGGTCGTGATCTTCGACTTCCTGCTCTGCGCGGTCTTCCTCGGCGGCGCGCGGCTCGCCCGCCGCTCGCTGGCCGAGCGCCCCTCCCGCCGCACCCGCGGCGGTCACCGCACCCGCGACGTGCTCGTCGTCGGCGCCGGTTCCGGCGGCCAGATGGTCGTCCGCGAGCTGAAGCTCAACCCCAATCTCGGCGCCCGCGCGATCGGCTTTCTCGACGATGACCCGCGCAAGCGCGGGATGCGCACCGAGGGGCTGAAGGTGCTGGGCACCACCGATGAGATCGGCGCGGTCTGCGATCGCCTCGCCCCCGACGAGGTGGTGATCGCGATCCCCTCGGCGCCCGGCGTGCTGCGCGGCAAGGTGGTCGCCGAGTGCCGCGAGCGCGACATTCCGGTTCGCACCCTGCCGACCGTCTTCGAGCTGCTGCGCGGCGGTGTTCAGCTCACCCGCCAGCTTCGCGAGGTGCGCGTCGAGGACGTGCTCGGGCGCGAGCCGGTGGTCATGGAGCTCGACCGCGTCGGGGCATACCTCGAGGACAAGCGAGTGCTGGTCACCGGCGCCGGAGGCTCGATCGGCGCCGAGCTCTGCCGGCAGATCGCGCGCGTGCGCCCGCGCCTGCTGGTCATGCTCGACCACGCTGAGGACAACCTGTTCGAGATCGACCGCGAACTGACCAACCAGTGGCACTTCACCAGGGTCGAGTCGGTGCTCGCCGACTGCAAGGAGGGCGAGCGGATGCTCGAGGTGATGCAGCGCTTCAAGCCCGAGGTCGTCTTTCACGCGGCCGCCTACAAGCACGTGCCCCTGATGGAGGCCAACCCGCTCGAGGCCCTGCGCAACAACGCGATCGCGACCCAGGTGACGGCGAAGACCGCGGCCGCGATCGGCGTCGAGCGCTTCGTGCTGATCTCGACCGACAAGGCGGTCAACCCGCACACCGTGATGGGCGCGACCAAGGCGATGGCCGAGTGGATCGTCGAGGCGGCCGGCCAGCGCCACGCGCAGACCAAGTTCAAGATCGTGCGCTTCGGCAACGTGCTCGCCTCGTCGGGCAGCGTCGTGCCGATCTTCCGCTCGCAGATCGAGCACGGCGGCCCGGTGACCGTCACCCACCCGGACATGAGCCGTTACTTCATGACCATCCCGGAGTCGGTCCAGCTCGTGATCCAGGCCGGCGACCTGGGTGGCGCGTCGGGCGAGGTCTTCGTGCTCGAGATGGGCGAGCCGGTGCGGATCATCGAGCTGGCGCGCAACATGATCCGGCTGGCGGGCTACGAGCCCGACCTCGACATCGCGATCGAGATCATCGGCCCGCGCCCGGGCGAGAAGCTACACGAGGAGCTCCTCAACGAGGACGAGCGCTCGCGGGCGACGGCGGCGGATCGCATCGTGCGCGCCGTGCGCGCCGGCGCGCTCGACCCCGACTGGGTCGAGGAGACGGTCAGCCGGCTGACGTCCCTGGTCGCATCGGGCGACGAGGCCGGCCTCGCCGAGCACGTGGTCGAGCTGATGGGCGGCGAAGGCTCGGCGCGCAGGACGCCCGCCTGATCGTTAAGACTGCGCGGTCTAACTGATGGTTGACCTGCTCGAGCGGATCGGGCCCTACCTCGGCATCGCCGCGTTCCTGGGCCTCGCGATCCTCGCCTTTCTGATCTTCCAGCAGGCCCGCGAGGTGCGGCGCCTGCGCGAGTGGGCGGGTCGCGCCCCCGAGCGCGCGGCCGACGCCGACGAGGCGACCCAGGCGGCGGCCGAGGCCCGCGGCGAGTCGCGCGAGCTGGAGCGGATCCCGCCGGGCGACCCGGGCCCGCTCGGCGGCTGGTGGCAGCGCGTGCGGGCAACCTCCTCGCCGCGTGCCGCGGCGCTCAATCGCCGCCTGCCCGTCGACCCCCGGTACCTGCTCGCCGGCCTGGCCGCGGTGATCGTCGCCGCGGCCGTGTTGACCAGCGGCTTCGGCCTGATCGGGGGTGACGGCGACGCCGACGAGCCCGCCAAGCCGGCGAAGCAGAAGAAGGTGGAGGTCGCCGTGCTGAACGGGACCCAGACCGTGGCCGACGACGGCACCGTGATCGGCGCGGTGTCCGGGCTCGCCGCGGAGGTCGCCGACCGGGCGGTCAAGTCCGACGGCTTCAAGCCCGGCAAGGAGGCGGACGCCGCCAGCGGCCTCCAGGAGACGACGATCTTCTTCGAGCCCGGGCACGAGCCCGAGGCCAACGCGCTCGCCAGGGAGGTCGCCGGCAAGCTCGGCGAGACGCCGGTCACGCCGATGATCGAGGAGGTTCGCGAGCGCGCCGGCAAGGCCCGGCTGGCGATCGTGATCGGCCTCGACGACGAGGAGTTCGGTAACGCGGGCGCGTCGAGCGCCGAGGGCTGACCGGGTCGCGCCGTGGAGATCTCCGAGATCTTCGACGCGGTCGCCGGCTTCGTCGCCCTCGCCGCGGCGATCGCCTTCGTGCTCCTGCTGCCGCTCTACTTCTCGCAGCGACGCGACGTGCGGCGCATGCGGGCGTGGATGGAGCGCGAGCCCGGCCACCCGGCCGCCGACGTCGCCGCCAGCGAGGCGCTGCTCGATCGTGCCGAGGCCGAGCTCGAGGCGCTGCTGCCGTCCGAGGCCGAGCCGGCGGCGACCCCGGCGACCCCGATGCCGGCCGCCGAGCGCGTCACCCACGAGCGACCGGCCCTCGAGCGAATCACGATGGAGCGCGCCGCGCTCGAGCCGCATCCGCACTGGCGCCGCTTCGCGGCCCGGGTCGGCCGCCCGCGGGTGCTGGTCGCGATCGGCGTGGTCGCGCTGCTGGCCGGGGCGACGGCGATCGTCCTCTCGGAGGAGCTGCTGTCGACCGACGACGCCCCCGATCGCCGCCCGCGACCGGCGGCGATCGAGCGTTCGCAGGTCACGGTCGCGGTCCTCAACGGGACCTCGGTGAACGGCCTCGCGGGCAATGTCGGCTCCGACCTCGAGGCGAGCGGATACGAGCTGGGAGCCGTCTCGAGCACGACACCGGGAGCCGAGGAGTCGACCGCCCTGTATGCCAACGGGCAGCGGGCCGCCGCCGAGAAGGTCGCCCGCGACCTCGGGATCGGCCCGGTCAAGCGACTCGACCGCGAGACCGCCGGGCTCGCCGGCGACGCCGACGTGGTCGTGATCGCGGGCGAGGATCGGGCCCAGCCTTGAGCGCCCGCGTCTCGCTGGGCGCGACGCTCTTCTTCGCGCTCCTGGCGGCGACCCTGATCACGGCGGTGCTGGTCGTGCGCGCGCGCACGCCCGACCTCGCGCTCGAGGTCACCAAGCTCGATTGCAAGCTCGACCCCGGCCGCGACCCGGACGCCGCGCCGAGCCGGATCACCTTCTTCGTGCGCGCGTCCGACCCCGACGCCAGCGTGGCGATCGTCGACCGCCATGAGAACGTCGTCCGCACGCTCGACCCGAGCGTCGCGCTCGACGCCGGCGAGCCCGTCACCTACCTCTGGGACGGGCGCGCCGACGGGGGCGCCGTGGTGGCGCCGGGCCGCTATCGGCTCGAGGTCGAGCTCCCGAGCGAGCGCCGGGAGATGATCTGGCCGCGGCGGATCTTCGTCGACCAGCCGGGCGCCTCGCCCGACTGCGCCGGGCCTCCGAGGGACGTGCTTGACCGCTGAGCCGCTCGAGCTCGCGGGCATGCTCGGGGGCTGTGGCGCCGCCGCCGCGGCGCTCGTCCTCGACGACCGCCGCGCGCGGCTGATCGCGTGCGCGCTGGCGCTGGCGATCGCCCCGGTCCTGGTGCTCGGCAACGTCTGGCACGAGCCCAGGGTCGTCGACTTCCGGACCAGCCCGGCGCAGCTCGGCACCGCGCTGGCGGTCGGTGTGGTGGGCGTCGCGCTGCTCGGCTCCCTGTTCAGACGTCACTCGAGCCTCCTGCCGATCGCCGCTCTGGCGATGCTGCCGCTTCGGGTCCCGGTCGATATCGGCGGCGAGACCGCCAACCTGCTCGTACCGCTCTACCTGGTGATCGCGGCGGGCGTGATCGCCGCGGGCAGCCGAGAATGGCGAGCAGGGCGCGCGCCCGCCGCCCCGCCGGACTCCGGCTGGCCCCGGTGGCTGCGCTGGGCGCTGGCGGCGACCCTGGTCCTCTACGCGGTCCAGGCGGCCTACTCCGACGACGTCAAGAACGCGATCGAGAACATCGGCTTCTTCCTGGTCCCCTTCGCGGTCCTGTTCGCGCTCCTGGTCGAGGTCGAGTGGACGCGCCGGCTGCTCGGCCGGGCGCTGATCGCGGTCGGCGTGGTGGCCTCGGTGTGCGCGGCGATCGCCGTCTATCAGTGGCTGGCGCGAGACCTGTTCCTCAACCCGGAGCTCTTCGACGCCAACGAGCTGCACATCTACTTCCGGGCCAACTCGGTCTTCTTCGACCCCAACATCCTCGGGCGCTACCTGGCGCTGGCGATCGCCGCGTTCGCCGCCTGCCTGGCCTGGGCCGAGTCGCGGCGCGCCGTCGGCCTGGCGCTCGGCGCCTGTGCCCTGGCGCTCGTCGGGCTCGCGTTCAGCTACTCGATCACCAGCTTCGCGGCGCTGCTCGCCGGCCTGGCGACGATCGCGCTGCTGCGCTGGGGCGCGCGTGGCCTCGCGGCGACCGGGGCCCTCGGAGCCGTGGCGCTGATCGCGCTGCTGCTCGCCGGGGGCACGCCGACCAGCGACATCGAGAGCGACCGCAGCATCGACAGCGGCCACGCGAGCCTGCTTCGCGGGGGCATCGAGCTGGCCGGCGACCGCCCGCTCGCCGGCTACGGCTCGGGCTCCTTCGGGGCCGCGTTCTACGACAACATCGAGCGGGCGCGAACGACGGTCTCGCACTCCGAGCCGGTCACGGTCGCCGCCGAGCAGGGCGCGATCGGGGT
>WHSW01000199.1 GCA_009379895.1 Solirubrobacterales bacterium
GACGGCGACGAACGTCAGCCCGACGCCGAACCCGAGCAGCAGGTAGCCCGGCAGGAGATCGGTGGCGTAGCCGGCGTCGCCCGGCGCGCCGGCCAAGAGCAGGTCGCCGGCCGCGATCAGCGCCAACCCGCCGACGACCACGGTGCGGGCGCCGACGCGCGTGAGCAGACGGGGCCCGGTGTGCGCCGCGACCCCGATCACGAGCACCAGCGGCAGGAAGGCGAGCCCGGTCTCGAGCGCCGAGGCGGCGAGCGCGTGCTGGAGATAGAGCGAGTTGAGGAAGAAGGCGCCCACCAGGATGCCGGTGGCCCCCGCCATCACGGTCGCGCTCGAGACCAGCGAGCGCACCCGCCAGGTCGCGGGCGGAACGAGGGGGTGTCGCGCGCGCCGCTCGATCGCGGCGAAGGTGGCGAGCAGAGCGCCCGAGACCGCCAGGAGGGCGAGCGTGCGCGTCGACCCCCAGCCGTACCGCGTCGCGCCCTCGATCGCATAGACGAGCAGGACGAGGCCGGTTACGACGGTGAGCGCGCCCGGCAGGTCGAGCTCGCGCAGCGACCTGGAATCGACCCCGGCGCCGGGCACGAATCGCAGGACAAGGGCCGCCGTCACGAGCCCGATCGGGACGTTGATGAAGAACACCGACTCCCAGCCCAGCCAGCTGGTCAGGATCCCGCCGAGGAGCACGCCCGCGGCCGCGCCGCCGGCGCCGATCGCCCCCCAGACGCCGAGCGCCACCGTCCGCTGCGCTCCGTGGTAGGTCGTGGTGATGATCGACAGCGCCGCCGGGGAGAGCATCGCCGCGCCGACGCCCTGCGCGGCGCGCGAGGCGATCAGCCACTCGGGCGTCGTCGCGAGGCCGCTCGCCAGGGAGGCGCCGGTGAAGACGATCAGCCCGGCGAGGAACACGCGTCGGCGGCCGAGCAGGTCGGCCATCCGGCCGCCGAGCAGCAGCAGCCCGCCGGTGAACAGGACATAGGCCGTCACCACCCATTGCAGGTCCGCCGCGGCGAAGCCGAGCTGGTCGCCGATCGATGGCAGCGCGACGTTGACGACGGTGACGTCGAGGATGACCATGAACTGCGCGACGCAGACCAGCGCCAGGATCGTCCACGGGCGGCGGTCGCTGACGCCGCCGTGAGCGGCCGGTTGGCGGGGGACTGGGTCTGCGGTTCGGCCGTGCATGGGAGCGTTCCTTCCGTCCTCTTTCCAGGGTTGACACTGCTGTAAAGGCAACGGTAGCACATGCCTTTACACTGTTGTCAAGTCACCAGCACCACCGCCCAGGGACGAAGCCCGATGCCCGAGCAGCAACAACGAGACCACCGCCGAGCGACCGCCGAGCGCAACGTCGAGGGGATCCTCGACGCCGCCGAGCGCCTGTTGCGACGTCGCGACGCCGCGAGCATCTCGGCCGTCGCCGCCGAGGCGGGCCTCTCGCGGGTCACCGTCTACGGCCACTTCGACGACCGCGCGGGGCTGCTCGAGGCGGTGGTCGAGCGCGCCGTGCGACGGACGATGACGGCGATCGAGACGGCCGAGCCCGACCGCGGGCCAGCCGCCGCCGCGCTCGCTCGGGTGCTCGCCGCGAGCTGGGAGGAGCTCGGTCGCAATTCCGAGATCGCCGCCGCGGCCGCGGCCGAGCTCAGCGCCGAGGCGATGCGACGCTCCCACGAGCGCGGCCGGGACCGGATTCGCCGGCTCACCGAGCGTGGCCGCCGCGAGGGAGCGTTTCGCACCGACGTCACCACGGAGTGGCTGGTCAGCGCCTTCTTCGCGCTGGTCCACGCCGCGCGCGACGAGGTCGGCGCGGGCGGGCTCGATCCCCCGGCCGCCCTCGAGGCGCTCTCGGCGACGATCCCGGACCTGTTCGGTGAGCGCGGCGCCCCGGCTCGTCGCCGCCGTGCCGATCGGTCGTAGGCTGCGCGGCGATGGCCAGGCGATCGAAGCGCAGGCGGCGCGAGCCGCCCGCGACCGTCGAATACACCGACCCCGAGGGCGACGTGCTCACCCTGCGCGAGTCGCTGACGCCGGGGACGATCGCGAAGCTCGCCGAGCGCCCCGGAGGCGCCGCGAGCTCGCTCGAGGACGACTGGCGCCGGCGCACCGAGGCCCTGTTCGAGCGCCTGGCGGTGCGCTGGGAGATCGCCGGCCTGCCGCTCGACGACGAGAAGCTGCTGCTCGGCCGCTACCGGATGGCCGACGCGCGGACGCAGGCCTGGGTGCGGCAGACGATCTCCGAGCACCTCGAGCGCCACATCCCGGAGCTGGCGGAGGAATGAGCGGGTGGCCAACGCGTGCCTGGCTCGAGGAGTCAGCGGCGGGGATCGCCGAGCACGCCGAGCGCGAGCTCGAGGCGATGGTGGGGATCTCGTCGCCCTCGGGCGACGTCCAGGGCGCCGACGAGATGTGCGCGCTGGTCGCGGCGCTGCTGCCCGCGAGCGCCGAGATCGAGCGGCTCGAGTGCTCCTCGCCCGGTCACGCGCGCGACCTGCTGGCCACCATGCGCGGCTCGGGCACCGGCCGGCTCCTGCTGCTCGGCCACCTCGACACGGTGGTCGCCCACGCCGGCCATCGCTCGCTGGAGGCCGTGGGCGATCGTCTGGTCGGCTCGGGCGCGGTCGACATGAAGGGCGGGATCGCCCTCGCGCTCGGGGCGATGCGCGCGCTCGCCGAGCTGCCCTCGGCCTTCGCCGAGCTCGTCCTGCTGGCGGTCAACGACGAGGAGTGGCGCACCGGCGGCTTCGCCCACGGCCCGCGCTTCGCCGCGTTCGACGCCTGCCTGTGCTTCGAGGCCGGCGAGACGACCGAGGGAGGCGAGGACGCCGTCGTCGCCCGGCGCAAGGCGGCCGGGACCGTGCGGGTCATCGCCCACGGCCTCGCCGCGCATTCGGGCGCCGCGCCCGAGCGCGGTCGCAACGCCCTGCTCGCGCTCGCCGAGGTGGCCCGCCGGGTGGCGGCCGGCAACGACCCGGCCGGCGCCGAGCGGCTGACCGCGGTCCCGACCGTGGTCCGGGCGGGCGAGGCGTTCAACGTCGTCCCGGCCGCCGGCGAGCTGGTCTGCGACCTGCGCGCCGACCGGCTGGAGGCCTTCGAGGCCGTGCTTGGCGCGGTGCCGGCGGCCGTCGACGGGGTCGAGCTCGAGGTCGAGCTGGTGCGCCGCTGGCCGGGCATGGACACCCGCGAGCCGGTCCGCGGGCGGTTGCTCGCCCCGGCGCAGGCGCTGCTCGGGCGGTCGCTGCACGCCTCCGAGCGCGGTGGCGCCAGCGACGCTAGCCACCTCGCCCAGCACGTCGGCCTGACCGTCGACGGCCTCGGGCCCCGCGGCGGCCGCGCGCACAACCCGGAGGAGTTCGTCCTGCGCGAGTCGCTGCGGCCCCGGGCGGAGGTCGCGCTCGCGGTCGCGGCGGCGGCGCTCGCCGGCTGACGCGCGCGCTCCGCGGCTAGTCGGAGTTCCAGCGGATCAACGCCGCGCAGGTGGCGAGCGCGACGCTCGCGTGGCGGCTCACGCTCGCGCGGTCACTCCCACCGCGCGGTCGCTCTTCGCGCTCGCGCGGCCACTCACGCCCGCCCCGCCTCGAGCAGCCGGCGCAGGAAGCGCTGGGTCTCGGGCCGGCGCGGGTGCTCGAGCACCTGCTCGGGGGGGCCGACCTCGAGGATCCGGCCCTCGTGCAGGAAGCAGATCCGGTCGGCGACCTCGCGGGCGAAGCTCATCTCGTGGGTGGCGAGCAGCATCGTCACACCCTCGTCGCGCAGGTCGCGGACCGCCCCCAGGACCTCGCCGACCAGCTCGGGGTCGAGCGCGCTGGTGACCTCGTCGAGCAGCATCGCGCGCGGGCGGGCGGCGAATGCACGGGCGAGCGCCACCCGCTGCTGCTGGCCGCCCGAGAGCAGGTCGGGATGGTCGTCCTCACGGCCGCCGAGCCCGAGGCGCGCGAGCAGGGCGCGGGCCGTGGGCTCGGCCTCGTCCCGATCGCCACCGTGGGCCTTGACCATGCCGAGCAGCACGTTCTGGAGCACGGTCAGGTGCCCGAACAGGTTGTAGGCCTGGAACACGAGCCCGAGCCGCCGGCGGACCGCCACCGGATCGACCGACGGGTCCGTGATCACCTCGCCGTCGAGGAAGATGTCGCCGTCGTCGATCTCCTCGAGCAGGTCGACGCAGCGCAGCAGCGTCGACTTGCCCGAACCCGAGGCGCCGATCACCGCGACCGCCTCGTGCTCGGCGACCTCGAGGTCGATCCCGTGCAGGACCTCGAGCTCGCCGAAGGCCTTGGTCACGCCCCGGAACTCGAGCACCGGCGGGCCCGGGCGGGCCGCCATCAGCGGGTCCTCCCGCCGTGCCCGCGCTCCCAGCGGTCGAGCAGTCGGGCGAGCGGGATCGTGATCGCCAGGTACAGCATCGCCGCAGCGATCAGCGGCGTGTAGTTGAAGTCCGACGCCGCCTGGATCTGCGCGACGCGGAAGGCCTCCCCGGCGACGCCGATGATCGCGATCAGGGCGACGTCCTTCTGCAGCGCGATGAAGTCGTTGAGCAGCGGCGGCCCGACCCGGCGCACAGCCTGCGGGAGGATCACGTGGCGCAGCGCCTGGCGCTCGGTGAGGCCGATCGCCAGCGCGGCGTCGCGCTGGCCGCGGTGCACGGACCGCAGGCCCGCCCGGTAGACCTCGCTGACGTAGGCGCCGTAGGAGAGCGTCAGCGCGATCCCGCCGAGCACCACCGGCTCGGTCGGCAGGCCCTCGAGCGCGAGCGCCGGGACCCCGAACCCGATCAGGTAGACGAGCAGGATCGTCGGGATGCCGCGAAAGAGATCGGTGTAGACGACCGCGAGGATGCGGAGCGGAAACAGCGCCGGGGCGTCGACCGTCCGGGTCAGGGCCACCAGCAGGCCCAGGATCAGCACGGCGACCTCGACGATCAGAAAGACCCGGACGTCGAGCCAGAATGCCCTCAGGATGTCGGGGAACGACTCCCTGAAGACCTCGACGCTGAGGAAGGTGTCGCGGACCTCGGGCCAGCCCGGGCTGGTGAGGATGAGCGCGACCAGGGCGCCGCCGATGACGAGCGTCGAGGTGGCGGCGATCAGCTGGCCGCGCCGCGCCTTGGCGCGCCGCGCCGCCGCCCGCTCGGCGCGGCGGTCCGCCACGACCACGGCCGCGTCCAGTGGCGGACGTGGCGCGATCACCGGCGCCGTGTCGCTACTGGAGGACCGGGGCCTTGGTTGCTTCGCTCATCCACTGCTTCTCGATCGACGGCAGCTCGCCGGAGGAGTCGAGCTCGTCGATCGCCGCCGAGATGCAGGGCGTGAGCGCCGACCCCTTCTCGAGCAGCGCGCCCCAGGTGTCGCCGCCCGGGGCGGCGAACTGCCCGACGACGGTCGCCTCGGGGACCTGCGCGGCGGTCAGATAGAAGGCGGTCGGGACGTCGACCACGACCGCGTCGATCTGACCGTTCTTGAGCGCGCTGACGACATCGTTGGAGGTGTCGAACACCTGTGGCTCGGAGGACGGCTGAATCGAGGCGTTGACCGCATCGAGGCTGGTGGTGCCGATCTGGACGCCGATGCTCGTGTCGGCGAGGTCGGCGAGCGAGGTGGCGCCGGCGGCGTCGGAGCTCTTGAGCGCAACCACCGCCTGCCCCGCCTCGTAGTAGGGCGCCGAGAAGTCGACCTGCTGGGCGCGCTTCGGCGTGATCGAGATCTGGTTGAGGTCGAGGTCGAAGTCCTTCGGGCCGGGGGCGTAGGAGGCGTTGAACGGGACCACGGTCCACTCGACGTCGTCGGGCGCGTAGCCGAGCGTCTCGGCGATCGCGTAGGCGACCGCGCTCTCGAAGCCCTCGCCGTTTGACGGGTCGTTGTCCTCGAAGTAGGGCGGGTAGGCGGGCTTGTCCGTTCCCACCGTGAGCTTGCCCGCCGACTTGGTCTCGAGCTGGTCGGGCGTGCAGTCGTCCAGCGACGCCGTCGTCTGCGGGCTGGACTCGTCGGAGCTCTCTTCGTCGCTGCCGCAGGCGGCGACCGTCAGCGCCAGGACGGCGGCGAGGAGCGGCAAGAGCGCGAGGCGAAGTCTTGGCAAGCGGTGAACCCCTGAGGTCGAGAACGGGCGGCAAGATCGTAGACGCAATACCGTGCGCCCGCCGGGGTGGAAGGAGGAGCGACCGATGAGCAGGTGGAGCCGCGATCGGATTCTCGAGCGGGCCGGCCCCGTCGCCGGCCGCGGCCGATGAACGAGATCGCCGCCCGACTCGGCGAGGTCGGCCTGCCCGCGCC
>WHSW01000019.1 GCA_009379895.1 Solirubrobacterales bacterium
GAGCTGGGCGTGCACCGGCGTCGCCAGGTGCTGGATGTTCGCCACCTTGACCAGGCTCGGCTCCGACTCGATCTCGACCCAGACCGAGCGCGGCGCCAGGGCCCGCTCGATCCGCCGGGCGACGATCTCGTGCTCGCTGCGGTTCTTGGCGCTGCGCAGCAGCTGCTCGCCGAGGTGGTCGTCGACCGCGGGGTCGGCACTGCGCCTGGTCGAGCCGGCGAGGGCGACGGTCGCCGCGCCGGCCCCGCGGCGGCGGATCAGCAGCTCCGGGCTGGCCCCGAGGAAGGCTCCCTCGGGCGATCCCACGCAGAAGCAGAAGCACGATTCGAAGGCCGAGCGCAGGGCGCCGAAGGTGGCGGCCGGGTCATGCGCGGCGGGCGCCTGGACGGCGACCTCGCGCGCGAGGGCGACCTTCTCCAGCTCCCCCGCGGCGATCCGCGCGGTGGCGGCGGCGACCGACGCCTCGTAGCGCCCCGGCGGCGTGACGCTGACGATGCTGGTCGCGCCGCGCGGGTGCGGGTCGAGCAGCGGCAGCTCGCGCTCGCGTAGCGAGGCGAGTCGGGCGCCGAGGCGCTCGCGAGCCTCGGCCGCCTCGACGCCCGCTCCCGCCACCGCGCTGAGCGTCAGCCAGCAGCGCCCGCTCACCCGCAGCAGCGAGAGCTCGGGGAGCACGAGCAGGGCGGGCGGAAACGATGACCAGTGCGCCGCCGAGGCCCCGTCGCCCGCGAAGGCGAACCCCCCGGTCCACACCGGGCCGGCGCCGGCCGGAAGGCCGTCGGGCTCGTCGGCGATCCTGCCGCGTGCGATCACCGCGCACTCGGAGGTCAGGTCGGCGAAGCGACCGTCCCCGCGTGACACCGCCTCGTGGGCCGCGCCCAGGCCGGCGAGCGCGAACCCGTCGCGGTCGGGCTGCTCCCAGGTGAACCAGCGGTCCCCCGCCAGGCGCGAGGCGAAGGCGGCCGCCGCCGGGTCGGCGAGCTCGGTCTCGGCGGTGACGCTGACCAGTCGTCGCGACCCGCCCTCGGCCCGAGCGAGCAAGCCCTCGAGCGATCCGAGGATGCCCGTCGTGTCGAGCATCCGCGTCGGCCCCGGCGCCCGCCGTCGCGAGGCCTAGGCCTCGGGGCGCGACTTGGTGATCGCGACCTCGCCGGTGCGGGCCATCTCGATCAGGCCGTGGGGGCGCACCATCCGCTCGAACGAGTCGACCTTCTCCTGTGAGCCGGTGACCTCGATCGTCAGCGAGCGCCGCGAGACGTCGACGACCTTCGCCTCGTAGATCTCGGCGAACTGCATGATCTCGGCGCGGCCCTCGACCGACGCGTTGACGCGAAACAGCGCCATCTCGCGGGCGACGGTGCCGTTCGGCTCCATGTCGCGGATCTTGATCACGTTGACTAGCTTGTGGAGCTGCTTGGTCACCTGGTCGATCGGGTGCACGGCGCCGTCGAGCGTGAGCGTGATCCGCGACACGTCAGGGTCGTCGGTCGGGCCGACCGCGAGCGTGTCGATGTTGAACCCGCGGCGGCTGAACAGACCGGCGATCCGCGCCAGGACGCCGGGCTTGTCCTCGACCAGCAGCGAGAGGATGTGCTTGCGCCCGGTCAGCTGCCGGCTCGCCTCGAGGTCCTCGAGGCGCACGACGTCCTGCGTTCCCGGCTCGGACATCAGCCCACCATGTCCCGCGCCGCGTGGCCCGCCGGGATCATCGGATAGCAGTTCTCGTTCTGGGTCACCCGCACGTCGAGCAGCACCGGGCCCTCGGTGTCGAGCGCCGCGCGCATCGCGTCGCGCAGCTCGGCCTTGTCCGAGCACTGCATCCCGGTCCAGCCGAACGCCTCGGCGAGCTTGGGCCAGTCCGGGCTGGGGCCCATCGCGACCGACTGATAGCGCTCCTGCCAAAACAGCTCCTGCCACTGGCGGACCATGCCGAAGTGCCCGTTGTTCATCAGGAACACCTTGACCGGGATCTCGTGCTGCGCCGCGGTCGCGAACTCCTGGCAGACCATGACCAGCGAGCCGTCGCCGGCCAGGCAGACCACGGTCTCGTCGGGGCGGGCGACCTTGGCGCCGATCGCCGCCGGCAGCCCGAATCCCATCGTCCCCAGCCCGCCCGAGTTGAGCCACCGGCGGGGCTCGGAGAAGTGGTAGTACTGCGCCGCCCACATCTGGTGCTGGCCGACATCGGAGGTGATGATCGCGTCGCCCTCGGTCGCCTCGTACATGGCCTCGATCATGAACTGGGGCTTGATCTCGGAGTCGTGCGAGTCCTCGTAGCGAAGCGGGTGCTCGTTCTGCCAGGCGCGGATCCGCTGCCACCAGTCGTCGAGCCGGCTCGAGTCGGCGTCGAGCGCCCGGTACTCGCGGGTCAGCTTCGGCAGCACGTCGGCGGCGTCGCCGACGATCGGGATGTGCGCGGGGACGTTCTTGGAGATCTCGGCCGGGTCAACGTCGATGTGGACGAACTTGGCTCGGGGCGCGAACTCCGACAGCTTGCCGGTGATCCGGTCGTCGAAGCGGGCGCCGACGCAGACGATCAGGTCGGCCTCGTCCATCGCGTAATTGGCGGCGCGGGTGCCGTGCATGCCGAGCATCCCGAGCCACTGCTCGTGCGGCGCTTCGAACGCGCCGAGCCCCATCACGGTCAGGGTCACCGGCAGCCTGTCGGTGAGGCAGAACTCGCGAAACTCCGTCGACGCGTTCGCGTTGACGATCCCGCCGCCGCCGTAGATCACCGGCCGCCGGGAGTTGGCGAGCGCCTTGGCGGCGATCCGGATCTGCTTGATGTTGCCCTCGGTCGGCGGCTTGTAGCCGGGCAGGGTCGGCGTCCCCTGGGCGGGCTGGTAGTCGATCTCGGCCCGCGAGAGGTCCTGCGGGATGTCGACCAGCACCGGGCCGGGCCGCCCCGTGGAGGCGATGTGGAAGGCCTGGTGGATGTAGTCGGGGATCTGGCGCGGGTCGGTGACCAGGAAGGAGTGCTTGACGACCGGCAGGGTCATCCCGGTGACGTCGGCCTCCTGGAAGCCGTCGGTGCCGATCTGGTCGGTGCGCACCTGGCCGGTGATGAACACGGTCGGCACGGAGTCGAGGTTGGCGTCGGCGATCGCCGTGATCAGGTTGGTGGCCCCCGGCCCGGAGGTGGCCATCGCCACTCCCACCTTGCCGGTCGCCTTCGCATAGCCCTCCGCGGCATGCCCCGCGCCCTGCTCGTGGCGAGCCTGGATGTGGATCAGGTCAGCGTCGTACAGCGCGTCGTAGATCGGCAGGTTGGCGCCGCCGGGGATGCCGAACACGTGCTCGACGCCCTCTGCCTTGAGCGCCTGAAATAGTGCGTCCGCGGCTCGCATCGAGCCATCGTAGCAGCGGGCTTTCGCCCGCTCGCAAGCGCGATTCCGGTGGATCGTCGGCGGCTACTCGGCGGCGAGCACGACGGCGAACAGCTGCTCGAGGCGAGCCCGCAGGCGCTCGACGTCGCCGTCGCCGGTGATCCCCTGCGAGAGCTCGTGGACCAGGATCCCGTCGGTCCCGGCGACCAGCAGCGGTGCCAGGCGCTCCGGATCGTCCGCGCCGGCGAGCGCGAGCGCCGAGGCCGCGAGGCCCGCGAACGCGCGCTGCCAGTGCGCCGCCGTCGAGCGCAGCCCCGGCCGCCGAGCGGCCTCGAGGTAGACCTCGAACTTGGCCAGCAACCGGCGCGCGGCGTCGGCGTCGGGCAGCAGCACCTCGGCGAGTCCGGCCGCGGCGTCGCTGGGCGAGCTCAGCCGGTGACCCATCGCGATCGCCCGAGTCGAGATCCGCTCGAACTCGTCCTCGACCAGGATCGCGAGCGCCTCGGTGACCAGCTCGTCCTTGGAGCTGAAGTAGTAGGTCGTCGCGGCGAGCGGGACGTCCGCCTCGCGGGCGACCGCGCGGTGGGTGACCGCCGCCAGGCCCTCGGAGGTGAGGATGCGCACCGTCGCGTCCAGGATCGCGCCCCGGCGCTCGGCGCGCTGGGCGACCCGTCGCGGTGACGGCCCGGCGCGAGTCGGGGTCGCCGCCGCGCTCACTCGAGCTCCGCCGTGGATGCGGTCGCCTGCCGCGGCGGGGGCACCTGCGCGACCAGCTCGCCGGGCTTCCAGCGGGTCCGCGGCAGGATCGCCCGCTCGATCACCCGCTCGCGGTGGCGCGCGATGATCCCGAGCATCGAGCGGACCAGCTCCTCGCCGAGGTGGTGCGGCTCGAGCCCGAGCTCGCGCAGCTTGGTGTTGGCCGCGTTGTAGTAATGGCTCTCGGCCTCGATGCGCGGGTTCGGGAACCGCTTCACCGCGACCTCGAGCCCGACCTCGGCGCCCGCGCGCCGGACCAGCTCGGCGAGCTCGGCGACCGAGAACTGCTCGGTGAACTGGTTGAAGACGCGGAACTCGCCGAGCTCGGCCGGGTTGGCGACCGCCAGCTCGACGCACTGCAGCGTGTCGCGGATGTTGAGGAAACCGCGCGTCTGGCCGCCCTCGCCGTAGACGGTCAGCGGGTGGCCGATCACCGCCTGCACGCAGAAGCGGTTGAGCACTGTGCCGAAGTACTCGTCGTAGTCGAAACGGGTGATCAGGCGCTCGTCGCGGGCCGACTCGTCGGTCTCGATCCCGTAGACGACGCCCTGGTTGAGGTCCGTCGCGCGCAGGCCCCAGATCCGGCAGGCGAAGTGGATGTTGTGCGAGTCGTGAACCTTGGAGAGGTGATAGAGCGAGCCGGGGAGCTTCGGGAACGGCAGGGTGTCGCGCCGCCCCTTGTGCTCGATCTCGATGAACCCCTCCTCGATGTCGATGTCGGGGGTCCCGTACTCGCCCATCGTCCCCAGCTTGACCAGGTGGCAGTCCGGGACCCGGTCGCGGATCGCGAACAGCAGGTTGAGCGTCCCGATCACGTTCGTGTACTGGGTCTCGACGGCCGCCTCGCGCGACTTCATCGAGTACGGGGCCGAGGGCTGCTCGCCGTAGTGCACGATCGTCTCCGGCAGCGTCTCGGCGATCACCGCGTCGAGGAAGCCGAAGTCCTCCATCGAGCCGACGAACGGCTTGATCTCGTTGCCCGACACCTCCCGCCACGCCTCGATCCGGTCGGTCAGCGACCCGATCGGGGTCAGCGAATCCGTTGAGTGCTCGACGTGCCAGCGGCGGCGGGAGAAGTTGTCGACGACCGAGACCTCGTGTCCGCGAGCCGAGAAGCGCATCGCGGTCGGCCATCCCAGGTACCCGTCGCCACCCAGGATCAGGATCCTCATAGACCGCGCGAGGGTACAGCAGGCGCCGGTCCGCGCGGCCCGTCGATCCCGCCCTCGGCGATCGGTGCCCGCACGGCGGATCGCAAGTTCGAGCCCCGCCCGGCCGTATCCTTTCGCCGCCCGTGCTCGCCCCGGCAGCCGACATCCTCCCGCCGGAGCTGACCGCGATCCGCGCCGCCGGGCTCCTGCTCGCGGGGCTGGTGGCGGTCTATGCGCTGTGGCGCCATCGCGACCTGCGCAACGCCGACGTGCTCATCCTGCTTCTGGCCGCGGCCGGGTTGGCGATCGTCGCCGGGACCGAGATCCCCGACGCGGTGCTCGAGGCGTTCTCGTTCGAGCGCCAGAACGGCACCCGGATCATCGGCGTGGCCGTCTTCGCGATCCTCGTCCTCTTCCTGCTCGTGGTCCGCGCGCTGGCGCAGGGATCGCGCATCTCGCGCCAGCTCTCCGGGGCGCTCGAGGGGCTCGCCTGGGAGCAGTTTCGCGCCGCCGGCGAGCCCGAGCGCTTCCGCGATCGGATCGGGGTCCTGGTCCCCGCCTACAACGAGGCCGAGAACATCGGCCAGGTGCTCGACCGGATCCCGACCGCGGTCCGCGGCGCGCCGACCGCGATCCTCGTCGTCGACGACGGATCGCGCGACGGCACCGACGAGGTCGCCCGCGCCCACGGCGCCGTGGTCGCCCGCCACCCGGTCAACCGCGGCGGCGGCGCGGCCCTGCGGACCGGCTACCGGCTGCTCTCCGACTCGGGCGCGAGCGTGGTCGTCACCCTCGATGCCGACGGTCAGCACCTGCCCGAGGAGATGGAGCGGCTGGTCGGGCCGGTGCTCGACGGCGAGGTGGCGGTCGCCCACGGCTCCCGGGTGCTGGGCGAGGCGGAGCGCAACCACCCCGCCCGCGAGGCCGGGATCGTCTTCTTCAACCGCCTCGTCTCGCTGCTCACCGGCACCCACGTCACCGACTGCTCGAACGGCTACCGCGCGGTGCGCGCCGACGTCCTCCCCACCCTCGTCCTGCGCCAGGAGCAGTTCCACACCTCCGAGTTCATGATCGAGGCGATCAAGCGCGGGATCCCGGCCAGGGAGGTCCCGGTCACGGTGGTCGGGCGGCTCTCCGGCCACTCGAAGAAGCCCGCCGTGTTCCGCTACGGGATGGGCTTCGCCAACGCGATCGTCCGCGCCTGGCTGCGCTAGCGGTGCCTGCTATGCAGTTTGGGTGCATAGCATGCAATCTGCATGTTAGAGTCCATGGACATGGCCAAGACGCTTCAGGTCCGCAACGTTCCCGAGTCCGTACACCGCGAGCTGCGGGCTCGCGCGGCCACTGCGGGCGTGTCGCTCTCCGACTACGCGCGTGCTGAGCTGGTCCGAGTCGCCGAACGACCGCCCCTGAGCGACGTTCTCGCTCGCGCGGGCAGCCGAAGCGGCGGAGCGGCGACCCGGGAGATCGTCGCCGCCGTGCGCGTCGGGCGCGACCGGGGCTAGGTTGCTCGTCGTCGATACGTCGGCCGTGCTCGAGGCGATTGCCGCGGCGAGCCCCGATCGAGGCCTGGTCGATCGACTCGCCGCGGACGGGGACCTGCACGCGCCCCATCTCCTCGACGTCGAGGTCCTGCACGCGCTCCGTGGCCTGGTCCGCGGCCGCAAGCTGTCGGGTGATCGAGCCGCCGATGCGCGCGCCGACTTCGCGGACCTGGCGATCGTCCGCTACGGGCACGAGCCGCTGGCCGACCGCATCTGGGGGCTGCGCGACAACCTGACCGCCTACGACGGAGCCTTCGTCGCACTCGCCGAGGCCCTCGAGCTTCCCCTTCTCACCTGCGACCGACGGCTCGCGTCGGCACCGGGTCACTCGGCGCAGCTCGAGGTCTACGGCGCGGCAGTCTGAGACAGCCTCAGGCCCGCAGCCGCCCCGGCCGGACGTCCTCGGGCTCGGGGAGGTGCAGGTCCTCGCCACAGCGGCGACAGACCTGGACGTAGAGCTTGACGACCGCGCCGCAGTTCGGACAGCGCCGCTCGGGCTCCGCCCGCTCGACGCGGTACAGGAAGGCGGCGATCAGGCCGAGGACCGGGACGACGCCGCCGACGATGAACCAGATGAAGAACGAGCTGCCCTTGCCGCGCCCGACGATCCCGGTCGCGAGTGCGAACGCAAGCGCAATCACGACGTAGGCGCCACCAGCCATCAGGCTGATTGTGGCCGATCGCGGCGCGCCGCAGGCGTGTGCGAGCCGCGGCGGGTTGCTACAGGGGCCGGTGGGTGCCGCCGCGGGCGTAGACCTCGGCGCGCAGCGGGCGCGGATGACCGATCGAGCCGAGCTCGGCGAGGTCGCGGCTGAACGGCAGTCCGACGGTCCAATCCGCAACCGCGCGGATCTTGCGGGCCGTGCCCGGGATCTGGCTCATGTGGTAGCTGCGAGCCAGCCACCAGGCCGGGAAGCCGTGAAAGGAGGCGGGGCCGAGCTTGCCGACCGCCTTGTAGCGCCCGAGGTTGACGAACGCGGCCCTGGCCCGGTAGCCGAAGCGCCTCGGACTCGTCTCGACGCCGAGCCCGCAGGCGATGTTGTGGGCCACCACGGGTCCCTGGCGGACCGCGTGCTGAGCGGTCGGCGGGCACGGCGCTCGACCGTCCTTGTTGGGATCGGGGACGGCGGCGCAATCGCCGATCGCCCAGACGCCGCTCAGGCCCTCGACGCGCAGGTACTCGTCGACGCGCACCTTGCCCCGCGCGTCGAGCGGCAACGACAGCGAGCCGAGGCTCGGGTGGGGGGCGACCCCCGCGGTCCAGACGATCGTCCGGGTGGGGACCCGCTCGCCGGTGGAGAGCCGGGTCGAGTCCGCCGCCGCCTCCTCGATCCGCGTCCCGAGGCGGACCTCGATCCCGCGACCGCGGAGCTGGCGCAGCGCGTACTCGGAGAGGTCGAGCGGGACCTCCGGCAGCACGCGGTCCGTCGCCTCGACCAGGATCCAGCGCATCCCGTGCAGCCGCGCGCGCGGATAGCGGTCCATCGCGTCGGCGGCGAAGTCCTGAAGCTCAGCCAGCGCCTCGAGGCCGGAGTAGCCACCGCCGACGAAGACGTAGGTGAGCAGCTGCTCGCGACGCGCCGGATCCTCGGTGGCGTTGGCCTGCTCGAGCGTCTCGATCACGTGATTGCGCAGCCAGATCGCGTCGGCGAGGCTCTTGAAGCCGATCGCGTGCTGGTCGAGGCCCGGCACGGGCAGCGAGCGCGAGACCGAGCCGACGGCGAGCAGGAGCTGGTCGTAGCGAACCTCCTCGTCCTCGCCCTCGTGGGTCCGCAGGGTCACCGTCCGCGCCCCGGGGTCGTGGGCGTGGACCCCGCCGAGGCGCAGATAGGTGCGCCGCAGGATGTCGCGCAGCGGGGTGACCACGTGGCGGGGCTCGAGCGTGCCCGCGGCGGCCTCGGGCAGGAACGGCGTGTAGAGCAGGAAGTTGACGTCGTTGACGAGCATCAGGCGCGCCGACTGCTTGGGCAGCAGCCGCTCGAGCTCGCGCGCCGCGGAGGCCCCGCCGAAGCCACCGCCGACGATCACGACGTTCCAGGCCATCAGGCGCCGAGGCGCTCGCGGATCAGACGGGTGACCTCCGCGCCCTCGGCCCGGCCCTTGGTCTCGCGCATGACGAAGCCGACCAGCGGCCCGATCGCCTTCGGGTTGCCGCCGCGCACGCGCTCGGCCGCCTCCGCCTCCGCCTCGATCGCGCGCCCGACGATCGCCTCGAGCTCGCCCGAGTCGTCGATCTGGCCGAGGCCCTCGCGCTCGACTATCGCCCGCGGATCGCCGCCCTCGGCGACCATCGCGGCCAGCACACTGCGCGCGGCACCGGAGGAGACCTCGCCGCGCTGAGCCATCGCGGCGAGCTTCCCGAGCGCCGGCGGCTCGACCCGCGAGCTCGCCGGCGAGTCGCCGTCCTGATCGGCGTCGCGCAGCGCCGCGACCAGATCGCCGGCGACCCAGTTGGCGATCACCGGGGCGTCGACGTCGGGCGCCGACTCGACGACCCGCTCGAAGTAGTCGCCGAGCTCGGCGTCGAAGGCAAGCTGGGTCGCCTGGGCAGCGGCCAGGCCGAGTTCGGCCGCGTAGCGCTCGCGGCGCTCGGCGGGCAGCTCGGGCAGCGACTCTCGGGCGCGCGCCAGCATCGCCTCAGTCGGCGCCAGCGGCACCAGGTCGGGCTCGGGGAAGTAGCGGTAGTCATGCGCCTCCTCCTTCGAGCGCAACGAGGTCAGCGACCCGCCGCGGGGGTCGAAGTGCAGCGTCTCCTGGACGACCTCCTGACCCGCGTCGAGGATCGCGCGCTGGCGCTCGATCTCGGCGGCGATCCCGCGCTCGATGAAGCGGAAGCTGTTCATGTTCTTGAGCTCCGTCTTCGTCCCGAGCCCGCTCGATCCCGCCGGGCGCAGGGAGACGTTGGCATCGCAGCGCAGGCTCCCCTCCTCCATGTTCACGTCGGAGGCGCCGATCTGGCGGATCGTCGTGCGCAGCAGCTGCAGCCACTCGCGCGCCGCGGCGGGGTCGCGCAGGTCGGGCTCGGAGACGATCTCGACCAGCGGGGTGCCGGCGCGGTTGAAGTCGACCAGCGACTCGCCCGAGCCATGGATGCGCCCCGACTCCGAGACGTGGACCAGCTTCGCCGCGTCCTCCTCGAGGTGGACGCGGTGGATGCGCACCTCGCCGAGCCGGCCGGCGGTCGCAAGCGGGGTGTCGTACTGGCTGATCTGGTAGGCCTTCGGGTTGTCGGGATAGAAGTAGTTCTTGCGGGCGAAGATCGAGCGCGGGGCGATTTCGCAGTCGAGCGCGAGGGCGATCTCGAGCGCGTAGAGGACCGCCCGCTCGTTGGTCGTCGGCAGCGACCCGGGGTGCGCGAGGCAGATCGGGCAGGTGTGGACGTTGGGCCGGTCGCCGAAGGAGAGCTCACAGCCGCAGAACATCTTCGTCCGCGTCCGCAGCTGGACGTGGATCTCGAGCCCGATCACGGGCTCGTAGCGCGCCTCGCTGGTCGCGCCTCGCTCGTTCATCCGTAGCCCAGCGCGTGCAGCTGCGCCTCGTCCATGCCCAGATAGTGGCCGACCTCGTGCAGGACGGTCCGGCGCACCTCGTCGAGGTTCGGGTTCGCCGCCCGGAAGACGACGATCCGGTGCAGCTCGCCGATCGGGTCGTAAATCCCCATCAGGTCGTCGGGGTGCGACTCCTCGACGATCACCGCGACCTCGCCGATCCGCTCGTGCACCCACTCCGGCAGCGAGTCGAGCGCCTCGATCGCCGCGTCGCGCACCTCCTGCTCGCTGAGCGGCGAGCTCACCGCGGCGCTCCCTCAAAGGCGAAGGCCCGCTCCAGCGCGTGGGCGGCGTCGAGCAGCTTCGACTCCGTGAAGGCCGGGGTGGTGAGCTGCAGGCCGACCGGGAGCTCGGGCCCGCCGCCGGGGGGCGTGGCGAGCCCCGCGGGGATCGAGATCGCCGGGATCCCGGCTAGCGACATCGGCACGGTGAAGTAGTCGGAGAGATACATCGCCAGCGGGTCGGCGGTCCGCGCGCCGAGCTCGAAGGCGACCGAGGGCGAGGTCGGGGTGACGATCAGGTCGCAGCGCTCGAAGGCGCGCGCGAAGTCCTCGGCGATCCTGGTCCGCACCCGCAGCGCGCGGCCGTAGTAGGCCTCGTAGTAGCCCGAGGAGAGCGCGTAGGTGCCGAGCATGACCCGGCGCTTGACCTCGGCGCCGAACCCCCGTGCCCGCGTCCGCTCGTACATCTCGACCAGCCCCCGCTCACCGTCGACCCGCAGCCCGTAGCGAACCCCGTCGTAGCGCGCCAGGTTCGACGAGGCCTCCGCGGGCGCGATCACGTAGTAGGCCGAGATCCCGTGCGACGCGTGCGGGAGCTCGACCTCCTCGACCTCGCCGCCGAGCTCCTCGATCGTCGCCAGCGCGCGCTCGAAGGTCTCGGCGACCCCCGGCTCGACCCCCTCGGCGTGATGGGAGAAGTCGCGCGCGACGCCGACCCGAAGGCCCGCCAGGTCCTCGCGCGAGGGAAGCTCGACCCCGGCCTCAATCCCGACCGAGGTCGAGTCGCGCCGGTCGCGGCCCTGCATCGCGCGCAGCAGCAGCGCGGCGTCGGTGACGTCGCGGGTCAGCGGCCCGCACTGGTCGAGCGAGGAGGCGAAGGCGACCATCCCGTAGCGCGAGATCGCCCCGTAGGTGGGCTTCAGGCCGACGATCCCGCAGAGCGAGGCCGGCTGGCGGATCGAGCCGCCGGTGTCGGTGCCGATCGCCCAGGGCGCGAGCCGGCCGGCGACGGCGGCCGCCGAGCCGCCCGAGGAGCCGCCGGGCACCCTGGCGCGATCCCAGGGGTTTAGCACCGGCCCGTAGGCCGAGTTCTCGGTCGAGGAGCCCATCGCGAACTCGTCCATGTTCGTCTTGCCCAGCAGCCGCGCCCCGGCCTCGCCCAGCCTGCGCACGGCAGTCGCCGTGTACGGCGGCCGGTAGCCCTCGAGGATCCGTGAGCCGGCCGTGGTCTCGATCCCCTCGGTGCAGAACAGGTCCTTGACCGCGATCGGCATCCCGCGCAGATCACCCGCCCCCCGCCCGCTCCCCGGCTCGGGGTCCGGGGCCGGTCGGGCCTCGCCCGGCTCGGCTCGCCACAGGTAGGCGTTCAGCTCCTCACCGGCGGCCGCCGCGGCGTGAGCCTCGAAGTACTCGTCGGCCGACAGCTCCCCGGCCTCGATCCGGCGCAGCGCGGCGGCCGCGGACAGCTCGAGCAGCTCGTTCACCGGGCCTGCGGCGACGGGGCGCGGAAGGCGCCGTCCTCGGCGTCGGGGGCCGGCGCGAGCGCCCGCTCGCGCTCCAGGCTGGCCTCCGGCTCGTCGGGGCGCAGGACGTTGTCGAGCGCCACCACGTGGGCGGTCGGCTCGACGCCGTCGAGGTCGAGCGCGGAGATCCGGTCGACGTGCTCGAGGATCCCCGAGAGCTCGCCCGCCATCGTCTCCAGCTCATCCTCGGAGAGCTCGAGGCGAGCCAGGCGCGCGACGTGGAGGACCTGCTCGCGATCGATCACCACCGCGATTCTACGAGCAGGTTGACGGCGGCCGCCCGAGGGCGGCCGCCGTGCGCTCTCCTCCCGAGCGAGAAGGCTCGGGCTACGGGTTCAGGCCGCCGGGCCCCCGGACGCGGGCGGCCGGCCCTCGGACGGAGGTGGCGGTGGCGAACCGCCGCCCATCCGGTCCTGCAGGCGGTCGGACTGGGCGCCGAAGCTGGTCCCCTCCTCCTGCATCGCGCGCCAGCCCCCGTAGGCGATGCCGGCCGCCGCGAGCAGGCCGATGTAGAGCCAGAACTCGCGGCCGATGTCACCCTCCCCGGGCGGGTCGATGAGCCGGTAGAGGACCAGGAGCGTCGAGAGGATCCCGAGGCCCGCGGTGATCGCGCTGGCGGCCACGGGAAGCGCCACGCTCTGTGACATCGCGGTCGCCGCCGCGAAGGCGACCGCGACGATGATCGTCACGAACAGCACGATGTCGATGAAGCCGAACGACTGCCACGCGCTGGCCGTGGTGTCGACGTCCGGGGCGAAGCCCAGGTCCTGGGCCTGCTGCAGGACCTCGCCGGCGGCGCCGCCGATGCCGTACCAGGGCAGGAACATGACGATGAAGAGCACGATCGCCGAGACGCCCGCGATCAACTCTCCCGTCCTCAGCTTGCCTACGTCCATCGAGTCTCCCTGTGCATTGTCGCGGGTGGTGCGCGCCGCAGCCTACATGCCTACCGCGGACGATCCGATGCCGCCCGCAGGGTGTTGGAGAGCAGCATCGCGATCGTCATCGGCCCGACCCCGCCCGGGACGGGGGTGATCGCGCCCGCGACCTCGGCGACCGCGTCGAAGTCGACGTCGCCGACGAGCCCGTCCTCGGTGCGATTGATGCCGACGTCGATCACGCTCGCGCCCGGCTTGACCATGTCCGCCGTGACCACGCGCGGCGAGCCCACCGCCGCCACCAGGACGTCGGCGCGCGAGCAGACAGCGGCCAGGTCGCGGGTGCACGAATGGCACACGGTCACGGTCGCGTTCTCGCCAAGCAGCAGCGAGGCGAGCGGGCGACCGACCAGGATCGAGCGCCCGAGCACGACCGCCTCGGCGCCCTCGAGCTCGGCGCCCGCGTGGCGCAGCAGCTCGAGCACCCCTCGCGGCGTGCACGGGACGAGCCCGGGTCGACCCTGGGCGAGCAGCCCGGCGTTCGTCGCGGTCAGCCCGTCGACGTCCTTGGCCGGGTCGATCGCCGCGATCACCGCGTCCTGGTCGATCTGCCCCGGGAGCGGCAGCTGGACGAGGATCCCGTCGACCGTCTCGTCGCCGTTCAGCGACCCGATCAGATCGAGGAGCTCGTCCTGGGGCGTCGCCGAACCCAGCTGCTGATGGATCGAGCGCATGCCGACCTCCTCGGTCTGCTTGCGCTTGCCCGCCACATAGACCTGCGACGCGGCGTCCTCGCCGACGACCACGGTCGCCAGGCCGGGCAGGTCGCCGTCGCGCGCCGCCGCGAACTCGCGCACGCCCTCGGCGACCCGCTCGCGCACCTCCGCCGCGAGGGCCCTGCCGTCGATCACCCGAGCGCTCACGAAAGCGGCCTCAACGGCGGCCGGGCTCGGCTTCGCCCTGTCGGGCTCCGCCTCACCAGGAAGTCCCGGGCGCCTCGGCGCTGGCCACTGCCGAGGCGCGTCTCACGCCACCCTCTTGAGCGGCGCGTAGTCGGCCATCAGCTTGCGCTCGGCCCCGTCGTCGGCGAATCGCACGACCACCACCGGGCCCGCCTCGACCGCGGTCACGACCCCCTCGCCGAAGCTCGCGTGCAGGACGTCGTCGCCGACCGAGTAGGGCACGGGCGGCGGCGCGGGTTGCCTCGGCTGCGGGGCCGCGAAGCCACCGCCGGTCCTCCTCGACCCACCGAGCACCGTCTGCCGAGCGTCGCCGGACGACCAGCCGGTGGCGGTGGTCGCGACGTGGCGCTCGACCAGCCCCTCGGGCAGCTCGCCGAGAAAGCGCGAGGGTAGGTTCCAGCTCGCGCCGCCGTGCAGCGAGCGCCGCCGCGCGTAGGTCATGCACAGCCGCTCGCGCGCGCGGGTCGCCCCGACGTAGCAGAGGCGGCGCTCCTCCTCGAGGTTGTCCTCCTCGAGCGAGCGCGAATGCGGGAAGACCCCCTCCTCGCAGCCGATCATGAAGACGGCGTCGTACTCGAGCCCCTTGGCGTTGTGGAGGGTCATCAGCGTCGCCAGGCTCTCGGAGTCGCGCAGGTTGTCCTGCTCGGAGATCAGCGAGATCTGGGCCAGGAACTGCTCGAGCGGCGTCGCCTCCCCATCTCCCTCGAGCTCACGGTTGGCATCGAACTCGCCCGCGACGCCGACCAGCTCCTCGAGGTTCTCGATCCGCCCCTCGGCCTCGACCGTGCGCTCGGCCGCCAGCGCCTCGATGTAGCCGCTCTCGCGCAGCGTCGCCTCGATCAGCTCGGCGACCGAATCGTTTCGCTCCGCGCGCCGGCGCAGGTGCGCCATCGTCTCGGCGAAGCGCGCGACCGCCCGCAACGCCGCGGCACCGAGCCCGGGGACGCTCTCGGGGTGGCTGAACGCCTCCCAGACGTCGGCCCCGATCGTGTTCGCGTGCGAGAGCAGCACGCGCGCGACCGATGTCTGCCCGACGCCGCGCTTGGGCGAGTTGACGATCCGCGTGAAGGCGCCCTGGTCCTGCGGGTTGACCAGCCAGATCAGGTAGGCCACCGCGTCCTTGATCTCGGCGCGCTCGTAGAACTTCGTCCCGCCGATCACCTGGTAGGGGATCTCGAAGCGCACCAGGGTGTCCTCGAGCACCCTGCTCTGCGCGTTCATCCGGTAGAAGACCGCGATCCCGTCGCGCGGCGTGCCCTCCTCGACCAGCCGGTTGACCTCCGAGGCGACATAGCGCGCCTCGGCGTGCTCGTCGTCGAACTCGGCGATCGTCAGCTTCTCCCCCGTCGCCCCGTCGGTCCAGAGGTGCTTCTTCTTCTGGCTGGTGTTGTGCTCGATCAGCGCGTTGGCCGCGTCGAGGATCGTCTGCGTCGAGCGGTAGTTCTGCTCGAGCAGGACGGTCGACGCGTCGGGGAAGTCGTGCTCGAAGTCGAGGATGTTGCGGATGTCGGCGCCGCGCCAGCCATAGATCGACTGAAAATCGTCCCCAACAACGGTCAAGTTCCGGTGCTCCTCCGTGAGCAGCTGCAGGAGCCGGTACTGGGCGCGGTTGGTGTCCTGGTACTCGTCGACCAGCACCCACGGGAACTGGTTGCGGTATTTCTCGCGCACGTCGGCGAACAGCTCGAGCAGGTTGACGGTGCGCACGAGCAGGTCGTCGAAGTCCATCGCGCTCGCCTCGACCATGCGGCGCTCGTAAAGCGTGTAGACGTCCGCCACCTCCTCCTCGAAGGTCGAGCCGGCGGCCTGGGCGTAGTCGGTCGCGTCGACGAGCTGGTTCTTGGCGGAGGAGATCGCGGCCTTGACCGCCCGCGGCGGGCGACGCTTGGGGTCGAGCTCGAGCTCGGTGAGGCAGCGCTTGACCATGCGCACCGAGTCGGCCTCGTCGTAGATCGTGAAGGCGCGCTTGTAGCCGAGGCGCTGTGCGTCGGCGCGCAGGATCCGCGCGCAGGCCGAGTGAAAGGTGGTCACCCACATCACCCTCGAGACCCCGCCGACCAGCTCGGCGACCCGCTCGCGCATCTCGCCGGCGGCCTTGTTGGTGAAGGTGATCGCGAGGATCTCGCTCGGCCGCGCCCGGCCGGTGGCGAGCAGCCAGGCGATCCGGTGGGTGAGCACCCGAGTCTTGCCCGAGCCCGCCCCGGCGAGCACCAGCAGCGGCCCCTCGCCGTGCGTGACCGCCTCACGCTGGGCGGGGTTGAGCCCGGCGAGCAGGCGCTCGACCGCGTCCGCGCCGGGCTCGACCGGCGCTCCCTGAACCGTTTCACTGCTCACCTCAGCGAGAATAGTCCGGGTCGCGGCGCTTCCGGCGGGCTCGCCGCTCAACCCCCGGTCGGTGAGCGCCCCTGCTTCGGCCGCAGCTCGGTGACCTCCCCCTTCGGGGCCTGGCCGTCGAGGGTCTCGAGCCGCCGCTCGAGCGAGGCGATCCGCTCCGAGAGCGCC
Source organism: Solirubrobacterales bacterium (assembly GCA_009379895.1). Taxonomy (GTDB): domain Bacteria; phylum Actinomycetota; class Thermoleophilia; order Solirubrobacterales; family 70-9; genus WHSW01. The sequence goes on from WHSW01000019.1 coordinate 16,409, forward strand.
TTGATCGCGTCGGCGATCGGGTCGGGCAGGTGAATCCAGTCGGCGTCGGGGCCCTCCACGCGCCGGCCCTCGACCTTCACCGGGTGGCCCGGGTTTCCGACCACGGTGGAGTCGGGCGGGACGTCCTCGATGACGACGGTGTTGGCGCCGACCTTCGCCCCGCGCCCGACGTAGATCGGGCCGAGCAGCTTCGCGCCGGAGCCGATCGTGACGTCGTCGCAGACGGTCGGATGGCGCTTGCCGCGCGCGAACCCGGTGCCCCCGAGCGTGACCCCCTGATAGAGGGTCACCCGATCGCCGATCTCGGCCGTCTCGCCGATCACCACGCCGGCGCCGTGGTCGATGAAGAACTCGGCCCCGATCTTCGCCGCGGGGTGGATCTCGATTCCGGTCACGGCGCGGCTGGCGAAGGCGATCGCCCGCGGCGCCAGCGGCATGCCCGACGCATAGAGCGCGTGCGAGACGCGGTGCGCGAGCAGCGCCTGCACCCCGGCCCAGCTCGAGAGGATCTCGACCGTGCCGACCCCGCGCGCGGCGGGGTCACGGTCACGCGCGGCGGCGACGTCGCAGCCGACCTCCTGCGCCACCCGCCGCAATGTCGAAAGCCCGAACATCCTGAGCCTCATCCCGCCAGCTGACCCGTCCGAACCGGACGCGAAGCGGAGGGTTCGGACGGAACGTTGGTTCTCAAGGATTCGGACGGAGCGTTAGGTGTCACGGGGAGAAGAATGGCAGCGACATGTAGCGCTCCCCCCCGTCCGGGGCGATCGCGACGATCCGCTTGCCCGCCATCTCGGGGCGGACGGCGACCTCGAGGGCCGCCGCGAAGGCCGCGCCGGCCGAGATCCCGATCAGCAACCCCTCGCTGTGGGCGGCGTCGCGGGCGGCCGCGAGCGCGGCCTCGTCGTCGACCGCGATCACCTCGTCGATCACCTCGCGATCGAGCACCGCGGGGACGAAGCCGGCGCCGATCCCCTGGATCTTGTGCGGGCCCGCGGCGGCGCCCGAGAGCACGGCCGAGGTCGCCGGCTCGACGGCGACGACCCGAACGCCCGGCCGTCGCTCCTTGAGCACCTGGCCGACCCCGGTGATCGTTCCCCCGGTCCCGACCCCGGCGACCAGCGCGTCGACCTCGCCGCCGGTGTCGCGCCAGATCTCCTCGGCCGTCGTGCGGCGATGGACCTCGGGTTCGCGGGGTTGGAGAACTGCTGGGGCATGAAGGCGCCGCGCTCGGCGACGATCCGCTCGGCGAGCGCGATCGCCTCCCCCATCCCCCCCATCGACGGCGTCTCGTGCACCTCCGCCCCATAGGAACCGAGCAGCTTGCTGCGCTCCCTGCTCATGCCCTCGGGCAGGGTGAGGACGAGCTCGTAGCCGCGGGCGGCGCAGACCATCCCCAGCGCGATGCCGGTGTTGCCGCTGGTCGGCTCGACGATCACACCGCCCGGCGAGAGCTTGCCCTCGCGCTCGGCGGCGTCGATCATCGCGACGCCGATCCGATCCTTGACCGAGCCGCCGGGATTGACGTACTCGAGCTTGGCGACCAGCTCGGCATCGAGCCCCTCGCCGAGCCGCTGGAGCCGGACGAGCGGTGTGTTGCCGACCACCACCGATGCCTCCGGCGCGACCTGCGTCTCGCTGCGCGTGACCGACATCAACCGTTCAAGGTATCCGCAACGACCCGATCCCACGCTTCGCCGCCGACCGCGGGTGGCTCTACGCTTGCGCGCTCAACGCAGAGCAAGCAACGTCCTCGGGGGGCGGGGTAATCCCGGGCCGAGAAGGAGATCGCCGAATGCCACGTCCCAGACCATCGTCTCGCCCGCGCGCCCTCGCGGCGACCGCCGCCTGCGTCGCCGCCCTCGGGCTCGCGGCCTGCGGCGGAGACGACGAGGACGGCACCACCACGACGACCGGCACCGAGGCGGCCGACACGACCACGACGACGACCGGCGAGTCGACGAGTACGACCTCGACGACAGAGTCGACGACCAGCACCCCGGAGACGGCCGACGTCGATGCCCTGCGCGACCAGTTCAACGAGCAGCTTCACCAGGTCCTGACCGAGCAACAGGGCCTGACCGCCAGCCAGGCGGACTGCGCGGTCGACGAGCTCCAGGACTCGCTCACCGACGATGCGCTTCAGCAGGTCGCCGAGACCGGCAAGCCGCCCGAGGGCCTGATCGACGCGGCGTTCGAGGCGGGCGCCACCTGCAAGGACGAGTAGCGCTGCGAGCCCCGACTCGCCGCGAGATACTGGCGGGCGATGTCGGAGGAGAACCTCGAGATCATCCGCCGGATCTATTGCCGGACGCTTCGGCTCGACCCCGAGCTATTGGCGGCGCTCGGCGAGCTTGCCGCGCCCGACGCGGCGTTCGATTTCACCGACGCCTACCCCGACGGGCCAGTGGTGAGAGGCGTCGAACGGGTGCGCCGGATCGCTGCCAACTGGCCGTGGGGCGCGCTGCACTTCGAGCCGGAGCGCTTCATCGATGTCGACGCCGAGCGGGTGCTGGTGTTCATCCGGGCGACCGCCACGGGGGTCGGGAGCGGCGTTCCGGTCGAGCGCCGGACCGCCCACGAGTGCACGTTCAGAGGGGGGCGCCTCGTGCGCTTCAAGGTGTATTCCGATCGGGAAGAGGCCCTCGAGGTCGCCGGGCTTCAGGAGTAGCGGGGTGCGCTGAGAATCGTGGAGCCAGGGCATGAGCTGGAACGCGGCCGCGAGGCACTCGGCGCAGGGTCATGGCTCGCAGCGGCAGAGCTGCTTACGCGTTCCGATCGCGAATCGCCCCTCGGCGCCGCCGACCTCGAGCTGCTGGCGACGGCGGCATACATGCTCGGCCGCGACGACGAGTACCGGTCGACGCTCGAGCGCGCTCACCACGCCCACCTCGAGGCCGCCGAGACGGAGCCCGCAGTTCGATGCGCGTTCTGGCTCGGGCTTGCCCTGCTCCTGCAGGGACAGACGGCCCCCGCGACCGGCTGGTTCGCGCGCGCCGAGCGGATCTTCGAGGGCGAGGGCATCGACTCGGTCGAGCGGGGCTACCTCCTGATCCCCGGGCTCCTGCAGCGGAGTGCGGCAGGCGATCATGACGGCGCCCGCGCGATCGCCTGGCAGGCCGCCGCGATCGGCGCCCGCTTCGGCGACCGCGACCTGCAGGCACTCGTAGTTCAGGAGCAGGGCCACGCCCTGGTCAGGTTGGGGCGCGCCGAGGAGGGCCTGCGCTTGGTCGATGAGGTCATGCTCGCGGTCACCTCGGGGGACCTCTCACCGATCGTCACCGGTCTCGTCTACTGCAACACGATCGCGTTCTGTCAGAGCGTCTACGAGCTCCGCCGCGCCCGCGAGTGGACCGACGCGCTCTCGCGCTGGTGCGAGCAGCAGCCCGACATGGTCGCTCACACCGGCGTCTGCCTCGTCCATCGCGCCGAGATCCTGCAGCTGCGCGGCGCCTGGGAGGAGGCGCTCGAGGAGGCCCGGCGCGCCGGCGAGCGATTCACGCTCGGAAACTACGACGCGCAGGCGGACGCGCGGGCCCGCTACCGCCAGGGTGAGGTCCACCGCCTCAAGGGAGACTTCGCGCTCGCCGAAGAGGCCTACCGCGAGGCGAGCTCGGGCGGCTGGGAGCCGCAGCCCGGCCTCGCCCTCCTGCGGCTCGCCGAGGGAGACGGCGCCGCTGCCGTGGCTTCGATCCGGCGCGTGATCGGGGAGACGGCCGACCCCCTTGAACGTGCCGGGCTGATCGCGGCGCGGGTGGAGATCATGATCGCCATCGGTAAGGCCGGCGATGCCCGCGGCGATTGCGCCGAGCTCGAGCGGACCGCCGAGCACCAGGGCAGCTGGGTGCTGGGCGCGATGTCGTGCCAAGCCAGGGGCGCGGTCGAGCTCGACGCCGACGAGGCGGCGGAGGCGCTGGTTTCGCTGCGCCGGGCGTGGCGGATGTGGCGGCAGCTCGAGGCGCCGTATGAGGCCGCGCGGGTGCGCGAGCTAATCGGCCTGGCCTGTCGCGAGCTCGACGACAACGACGGCGCGGCGATGGAGCTGGAGGCGGCGCGGGCGGCCTTCGAGACACTCGGCGCGCGGCCCGACCTGGCCCGGGTCGAAGCCCTGCCCGGCGCGGCCGAGCCCGAAGCCCACGGCCTCACCGCCCGTGAGCGCGAGGTCCTGCGCCTGGTCGCGGACGGGCGCACCAACAAGGCGATCGCGGCCGAGCTGGTCCTCAGCGAGCGCACGATTGATCGCCATGTCAGCAACATCTTCGCCAAGGTCGGCGTCTCCTCGCGTGCCTCGGCGACTGCCTTCGCCTACGAGCACGACCTCGTCTGAGTTCGTCGCGCCTGGGTGAAATCGCCCATCGGCGCGCACCGAAGTTGGGTGGTTCGGCCGATGCGGACTCCCCCCGCCGCGCCTAGGTTCGCTCTCGAGATGACCAGCCCGAAGGAGCGAAGGTGACGACCCCGACCCAGCCTGAACGGCCCGCCACTGCCACTGCTACCGCGCTCGAGGCGCGCGCGCGGCTCGTCGGAGCTCTGCCCGTGGACGAGATCCGCCTCGAGATCGAAGGGATCTCGACCGTGCTGCTCGCGGGCGGCGACGGGCCGCCGATCGTGTTCCTGCACGGCCCCGGCGGCAACGCCGCGCACTGGATGCGCGTGATCCCGGACCTCGTCGCCACGAATCGGGTGATCGCCCCCGACCTCCCCGGCCAGGGCGCGTCGGAGCTCGACGAGGCGCCGCTCGACGGCGAGCGGGCGCTGGCCTGGCTCGGCGCCCTGATCGAGGAGACGTGCGAGCCGCCGCCGGCCCTCGTCGGCAACGCGCTCGGCGGCGCGATCGCCGCCCGCTTCGCCGCTCGCGCGGGTGAGCGGGTCGGACGTCTCGTCCTCGTCGATGCGCTCGGGCTCGCCGACTTCGACCCCGCGCCGCCGTTCGGGGCGGCTCTCGACGAGTTCCTCAACGCGCCCGGCGAGCAGACTCATGACGGCCTCTGGGCTCACTGCGCGCATGATCTCGACCGCCTCCGTGGCGACATGGGCGACGGCTGGGACCGGTTCAAGGCCTACAACGTCGATCGCGCCACCACGCCGAGCGTCGCGGCCGCACTCGGTGCGTTGATGGGGGAGTTCGGATTCCCCGCGATCCCGGCGGCGGAGCTCGAACGAATCGCTGTCCCGACGAGCGTGATCTGGGGCCACCACGATCTCGCCACCCGGCTCGCAGCCGCCGAATCCGCGTGCGAGCGCTACGGCTGGCCCCTGCGAGTGATCGAAGACTGCGCCGACGATCCACCTGTCGAACAACCCGAGGCCTTCCTGGCCGCGCTCCGCGAGGCGCTCGGGGAGGATCGATGAGCACCGCCGCCAGTCAGGCATTCACCGTCGACGATCGGGCCGTCGAGGCGCTCGGCCGCCGTCTGAACGGGTTGTTGCTGACCGCGCAGAGCCCGGAGTTCGAGGACGCGACGCGACTGTGGAACGGATTGATTCGCAAAACACCGGAGCTGGTCGTCCGGCCGGCGGACACCGCCGACGTCCAGGCGGCGGTCGGATTCGCGCATGAGCACGGCCTCGCGGTCTCCGTGCGCGGCGGCGGCCACAATATCGCCGGGACGGCGCTGGCCGAGGGCGGCCTGACCGTCGACATGTCGCAGCGGCGCGCCGTGATCGTCGACCCGCAGGCACGAACGGCGATCGTCGAGCCCGGATGCCTGCTCGCCGACGTCGACCGCGAGACGCAGGCCCATGGCCTCGCCACGCCGCTCGGCTTCATCTCGGAGGTCGGCGTCGCCGGTCTCACCCTGGGCGGTGGACTCGGCTATCTGACCCGCCGCTTCGGCTGGACGGTCGACAATCTGCTCGAGGTCGAGATCGTCACCGCCGATGGGCGCACACTCGAGGCGAGCCGCGAGCGAAACGAGGACCTCTTCTGGGCGATCCGCGGCGCCGGTGCGAACCTTGGCGTTGTCACCTCGCTGACCCTGCGTCTGCACGAGGTCGGCCCCGCCGTCTACGGCGGCCTGATCGCCTGGCCGTTCGAGCGCGCGCGCGAGATCCTCGAGGCCTACCGGTCGCTGACCGCGACGGCGCCGCGGGAGCTGGCGGTATGGATGAATCTGCTGCGGGCCCCGGCGGCGCCGTTCGTCCCCGAGGCCTGGCAGGGAGAGCTGGTCGCGGCGATGGCCGTCTGTTACAGCGGCGACCTCGGTGCGGCCGGCGAGGCGCTGGCGCCGATCCGAGCGCTGCCCGACCCGGTGATCGAGCTTCTGGCCGAGCAGCCTTACACCCAGATGCAGTCCTACCTCGACGACGGCGAGCCGAAGGGTGATCACTACTACTGGCGCTCCGACTACGCCGCCGGGCTCTCCGACGAACTGCTAGAGACCTGGCGCGAGTTGGCGGCCGAATGCCCGATCCCGAGGGCGCAGATGGGACTGCTTCACCTCGGCGGGGCGCTGAACGAGTGCGATCACGACGACGGAGCGGTCGGCAATCGTGACGCTCGCTTCGCCCTCGGCGCGATCGGCATCTGGGACCCGGACGAGGCCGGGGCCGATTCGTTCCCGCAATGGATCCGCGAGGCAGGAGACCGATTCCGTCCCTTCTCGACCGGCGGCAGCTACATCAACTTCCAGACCGACGATGAGGGCGCCGACCGCGTGCGCGCGATGTACGGAAGGAACTTTGAGCGCCTACTGGAGATCAAGCGGCGCTATGACCCCGACAACCTCTTCCGCTCGAACCGGAACATCGATCCGGCTCGCGGCGGGCACCGCTAACGTGGCCGGGCCCGGGCGGGTGCTCGCCCCGTGACAGCTCTCTTCTCCACCGTCGAACCCCTCCATCCGGCGCCCTCGCGCTACCAGGGTGGCCTGACCGAGGCCGGCGCCGGCGTTCACGCCTGGCTCCAGCCGAACGGGCTCCTGGGTGAGAGCAATGCCGCGCTCCTGATCGGCGCCGGGAGCTCGCTGCTGATCGACACGCTCTGGGACCCGACGCTCACTCGCCGGATGCTCGCGGCGATCGCGCCCCTGGTCGCCGAGGCGCCGATCGAGACCCTCGTCAACACTCACTCCGACGGCGACCATTGGTGGGGAAATCAGGAGGTGGTGGGCGCCGAGATCATCGCCACCGAGGCCGCCTCGGCCGTTATGCAGACTCAGACGCCGGGCGAGATCAAGCGCTTTCGCGCGCTCGCGCGCGGATTGGGCCTCGCCGGTTCGAGCGCGATTCCGTATCCGCGCCGCAAGGAGACGGCCGTCGTCGCCGCCTACGTGGGCGAGGCGCTGAGGCCGTTCGGCTTCGACGATGTGCGGTTGACACCGCCGACACGCACGTTCTCCGGCCGGCTCGAGCTCGACATCGGTGGGCGCGTGGTGGAGCTGATCGAGGTCGGCCCCGCGCATACCCCCGGCGATCTGATCGTCTGGATCCCGGACGCTCGCGTTGCGATCGCCGCCGACATCCTCTTCATCGGCGTCACCCCGATCATGTGGGCCGGCCCGATCGAGGGCTGGATCGCCGCGCTCGAGCTGCTGCTCGACCTCGGGGCGGAGCGATTCGTTCCCGGCCACGGACCGATCTGCGGCGCCGACGAGGTTGGCCGCTTGATCGACTATTGGCGCTGGCTAGAGCGGGCCGCCGGAGGCCGGCTCGCCGACGGGAGCGCACCCGCCGAGGTGGCGCGCGCGTTGGTCCTCGGCGACGAGATCGTCGCGGCGGGCTTTGCCGACTGGCTCGGGCCGGAGCGCGCGCTCGTCAATGTGCGGACGATCGATGCCCACCGGCGCGCGGCCGCCAAGCTTCCCGGCCCGCGCGAGATCGTCGATGCCTTCTTTCGCATGGCGCTCCTCGCGCACGACTTCGATGCCCGCCGAGCGTCCGTTCATGGTGGCGAGCGTTGATCGGCGCGAACCGCTCAGGCATCGGCGCTCACGATCCTTCTCTGTCAGCCCGCCGACGGCCCCGGCCACCATCCTCCGATACTGCGCGGTCGACTTTTGGCTTGAACAAGCGAGACTTCGCTTCCTGAAACTTGGGACCTCAGATGTAATACATGCCCGCGCCGGACTCCGTGGCCTCACGGTGGGCGATGTCGGCGATCGTCGTGCCGCTGAAGACGTCGCGCAGCGCCTCGACGCCCTCCTTCCAGATGCCCCCGGCCTCCGCGGCCTCCTCCCCCACCCTCCCGTCGAGGGCCTGGACAACCTCGAGCACGGTGATCTCCTCCGGGGGGCGGGCCAGCGTGTAGCCGCCCTTGACGCCGCGCTGACTCTGCAACAGGCCGTCGCGCCGCAGCGTCGAGAACAGCTGCTCGAGGAACTGGACCGGCATCTGGCGGCGCTCTGCGATCTGCGCGATCGGAACTGGCCGCTGGCCCGAGCGCGCCAGCTCCGCCATCGCGACCACCGCGTAGCGCGACTTCGAGGTGACCGAGATCATCGCGATCCTTTGTAGCGGATGGCGCCCCAAAAACCTCGCTCCTACCGGGGTCCGGCGGGCTGCCCGGCGCGGGGAGGGCTAGGATGGCTCGGCGGTCCGCGATGACCGCGATAGCCGGCCGAAGGACGGTCGGCGGGAGCTTCCCGGGGTTGCGGACCTCCCGATGCTTAGGGGTAGGAGTGAGCGAGGAACAACGCTGCCTGGTGATCGATGAGCACCCGACGATCCGTCTGGGAGTTCGTCGGCTGCTCGCCGATCGCTATCAGGTCGAGGAGGGGGCCGACGGCCGGGACGCGCTCGAGCTGATCACCCTGCTGGGGGAGTTCGACGTCGCGATCGTCCAGCTTGCGGGCGGGGCCGACGGGGCCGTCGACGCCCTCTTCGGCATCGCCGCGATTCGCGCCCTGCACAAGGCGCGCCCGGGGATGGGGATCGTCGCGCACGGGCCAAGGCCCGAGCGTCACGCCGCGACCGAGGCGTTCGGCGCCGGCGCGCAGTGCTTCGTCGCCAAGAGCTCTCCCGTCACGTCGCTGGCGCAGGCGGTCGACGCGGCCGCCGACGCCGAGCGCTTCCTCGACCCGGCGGCCGCGGGCAACGGGACCGCCGCGGGCCTGACCCCGCGCCAGCGGGAGATCCTCCAGCACTACGCCGACGGTCGCTCGACCGTGCAGGCGGCCGAGCGGCTGGGGCTCAGCGCCGAGACCGTTCGCACGCACACGAAGGCCACGCTCGCCCGGCTCGAGGCGCACGACCGCGCCCACGCGGTCGCGATCGCGCTCAGAAGCTCGTTGATCGAGTAGCGCGCCGCGGGCTCAGGAGGCGGCCCCGAGGCGCGCCAACGCGGCGTCGACCCGCTCGAGCGCGCGCTCGCGGCCGAGCGCCGCGAGCGACTCGAAGATCCCGGGCGAGACCGTCGTCCCGGTGATCGCCACCCGCAGCGGCTGGTAGACGTCGCGCGGCTTGGCGTCGAGGCGCTCGACGAGCTCGCCGAGCGCGGCCTCCAGCGTGCCTGTGTCGAACGGCTCGCTGGCCCGCAGAACCCCGGCCGCCGCCTCGAGCCGCCGCGCCGCGCCGGCGTCCATCACCTTGGCCCAGGCTCGCTCGTCGTCGACGGGCGCCTCGAAGAGGAAGCGCACCAGCGGCCAGAGCTCGGTCAAGGTCTGAGCCTTCTCCTGGGCGATCGCGCACGCGGCGCGCAGCCGCCCGGGGTCGGCGACGGCATCGGCGTGTCCCTCGCGCTCGAGCTCGGCGGCCGCCGCCTCGACGTAGTCGTCGAGCGCGAGCTCGCGCATGAAGCGGCCGTTGAGCCAGCGCAGCTTGCGCTCGTCGAAGATCGCCGAGGCACGCCCGACGCGCTCGATCGCAAAGCGCTCGACGAGCTCGGGGGTGGAGAGGATCGTCGTGTCGTCCTCGGTGCCCCAGCCGAGCAGGGCGAGGTAGTTGCGTACGGCGGCGGGCAGGTAGCCGCCGGCGCGCAGCTCCTGGACCGAGGCGGCGCCGTGGCGCTTGGAGAGCTTCTTGCCGTCGGGCCCGTGGAGCAGGGGCAGGTGCGCGTAGCGCGGCGGCTCGACGCCCAGCGCCTCGAGGACGAGTAGCTGCTTGGGCGTGTTGGACAGGTGGTCGTCGCCGCGGATCACGTCGCTGATCGCCATCTCGGCATCGTCGACGGCGACCGCGAAGTTGTAGAGCGGCGTGCCGTCGCCGCGGGCGATGACGAAGTCGTCGGTGAGGCGATTCTCGAACCGAACCGGCCCCCGGATCAGGTCGTCGACCACCGTCTCCCCCTCGTCGGGAACCCGCAGGCGGATCGCCGCCCCGGGCCCGGACGCGGGCTCGCCTCGGTAGCCGGTACCCCCGTGTGCGTCCTTGAAGGCGCGCACGTCCGCCGCCGTCGCGGGGTCCGGGTAGGCGTGCCCGGCGTCCACCAGCTCGGCGATCCTGGCGCGATGGCGCTCGCCCCGCTCGGCCTGGCTCAGCGGCCCCTCGTCCCAGTCGAGCTCGAGCCAGCGCAGCGCGTCGAGGATCTGGGCGACGTTCTCGGGCGTCGAACGCTCGCGGTCGGTGTCCTCGACGCGCAGGACCAGCGTCCCGCCGGTCCCCCGCGCGTAGAGCCAGTTGTAGAGTGCCGTCCTCGCCCCGCCGATGTGCAGGGCGCCGGTGGGCGAGGGGGCGAAGCGGACTCTCGGGGATTGGTTCATCACTTTGCTGATCGGCGCGCATGTTTCCACAGCGGGGGGGCTCGACAAGACGGTCGGGCGCGGGGTCGAGCGCGAGTGCGACGCGATCCAGATCTTCCACCAGAGCCCGCGCATGTGGCGGCCGACCAACTACACCGACCGGGATTTCGCCGGGTTTCGCACCGCCCTCGCGGCCTCGCCCATCGAGTCCGTCGTGATCCACGCGGTCTACCTGGTCAACTGCGCGAGCAAGGAGCGCGATACTCGCTCGAAGTCGATCGCCTCCCTGAGCCACGCGCTGCGCGTCGGCGACGCGATCGGCGCCGGCGGCGTGGTCCTGCACGCCGGGGCGCGCAAGGGCGAGCCGCACGGCGCCTCGATGAGGCGGGCGGCGAAGGCGATCGCCAGGGCGCTCGCGAGCTCCGAGGAGTGCCCGGTGCTGCTCGAGAACACGGCGGGCACGCAGGGCCCGTTGGGCCGCAACTTCGACGAGCTGGCCGACCTGATCGACCTGCTCGACGGCGACCGGAGGGTCGGCGTCTGCATCGACTGCTGTCACCTGCTCGCCTCGGGGTATGAGATCCGCGACCCCGAGGCGCTGAGCGCCGTCGTCGACGAGCTCGACGCCAAGGTCGGGCTGCGCCGGCTCCGCTGCCTGCACGTCAACGACTCGAAGATCCCGCTGGGCGGCAACCGCGACCACCACGCGAACCTCGGCGAGGGCGAGCTCGGCGATCGCGGGCTGGCGACCTTCCTCTCCGAGCCGCGCTTCGCGGAGCTCCCGGCCCTGATCGAGACGCCCGGCCCCGACGGCCACGGCCCCGATCTCGCCGAGGTCAAGACCGCCAAGCGGCTGCGCAAGCGCGGGATCGCCGCCCGCAAACGACGCGGGCGGCGATCGAAGCGAACGGCGTCCAGGCGCTAGGCCAGATCGGACGACCGGCGCGAGACCGCGCGCTGGAGCGCGAGGCCGAGACCGGTCACCGCGAGCGCCACGGCGGCCATCGCGATCACGTCGAAGCCCGTGAAGGGCAGCGGACCGACCCGAGCGCTGAGACCGGATGCCGAGGCTGAGTTCGGCGCCGCATTCGAGACGTTCGTCGCGGCCGGCGGCGTTCCGTCATCGTTGCCGCCCGGGCTGCCGCCCGCGTTGCTCTCGTCGTTGCCGTCCGGGCTGACGTCGTTGGCGGGCGGGGTCACCTGTTCCACCTGGTCCGAGTACTGGTTGTCCGTCGGGCTCACCTGCTGTGCCCCAGCGAGCGCCGGCGCGACGAGCGCCGAGCACCCGACGACGATCAGCAATCCGGTGATCTTCTTCTTCAGTGATGTGGCTTTCATGAAATCCCTTTCTCCTTGAGTGGCAGCGAAAGCAGGCTGAACGTACGCCGACACCGTGAGACGGACGTGAGCCGCAGATGAGAAACGCTCTCATGCTCATGCTCCGCGATCCGACTCTCACAGTCATGGTCCGCGATCCGGGTTAGATTGGCCGTTGTGTTGATCGACTCTCGGCCTCGCGGCGCCGCCGGTGGGCCCGCGGGGGAGACCGCAGCGCGCAGGCGAATGCTCGCCGGGGTCCGGACCCAGATCCTGGCCTCCTTTCTGGCGCTGCTGGTGGTCTCGACCGCGGCCTCGCTGTTCGTCCTGCGTGAGGTCATGCTCTCCCGGATCGGCGATCAGGTCGACGAGGAGCTGACCGTCGAGGTCAACTCCCTGCCAGCCCTGGAGGCGACCGGGCGGGGGCCGAGCGGCCGCACGTTCAAGAGCGCCGAGGAGCTCCTCGACGCGTTCATGGATCAGCAGGCCCCGCCGGCCGACGGCGCGCTGATCGGGTTCGTCGACGGGCGACGGTACCGGGCGGATGTCACCAGCCTGGCCGAGTCCGAGCTAGCCGACTCCTTCGACGGCCTCGCCAACACGTCGGAGCCCGCGTCGGGCGCGATCGACACGCCGCGCGGCGAGGCTCGCTTCGTCGCGATCCCGATCGGGGAAGGCGCGGGCGTTCTCGTCGCGACCTCCCTGGTCGCAGGCGAGCGCGACCAGGTCGAGAGCGCGGTCAGGATCGCGATCGGCGTCTCGAGCGTCGTCCTGCTGCTGGCCTCGCTGTTCATCTGGCTCGCGGCCGGGCGCGTGATCGCTCCGATCGAGGCGCTGTCGCGAACGGCGCGGACGATCAGCGAGACCGACCTCTCGGCCCGGATCCCGGTGCGCGGCGGCGATGAGATCGCCGAGCTGGGGACAACCTTCAACGGGATGCTCGACCGCCTCGAAACCGCGTTCGCCGGGCAGAAGGACTTCCTCACCGACGTCAGCCACGAGCTCCGCACGCCGATCACCGTGATCCGAGGACACCTCGAGACGCTCGGCGACTCCCCCGCCGAGCGCGAGGAGGCAATCGCGGTCTGCCAGGACGAGCTCGATCGCATGAGCCGCTACGTCGACGACCTGCTCCTGCTCACCAAGGCGCCCCGCCCCGACTTCCTGCGGCCCGGGCCGGTCGACCTCGACCTGTTCACGCACGACCTGTTCGCCAAGGCGCGAAGTCTCGGCGAGCGCGACTGGCGACTCGAGGGCGCCGCGGTGGGGATCGTGGTCGCCGATGCGGATCGCGTCACCCAGGCGATGATGAACCTCGCCGAGAACGCGGTCCGCCACACGCACGAGGGCGACCCGATCTGGCTCGGCAGCTCGCTGGTCGGCGACCAGGCGCGGCTTTGGGTTCGCGACGACGGGCCGGGCGTCGCCCCCGAGGATCGAGAGCGAATCTTCGAGCGCTTCGGGCGCGGCGAGGCGCGCGGCACGCACCGGGCCCCGGAAGGGACCGGGCTCGGGCTCTCGATCGTGCGCGCGATCGCCGAGGCCCACGATGGCGCGGTCGAGCTCGATTCGGGGGCGACGACCGGCTCGACCTTCTCGATCCTGCTCCCGGCGGCGCCGGCGCCGTGACCCGCATCCTGGTCGTCGAGGACGAGGTGCGCCTCGGGTCGTTCCTCGAGAAGGGCCTGCGCTCGAGCGGATTTACCACCACCGTCGTCGGCGACGGGCTCACGGCGGGCGCCCTGGCGCGCGACGAGGACTTCGACCTGATGATCCTCGACCTCGGCCTGCCAGGCAAGGACGGCCTCGACGTGCTGCGCGACCTGCGCGCGAACGGACAGCGGCTGCCGGTGATCGTTCTCACGGCCCGCGGCGACCCGCACGATCGGGTGGCCGGGCTCGAGAGTGGCGCGGACGACTACCTGCCGAAGCCGTTTCACTTCGAGGAGCTGATCGCGAGAATCCGGTTGCGGCTGCGCGACGGCGGGACCCGGGCCGCCGAGCAGCCCCAGCTGCAGGTCGGCGACGTCGCTCTCGACCTGCGCACCCGTTGGGCGACCGTCGGCGACGAGAGGCTCGAGTTGAGCGCGCGCGAGTTCGAGCTGCTGCGGGCGTTCCTCGAGCACCCGAACCAGGTGCTCAGCCGCGAGCAGCTGCTGGCGCATGTCTGGGGTTACGACTACGACCCTGGGTCGAACATCGTCGACGTCTACGTCGGCTACCTGCGCCGCAAGCTCGGCGGTGAGCGCTTCGAGACGGTCCGCGGCGTCGGGTACCGCTTCCGGGCGTGACGGAGCGGGCCGTGACTCGTTCGCGCCTGGTCGCGGACCTGCGTCGCCTGGGGGTCCGAGCGGGCGGCGTGACGATGGTGCACACCCGGATGAGCGCCATCGGTTGGGTGGTCGGGGGCAGCGAGACCGTGGTGCGGGCGCTGCTCGACGTCCTCGGCCCCGCGGGAACGCTCGTCGCCTACGCCTCGTGGGAGGAGCACGTCTACCGCGCCGCCGACTGGCCGCGCGAGCATCGGGACGCCTACCTCGCCGAGCCCCCCGCCTTCGACCTGGCAACCGCCGAGGCCGCCCGTGAGCATGGTCGGATCCCCGAGCGGGTGCGAACCTGGCCGGGCGCCGAGCGCAGCTCGCACCCGGAGGCCAGCGTGGTTGCGGTCGGGGCGCGCGCGGGGTGGCTCACGGCGTCGCACCCCACCGACGACGCATACGGCGCCGAGAGCCCCTTCGCTCGCCTGGTCGAGGCCCAGGGCCAGGTCCTGCTGCTCGGCGCGCCGCTCGACACCGTCACCCTGCTGCACCACGCGGAGGCGATCGCGCGCGCGCCGCGCAAGCGCCGCGTCACCTTCCGCGTCCCGGTGGCCGAGCCGGGCGGCGTCGTGGAGCGGACCTTCACCGACATCGACACGTCGGCCGGGGCCTTTCCATACGAGGGGCTCGGGCTCGAGGAGGACGAGTTCGCCGTCATCGCCCGGGCGGCCCTGGCCGCCGGCGTCGGCGTCCGCGGCCACGTCGGGCGGGCCGAGTGCCATCTCTTCAGCGCCCCGGAGCTCATCGCCCTCGCCGTGGCGTGGCTCGAGGATCGCTTCGGGACCGGCGGTCGCCGTTAGACGCGTGAGCGCCAGGCGAGGAGCGCTCGGTCGCAGCTAGGGCCGCGCGGACCGCTCCGTCGACGCGCCGTTGTTGATCGACGGCGCGTCGACGGTGTCCTCGCTGAAGACGAATACGAAGATCGCCACGATCGCGATCCCGAGTGCGACGCCGAGGACGATCCCGAGGACGAGATCGCCCCGCCCACGCCCCGCCATCGAGTCCGCCTAGACCCCGTCGAGCAGGCGCCAGTTGGCGCGCACGGCCGACTCGGCGGCGGCCACCAGGCGGTCGGGGTCGGCGCCGTCGCGCTCGGCGATCAGCTCGCCGACCTCTGCGGCGTGCTCTGTGTCACGGGTCTCGTGGACGCGAAAGTAGGCGGTGGCGGGGCCGTCTCGATAGCCGTAGCGCGCGAGCAGGCCGGCGCGCTTGGTGCGTGAGATCTCGGGCTGGGAGCCCTCGATCGCGTACAGGCGCGCCAGGGCCTCGTCGGGGGGGCCGGCGGCGGTCCAGGCGCGCACGCAGGCGAGCGTCTCAGGGGTCGCCGCGGCGTCGAGCTCGCCGCCCGCCTCGGCCACGAAGCCGTCCCACAGGCGCAGGTGCCCCCGCTCCTCGGCGGCGTGGCGGCGCAGCTCCGCGCGCTCGGGCAGCGCGCCGGCGGCGGCGTCCGAGACGGTCGCGATCGCCTCGACCGCATGGCGGTACTGACCCGCGTAGCGGGCCAGCTCCTCGCCGGTGAGCTCACCGGCGCTCCATCGGCGATAGAAGGGATGGCGCAGCACGTCCCAGCGCCGGCGCGCGGTCTCGATGCGCTCTCGGGTGCGCTCCCACGTCCTCTCGTCCACGGCCGTGCTCCTCTCGTCGGTCTGCTCGCGGCCACCCCGGTCGGGCGACGAGCATAACGCGCGTCGCGGCCGGTACCGGCGGACGGGCCGCCCGTTCGTGTAGGAGGGCGGGCGCGTGCGCGCGTGGCGGCGGCGTGGCGGCGTATTGTGGTCGGTGTTAGTGGGCCGACGTAAGATAGGTTGATAAAGGTTTGCTAAAGTTT
>WHSW01000001.1:0-6146 GCA_009379895.1 Solirubrobacterales bacterium
CTTGTCGATCCGGCTCCAGACGACGGCGCCGAGCGCCACGAGCGCCACCAGCAGGATCAGGAACAGCGATAGCAGCACCCGCCCGGGCCGGATGCGGCGCCTCTTGCGGGGTGGTGGGGCGGACGGCGGGCGGTCGCGGTGATCTCGCGGCGGCGCCGGCGGACTTCCGCCAGGTGCTCCCGCAGGACGTCCTCCTGGCTGGCCCGGCGCTCGGCCGGATCCCGGCGGGGCGGCCGGGCGTACGTCCGCTGCCCCCAGTTGTCCGGTCGGAGTCGGGCGTCCGGCAACACCACGCCCGCGCCGTAGCTGATCGGAGCGGAGCGGCGCATCCGCCGCCGCCGCCGGGCCCCTTCACTGGATCCACGCGCCCGGCGATGACTTTTCGCTCGCCGCACGGTCATTGAGGCATACGCCCAGGACCCGATCGGAGGAGCGATTCATGTTCGCGAACACCAAGGCATTCAGCGGCTTCGCCGTCGACGACGTCGAGCGGGCGCGGGAGTTCTACGGCGAGACGCTCGGGCTCGAGACATCCGAGGAGCACGGCCTGATCACGCTGCACCTGGCGGGCGACCGGGGCACGCTCGTCTACCCGAAGCCCGATCACACGCCGGCGACGTACACGATCCTCAACTTCCCGGTGGACGACATCGAAGCGGCGGTCGACGAGCTGACCGGGCGCGGCGTGAGCTTCGAGCGCTACGAGGGCGCGGACCAGGACGAGCGGGGCATCTTCCGCGGCGAGGGGCCCTACATCGCGTGGTTCAAGGACCCGGCCGGCAACATCCTGTCCGTGCTCCAGGAGAGGTAGTCGGCGCCGGCGACGGTAGGGTCGCACCGATGGAGGCGGCGACGTGACGGTGCTCGAGATCGACACCCCGCAGGGTCCGGCGAGGGCGCACCTGCGTGCCGCCGAGGAGCCGGTGGCCGCTCTGATCCTCGGCCATGGCGCCGCCGGCGGGGTGACCGCCCGCGACCTGGTGGCGGTCAGCGACGTCGCCCACTCGGCACGGTTCACCGTCGCGCTGATCGAGCAGCCCTACCGGGTGGCCGGACGGCGGTCGCCCGCGCCGGCCCCGCGGCTCGACGCCGCCTGGACGGCGGTCGTCGAGCGGTTGCGCGGCGAGGAGGTACGCGGCCTGCCGTTGATCGTCGGCGGTCGATCCGCGGGCGCCCGGGTGGCCTGCCGGACCGCGGCGGACAGCGGCGCGATCGCCGTGCTCTGCCTGGCGTTCCCGCTGCATGCCCCCGGCCGGTCGGCCACGGCCGATACCCGCCAACCCGAGCTCGACGCGGTCGAGGTGCCGACGCTCGTGGTCCAGGGAGATCGAGACCCGTTCGGCATGCCGGCCGGCAACGCGACGTGCACCGTCGTGACCGTGCCCGGCAACCACAGCCTGACCGCCGACCTCGAAGCGGTCACCGCGGCCGTGCGGGACTGGCTCGCGCGCGTCGTGGTCTAGCTCGGACCGGGTCGCGGGAATCGCCCTGCTCGTCGGACCGCGGCCGCGGTCCGGTCCGGGCCGGGCCGGGCCGCCGACGGAATAACGGAGGCGGCTACGCGGTCGATGGAGGTGAGTCGCGCCGTCGGGAAGGCCGACGCGCCCGTCAACCACGACCCCCGAGGAGGTGGCCCATGTCGATGACGATCCTGCTGCTCGGAGTCGCCGCTCTGCTGCTCGCCCTCGTGGCCGCAGGGGCCGCCGGCTTCGGTGTCCCCGAGGATCGGCCGGGCGATCGCCGGGATCGCCGGGACGCGTGACCAGCGACGGAATATCGCGGGGTGCGGCCCGGTCGTTAGGCGCAAGGCCATCGAATCAACGATCGCATCGGAGGTACAGAAATGACATCTCGCTGGCACCTGAGTCTCGTCGCGGCCCTGGCCGTGCTCGTGGTCGGCGTCGGCACCGCCCTCGCCGGCGGCTACGGCGGCTCGCACGGCGACCCCGGCGGCTCGCACGGCGGGCACGACGGCTCCGCAGGCCCGAGTGGCGAGAGCACGGAGCAGTGGCGGACGTTCAAGAAGCTCGACGACTCGCGCCTGTCGCAGGTCGCCTACCTGACGGGGCTGGCGGAGATCGACGACCAGGGTGAGGACGATAACGGCGATCCCGACGCGAAGGGGTCGGCGAACCTGCTCCAGGTCGACGAGCGCACCGTCTGCTACGGGTTCATGGTCCGGGGTACCGACACGCCGGCCGGCGTCCACGTCCATCGCGGCGTCGCGGGCGAGAACGGGCCGATCGTGCTCGAGTTCGCCAACGTGCCCAAGGACGCCGGCGGCGCGCCGAGCGGCGACCCGGGGGCATCGAGCGGCTGCAAGGTCGTCGCCACGCCGGAGGAGATGGACGCGCTGCGCAGGATTCGCAAGAACCCCGCCGGGTACTACGTGAACATCCACACGCAGACGTTCCCGGACGGCGCCGTGCGCGGGCAGCTCGGCTCGGTCTGGTACGACAACGGCGGCGAGTAGCGGGCATTCGTGGCGCAGTACGAGAAGCACGGCGCCGGGGTCCTGTGGCCCCGGCGCCGCCATGCTCCGATTCCCCCTCGTGATGGCCCTTGTCATCAGTCGAGATTGCGGGCGGTCGAGGCCGCGGTGACCCTGGAGCCGATGCCCGCCGACTCGCTTCGCGACGGGGCGCCCGCGCGCGAGCTCGATGTGTCGCGCCTTCCCGATCACCTCGACCGCATGCTGCGCGCCGCGCTCGCCCTGTGCGGCACCAAGCACGACGCCGAGGACCTCGTCCAGGAGACCTACGCGCGGGTGCTGCGCCGCCCGCGCCTGTTGCGCCACGAGGACGACGGCGCCTATCTGATGCGCGCGCTGCGCAACACCTGGATCAACTCGCGAAGCTCGGCGCACGCTCGGCGCTCGGTCGCGTTCGAGCCCGAGAAGCTCGAGTTCGTCGCCGACCCGAGCGCCGATCCACAGGGCTCGGCGCTCGAGGCCCGCGAGGCCTTCGCCGCGGTCGCCGAGCTCTCCCCGCGGCTGCGCGAGACGATCGTCGCGGTCGACGTCATGGGGCTCTCCTACAAGGAGGCCGCGCGCGCCCTGCGCGTGCGCAAGGGCACGATCATGAGCAGGCTGCACCGCGCCCGCGCGGCCGTCGCCGCGGCGCTCGAGGGGGTGGCCGCATGACCGCGCAGGAGGAGCGCCGCGTCGCCGGCCTGCTCGCCGACCACGGCCCGCTCGCGTCGCCGGCGCTCCGGGCGCGCGTCGAGGCGGAGATCGCGGGCGCGAACGAGCGCCGGCGCCTCCGCGTCCCGATCCTTGGCGTGGCGCTCGCGGGCGCGGCGGCGACGCTGCTGGTCGCCCTGGCGCTGTTCCTGCCCGGCGTCCTCGGCGGCGAGGCGGGCGTGGGCGACGCTCACGGCCTGTCCGCCGGCGGGCCGACCGCCCCCGCACCCGCCCCGCAGGCCCACAGGCCGGAGCTGCTCGCCGCAAGCCTCGATGGCATCGCCTTCCCCGACTGGGAGCGGGAGTTCGGCTGGGAGGCCTTCGGCCAGCGCAGCGACGAGCTGGACGGCCGCCGCACGGAGACCGTCTTCTACGAGCACGAGGGCCACACGATCGCGTACACGATCGTCTCCGGGGCCCCGCTCGAGCCGCCGGCCGACGCGAAGCCACGCCGGATCGGCGGGGTCGAGCTCTACGCCTCCCGTGATTCACACGGTCACGACATCGTCTCCTTCGAGCGCCAGGGCAAGACCTGCGTCCTCTCGGGGCACGTGGAGGAGCGGTCGACCCTGCTCGAGCTCGCCGCCTGGCGCGGCGACGGCCAGATCGGCTTCTGAGCGAGCCTGTGACTCCCGCGACGGTCGATCAGAGCGCCGACCCGCAGGAGCTGATCAGGCGCGTGCTGTTCAGCTTCTGGTTGTCGCGGGCGGTCTGGCTCGCGGCGCGCCTGCGGCTGGCCGACGCGATCGGAGCCGGGCCCACGCCGACGGCGGAGATCGCGCGGCTGTCGGGAACCGACCCCGAGTCCTGCAAGCGCCTGCTGGACGCCCTGGCGGCGGCCGGCCTGCTGCGCTCCGATGAGCGGGGACGCTACGGGCCCACGCCGGCCTCCGATCTGCTGCGATCCGATCACCCGCGCTCCCAGCGCGGATTGATCGACGTCCTGCTCGGCGGCGAGCAATTCGAGGCCTGGGGCGCCCTGGAGACGTCGTTGCGGACCGGCCGCCCGGCCTTCGATGTCCGCCACGGCGCGTCGTGGATCGACTACTACAACGCCCATCCGGATGCCGGACGGGCATTCGCCGAGGCGATGAGCGGCACGACCCGCGCCTTCGAGGACGCGATCCTGGAGGCCGACCCGTTCGGCGACTTCAGCTTCGCCGTCGACGTCGGCGGCAGCCATGGCAGCCTGCTGCGCCGGCTGCTGGAGCGGAACGCCGAGGCCAGGGGCGTCGTCCTCGATCTGCCCGAGGTAATCGCCGGCTTGGCCACCGGAGGCGATCTGGGCGACCGGTTCACCGCCGTCGAGGGCGACTTCTTCGAGGCTGTGCCGGCAGGCGGCGACCTCTATCTACTGAAGCTGATCCTGCACGATTGGGACGACGAGCGGGCGGAGGCGATCCTACGACGGGTGCGCGAAGCCCTCGGGCCGGGCGGCTCGGTCGCGATCATCGAGACCGTGCTGCCCGAATCACCGGCCGAGCGCCTCGGTTCGGCCGAGCACCCCGGGTGGCTGATGGACCTGAACATGCTGGCGATGACCGGCGGACGTGAGCGCACGGCGCCGGCCTTCGCGAGCCTGCTGGAGGGGGCGGGGTGGCGGCTCGAGCGGATCGTTCCCACCCGGTCGCCGATCAGCGTGGTGCTGGCGTCGGGCGCCTGAGCAGCGTCCGTTTCTAGGCCCGTGCCCGCGCCGCCGCCGGCGGTTGCGCATCGGCGTCGGCAATTGAGCGCGCCAGCCTCGCCCGCGCCTCGGCGTGCCGTCGCCCTCGTGCGCTCGCCATCCGCCCCGCAAAGCGCTCCCCGCAGGCGTCCAGCGCCGCGTCGCAAAAGGCCTCGAGGGCCTCGGGGTTGCGGCGCTCGCGATGCCAGCAGAGCGCCAGGGTGCGCGCCGGAATCGCGGGATCGAGCGCCAGGGCCTCGGTTCGGGGGTCGTCCGCGGCGACCGCCAGGCACGGCATGATCGCTGAGGCGCGCCCGCTTGCGACCAGCGCCTGGGCGGTGGCATCGCTGTCGGCGTGCGTGACGTAGCGAAGCTCGAGCCCGCGGGCGCGAAACTGTGCCTCGACCAGCTCGCCGAACCGCCACCCCCGGTGGCCGACGAGCGGTCGTTGAGCGACCTCGGCGAGGGTGACGGGCCGGGCCGAAGCGGCGCCGTTGCGGCCCGCCGGGACGACCAGCACGCAGGGGTCCTCGAACAGCTTGCAGGACGAAAACGGCCCGGCCGCGATCGGCAGCTCGGTGAAGGCGAGATCGAGCTCGCCCTCGGCCAGCGCTGAGAAGAACTCCTCGTCCGAGCGGCGCTCGAGGACCTCCACGCGCAGCTCGGGCCGGCGCTCGTAGAGGAGCGCCAGGGTGCCGGGCAAGACGCGCGCCGCGACGCTCTGGGTGGCGCCGACACGGACCGTCGTCTCCTCGCCATCCGAGAGCGAGGCGAGATCGGCGCGCGCGGCGCTGAGCTGCGAGAGGACCCGCTCGGCGTGGGCGCGCAAGACCTCGCCGGCTTCGGTCAGGCCGACCGCGGCGTGGCCTCGCTCCCGCTCGATCAGCCGCGTTCCGACCAGGCCCTCGAACTGGCTGATCTGCTGGCTGACCGCCGACTGCACGTAGCCGAGACGATCGGCGGCGCCGCGAAACGAGCGCTCGGCGCCGACCGCGTTCAGCGCCGCCAGGTGGCGCAGCTCGACTCCGTGCCACGCAGACGTCACGAGAGACCTCCGGTGCGCGGGTTGGCCGAAGGCTTCACCGCTGACGACGCCCCGAGGCGCGGCAATATTCGATCGCAACGATCCCGTTCGGCCCCCCGAAGGCCCCGATCGCTACCCAGCACTGTGCAGCGAATATAGCAAGCGGTCAACTCGCGTACACGTCGAGCACGCCCCGAGTCTTTGGGGGCACACGATCGTGTAATCATTAGCGCATGACGCGCAAGTACGAGCTCAAGCGGCGCGCCGAGCGCCAGCAG
>WHSW01000001.1:6244-14965 GCA_009379895.1 Solirubrobacterales bacterium
TCAGCGCCACACCTACTACCGCCACTTCCCCGACGAGCGCTCGTTGCGGATCGCCTGCTCGGGGCTTCACCAGGAGCGCGATCCGTTCCCCGATCCCGGGGCCTGGGCGGCGATCGCCGACCCGGTGAAGCGGCTCCGTCGCGGCCTCGGCGAGCTCTACGGCTACTTCGCCCGCAACGAATCGCTGCTCGCGAACCTTGCCCGGGATGCCGCGATCGACGCGCCGACGCGCGAGATCATGGCCCTGCGGATGGAGCCGCCGTTGGCCGCGATTCGCGAGACGCTGGCCGACGGCCTGGTGTCGGCCAACCGTCGCCGGCACCTGCTGGCCGTGCTCGACCTGGCGCTTGACTTTCACAGCTGGCAATCGCTCGTCGGGCGCAGCGGGCTGAGCCAGCGCCAGGCCGTCGAGGTCATGGTCGGCGCGCTGGCCTGTCTGCGGGGCGGCACGGCCGAGCCCGGCTGATCGAGTCGGGGTTCGCCCAGGAGGCGGTCGCGACCGTCAAGGAGTCGTTCGTCGCCTCCGCGCAGCGGCTGGAGCAAGTCAGCTCTCCGGATCCGGCTTCCGGCCGCGGGCCGCGATCATGGCGGCGCTGAGGAAGACGGTGTCGGGGTCGTCGATCGTCGCGAGCGCGTGCTCGAGCTCGCTGAGCGTGACCGCGCCGGAGTCGAGCAGCGAGGGGGTCAGCGCCTCGAGGCTGAGCCGGACGAACGCGGTGGCGGGGCTGCCGCCGCGGTAGACCCTCAGCCGCCCATCGGCGCTCACCTCCTCCAGGCCGGCCCGCTCGAGCTCGGGGACGAGCTTGCGGCCGCACTGCGGGTCGAACCCGGATCGGGACATCAGGTCGAGCGCGCGGTCGATGACCCGCTGCGTGTCACCGTCATCCGGATGCAGGCCGGCCGCCGCCCAGTCGTAGTCCTCGACGAGCAGCCAACCGCCGGGCCGAAGCGGCGGCAGCATGCGCTCCAGCGCACGACCGCCGAGGTGCTCGACCACGAGACGGGCGTGCACGAGGCCGAAGCGGCCGTCCGGTAGGGGGTCGCTGAGGATGTCGTGCTCGCGCACCTCGAGGTTCGGCGCCTCGAGCGCGGCGAGGTGGCGCGTGCTGACGTCGGTGGCGAGCACCTCGCCTCCGGGACCAACGCGTTCGGCGAGCCACTTCGCGATCGACCCGCCTCCGGCGCCAACCTCGAGGCAGCGCCAGCCCGGCGCGATGCCGAGCGACTCGATCACCGCCCTGGTGCCCGGGTCCAACAGGTCCTCCATCCCGGCGAGACGGCGGCGCTCCTCGTGCCACGCCTGGTCATAGACATAGGTTCCGGCCGTCGTCATGCGCGCCAGCCTCGATCCGTGAAAGCCGCGTTGGCCCCTGTTGCCGCGAGGTCGCGCTCGCGGTCGCGGAGCGCGCGCCGGGGGAGCTCGCCGTTCGGCATCCGCGGCAGCTCGTCGACCACGCGCACGTCGTGCAGTCGCCTCTGGGGAGCGACGCGCGCGCGGACGAACGAGATCAGCTCCTCGGGTGTCGCGGGGGCGGTGAGCACCGCCCAGGCGACCGGCACTTCGCCGCGTAGGGGGTCCGGTCGCCCGACGACGGCGGCGTCACGGACCGCGGGGTGCTCGCTCAACACCAGCTCGAGCTCGGCGGGGGCGACCGAAGCGCCCTTGACTTTGATCAGCTCCTTGAGGCGGTCCTCGATCACGACCTGGCCGTCGTTGCGGATCGCGACGAGGTCGCCCGTCCGCAGCCATCCGTCGTCATTGATGGCCGCCGCGGTCGCCTCGCGGTCGTCGTGGTAGCCGTCCATCACCTGCGGTCCGCGGATCCAGAGCTCGCCCGGTCGCCCGGTCGGGACGTCGTCGCCGGTCTCAGGGTCGACCAGGCGCGCCTCGGTGCCCGCCGCCAGCCAGCGACCGTCACCGGGTCGCTCGGCTCCCCCCGCGGCCCGCTGATCACCAGCGCCTCGGTCATCCCGTAGGCCTGGCGGACCGACCGGCAGCGCAGGCGCTCGCCGGCGCGCTGCTGCTGCGCCTTCGGCACGTGCGCGCCGCCGGTCACCACGAACTCCAGGTGCGAGATGTCATGGCGCGCGGTCCGCGGGTCCGCGGCGATCTCCGCGACGACGGTCGGCGGCAGGGTCGCGTGGGTGACCCGGTGTGAGGCGATCGACTCGAGGATCGGCTCGGTCCTCGGGACGGGGAGCGTGACGATCTCCGCGCCCACGCTCAGCGGCCCGCACAGCGACGACACCATGCCCATCGCGTTGAACACGCCCGCGGCCGCGAGCGCCACCGAGCGGTCATCGAGGGCCAGGCTGGCGACGACCTGCGCGGCGGCGGCCGAGAGGTTTCCGTGGGTCAGGCGGACCGCCTTCGGCAGGCCGCCGAGGCCGCTCGAGAACGGGAGCATCGCCAGATCGTCGGCGGCGAGCTGCGGCGGCGTGTAGGGATCGTCGCCGGCGCCCGCCAGCAGCCGCTTCAACGGCGTCGCGTGCTGCGGCTCGCCGTGGACGACGACGTCGGCGTCGACCGCCGCCGCGTCGAGTCCGCCCTTCAACGACGCGGCGGCGGGCCCGAATGCCACGCCAAGGCGAGGGCGGACCAGGGCCAGCACCCGCCCCATCTCCGCATCGGTCCAGGCCGGGTTCAGCGGCGCGATCGCGGCGCCCGCGCGCCAGATGGCGAGCGCGACCACCGGCCACCAGACGAGGTTGGGCATCGCGACCGCCACGATGTCTCCGCGGCCGATCCCGCGGCCGGTCAGGCCCGTGGCCAGCGAGGCGGACCGCTCGGCGAGGTCGCCGCGCGAAAGGCGCTCGCCGGTGACGCCGTCGACGACTGCCGGCCAGCCGACATCCGCGGCGGCGTTGCGCAGCGCCTGCGCGACGAGCGAGGGCTGCGGGGGCGGCGCCGGCAGCGAGCTTCTGATCGGCCGTGGGCTATCCGTGATCATCGATGCTCTCCGTGGCCTGGCCGAGTTCGAGAACCGCTGCGTGATCGAGCACGGCGACCAGGCCTGGCGCTCCGTGCTCACGGCGCTGATCGACGGCTACGGCGCGCGGGCCTCGGGCTGAGCACCGGTCCGGCCGGCGGGCGCCTTGCGTCATCAGGGCGTCGCCTCGGCGACGGCCTCGAGCGGCTCGCGCTCGATCTCGCGCTCGCGGACCAGCCAGAGGGCGAGGATGGCGCCGAGCAGCGCCATCCCGCCGCCGATCGTCAACACCTCGTTGAGCCCCGTCAGAAAGCCCTCCCCGGCGGCGTTGGCGACCGTGTCGCGGGCCGCCGGTGGCAGGGAGGCGAGCGCCGGGTCGAGGTTGCCCGAGGAGACCGCCTCGACGAGCCGGCGCGGTTGCTCGCCGGCCGCCGCCGGTGTGCCGGCTGCGAGCTCCGACACCCGGTCGGCGCCGCGGCCGAGAAAGATCGCCCCCCAGGCGGCGATCCCGACCGCGACCCCGACCTGGCGAAAGGTGTCGTTGACGCCGGCGGCCATCCCGCTGCGCTCCTTGGGCACGACGCTGACGGCGACGTCGGCGATCACCGGGTTGAGGAGCCCGACCCCCGCCCCGGCGACCAGGAAGCCGCCCAGCAGCGAGGTCCAGGTCGAGCCCGCCTCGAGCCCGGACATGAGCAGTAGGCCGACGCCTGTGAGCCCGAGCCCGACCGCCATCAGCGTGCCGGAGCGCACCCGCGAGAGCAGCGCACCGGCGATCGCCGAGACGACGAACATGGCGATCGTGTTGGGGAGGAAGCGGAGCCCCGCCTCGAGCGGGGAGTGGCCGAGGTAGTTCTGCAGGTAGAGCGTCAGGTACAGGTAGAGCGCGAACATCGACCCCGAGACGGCGAAGGCGGCGAGCTGCACGCCGGTGAACGAGAGCCGCCGAAAGAGCTCGAGGGGCAGCATCGGCTCGCGGACTCGTCGCTCGACCACGACGAACGCGGCGAGCAGGGCCGCCGCTCCCGCCAGCAGCGAGACGATCAGCGCGCTCCCCCAGCCCTCGTCGTTGCCGCGCAGCAGCCCGAGGACGAGGAGGAGGAGCGCCCCGCTGAAGGTGACGAGGCCGGCCCAGTCGACCCGCGAGGCGTTCGGGTCGCGCGACTCGCGCAGCTTCAGATACGTGATCGCGAGTGTCGCCGCCCCGATCGGGACGTTGAGGAAGAAGATCGACTCCCAGCCGAGTGCCTCGGTGAGCGCGCCGCCGACCAGCGGCCCGATCGCGACGGCGACGCCGATCGTCGCCCCGTAGGCGCCCATCGCGGCGCCGCGCTCGCGTCCGGGCACGAACTCTTGGGCGATCAGCGCCAGGGAGACCGCGAACAGGATCGCCCCACCGACGCCCTGGACCGCCCGCGCGAGGTTGAGGAAGGTCGGATCCGGCGCGAGCCCGGCCGTCAGCGACGCGATCGAGAAGACGCCGAGCCCGATCGCGAACACGCGCCGGCGCCCGAGGCGGTCGGCGAGCGAGCCCGCGGTGAGCACGAAGGCGGCGAGGGTCAGCGTGTAGGCGTCGATCACCCACTGCAGCTCGGTGAAGCTCGCGCCCAGGTCCGACTCGATCGACGGCAGCGCGGTGTTGACCGCCGAGATGTCGAGCAGCAGCATGAAGGTCGCGACGCTGACCGTCGCCAGGGTCCACCATTTACAAGCCACTGAACCTCCGGGGTTGATCGTTTGACCGACGACTTCACCGCCTAAGACCGCTCGGGCCGGCGCGATATTCCGTGCCGCGGCGGGTGAGAGCGTGCCCCGGGCGGCCCGCGGCGGCAAGCCCGCGAGCGGGGGGTCCTCGGGGCCTCGCGCCCCCGCGACGGGGGGTCGCGGCCGGTTGGCGGCGATCCGTCCTGCCCCCTCAACTGCGGGGTTGCGGGCCGCGGTTCGCCTTGTCACCCTGATGGTGCGTGCCCACGCCGACAGCCACGACCTCGCATCACCGTGATCGCCTCGTCGAGTCCGCGGGCGAGGCGAGGAGCGTCCGCGAGCTGTTCGGCGCGGCCTCTGAGCGCCTGCGCCGCCTGGTCGGGTTCGACGCGGCCGTGTGGATGGCGGTCGATCCGGCGACGAACCTGCCCAGCGCGCCGACGCGATCGGAGAACCTGGGGCATTTCGGCGGCGTCGACGAGTGCCTGCGCGTGTGGGAGCGAGAGTTCCTGGTCGAGGACGTGAACCTGTACGCCGACCTGGCTCGGTCACCGTCCCCGGCGGGCAGCGTGCGCGCGTCGACCCGCGACCGCCCGGCGCGCAGCGCCCGCTACCGCGAGTTCCTGCGGCCGAACGGATTCGACGACGAGCTGCGGGCGGTGATGCGGGTGGACGGCAGCGCCTGGGCGGCGGTCAGCCTCTTTCGCGAGCGTGGGCGGCCGGCGTTCGGCGGCCAGGAGACGGAGCTCGTGGCCGGCCTGTCGGCGCCGTTGGGCGAGGCCGTGCGCGACCACGCCCGGCCCGCGACCCGGACGCCCGCCCGAGCCGAGGGCCCGGGTCCCGGCCTGATGCTGTTCGCCCCCGACGGTGAGTTGCTCTCGATCAACGACGACGCCCTCGCCTGGCTCGAGGAGCTGCCGACGGACCTCGAGGAGCCCGGCGCCTTCGGGGTCAGCCTGCCGATCGTCGTGCTGAGCACGCTGATGTGCGCGCGGGCGACCGCGGCGGGGCGCGACGGCCGGCCCGCGCGGGTGCGGATGCGCTCGCGTGCGTCGGGCCGATGGCTCGTCTGCCACGCCTCGTGCCTGCGCGACGCAAACGGGGCGATCGGCGACACGGCTCTGGTGATCGAGCCCGCCGAGGCGGCGGAGATCGCCCCGATCATGGTCCAGGCGTACGAGCTGTCGGCGCGCGAGCGGGAGATCACCGAGCTCATCTCGCAGGGCTTTCGGACCACGGAGATCGCCGGGCGGCTGCACCTCTCCGTGCACACGGTGCGCGACTACGTGAAGACGATCTTCGAGAAGATCGGGGTCACGAGCCGGGGCGAGCTGGTGGCGACGCTGTTCGCGGAGCACCACGCGGCGATCCATCTCGACCCGGCCGCCCACGACGTGGTCGGCCGGCCGTAGCTCTAGGGCTCTAGCTGCCCCGGCGGTGCGCCACGTCGGCCAACAGCTCCACGATCCTCGCCGCGTCGGCGCCGTCGTCGTCCTTCTCGGGATTGAAGCAGGCGAGCGTCATGCCGAGGCATCGGGGTGAGCCGGCGGGTGCGTCGATCAGCCGGTCGAGCTGCTGCCAGGTGAGCCCGTTCGGCATCAGGTAGTCGGTCGCCGGGAACTCGTCCTGGTCGAGCACGTCGAGATCGAGATGAAGCCAGAAGCCCTCGGTCTCGCGGACGGCGTGCTCGGCCGCCCGCTCGCCGGCCCCCGCGGCGCCGTCCCGGCGGACCGTGTCGGCGTCGAGGTCGAGCATCTCGGAGTCGACGTCGGCGGGCAGCGGAGACCCGAGGCCGACCGCCTCGTCGTGGTCGCGCGCGCCCAGCACCGCGACGTGACGAGGCTCGATCAGCGGATCGGCGTCGTGCGTCGCCGCTCGCAGCTCGGGCGGCCCCAGGCCGCAGATCACCCCGAGGGGGAAGTCCGCCGACTCGCCGGTCGGGGAGGTGCGGCCGTCGTAGAGGTCGACGTGGCCGTCGACGTAGACCAGGCCGATACGACGATGGTCGTCGCGCAGCGCGGCGCAGGCGCCGATCGTGGCGGTGCAGTCGCCCGCGAGCAGCAGCGGCCAGCGCCCGTCGCCGAGCAGGGCGCCGACCGCGTCGCGCACCCCCGCGATCGTCGCGATCACCGAGGGCAGGGCGAGCACCCCGGAGGCTGGATCGCGCACCCTGCCGCGGATCGCCACCGGCGCGTCGCCGGCATCGCTCGCGCCGACCCGTCCCACGACCCCCGCGCGGCGCAGCGCCCGCGGCGCGAGCTCGGTTCCACCCGGCTCGCCGGTGCAGTCGATCGGCACCCCGAGGATCGTGATCTCAAGCTCGCTCATGCCGAGGCGTATCTTGCCGTAACGAGATGAGCGAGCGTCACGGATACGAGCCCGGCGTCCCCTGCTGGATCGACACCGGCCAGCCCGATCCGCGGGCGGCGGCTGACTTCTACACGCGCCTGTTCGGCTGGCAGGCAGAGAACACGATGCCGCCCGATGCCGAGGTCGAGTACCTCGTCTGTCGGCTGCGCGGCCGCGCCGTCGCCGCGATCAGCGGGCAACCTCCCGGGGCGGCGCCGCGGGTCGCGGCCTGGAGTACCCATGTCTGGGTGGACAGTGCAGACGACGTCGCCGCCAAGGTGGCGGAGGCCGGGGGGAGGGTCGTTGCCGAGCCATTCGACGTCTTCGACGCGGGCCGCATGGCAGTGCTCTCCGATCCGACGGGCGCCTCCTTCAGCGCCTGGCAGCCGGGTACGCACCGGGGCGCCCAGCTCGTCAACGAGCCCGGGGCCTGGAGCATGAGCGCGCTGAACACCCGTGATCCCGAGGGAGCGAAGGCGTTCTACGGCGCCGTGTTCGGCTGGGCGCCCGAGACGTTCGCCGTGGGCGACGCCGAGATCACGATGTTTCGCGTCTCCGGCTACGTGGGCGGCGAACCGGAGCAGCCCGTGTCGCGCGAGGTGGTCGCCACCATGGCCCCGATGAGCCGCGGCGGCTTCCCCGACGACGTGCCACCCCACTGGCGCGTCGACTTCTGGGTCGATGACGTCGACGCGACGGCCGCCCTCACCGCCGAGCTTGGCGGTGACGTCGTCGCGCCCCCGTACGACCTGCCGGGCGTCGGGTTGAGGCAGGCCGTGCTCGCCGACCCGCGGGGTGCCACGTTCTCGGTCACCAGGGTGCCCGGCGGCTGAGCCCCTCGCGGGCCCGCGTCGCGACGGGGCCGGTCCCTACGGCGAGAGTCGCTCGGCCAGGTACCGCAGCGAGAGCGGGTAGCGGTAATCGATCCCCATGTGGGTCGCGTCGAAGAGCTCGAAGAAGAGGTCGGTGACGCCGATCTCCTCGAGGGCGCGACGGAAGGCCTCGGCGCCGAGGTCGAGGAACCACTGGTCGCGCTTGCCGGCGTCGATGTAGATGCCACGCATCCCGCGCAGGGCCTCGGCGTGGCGCGAGACCATACGCACCGGGTCCCACTCGAGCCAGCGCTCCCAGACCTCGCCGACCAGCCGGCCCGTGGTGGGGTCGTACGGCAGGCGCACGGTCCCGTCGGCGTCGGCCGAGTAGCAGGCCGCCATGCACCAGTCGTTGAGCAGCTGATCGTCGCCTTCCTTCGAGAATGCGGGGCGGGCGCGAAAGTCCTCCCAGAAGCGCTCGTAGGAACCCTCGTAGCCGTCGCGCAGGGCGCGGGCGGATTTCGGAAATCCGGGCTGGTAGCAGGCCTCGAACAGGGCGTCGCCCGCGTGCGTCGCGAGCCCGCCGAAGAGGTCGGGGCGCAGCATCGGGGTCACCATCGCGCCGTAGCCGCCGCTCGATTTGCCCGCGATCCCCCGGTGGCGGGCGTCGGCGAGCGTGCGGTAACGCTCGTCGACGAACGGCACGACCTCGTCGCAGAGGTAGGTGTGGTAGCGGCCCGTTCCCGGCGAGTCGAGGAACTGGCTGCCGCCGAGCGAGGTCCAGCAATCGACCCAGACCACCACGCAGGGTGGCGCTTCGCCCGAGGCGAAGAGCTCGTCGCAGCGCTCGGGGAAGTTGCGCCGAAACGCCGCCCGGTTGCGCCACATGTCGAGCTGGCCGGTGAGGCCCTGGATCATGTAGACGG
>WHSW01000001.1:15063-76739 GCA_009379895.1 Solirubrobacterales bacterium
ATCGTCGTAGCCGGGCGGCACGTAGACCCAGAGCGGGCGCTCGCGGGGATCGCCGAGCGCGTTCTCGCGCAGCGCCTCGCTCTCGAGCACGAGCTCGTCGAAGCGGCCGGCCGGCTGATCGCCCCAGGGACGCACGCCGACGACCCTACAGCGGCGCACCACCGGCTACGCGTACGAGCACCGGCAAGTCCGAGCCCGCCGGCCCGGGCGATCTCCTCCCTCAGGCGGCCTCCGGGTAGGGCGTCTCGCCCGTCACCAGCTCGGGCCGGTCGTCTTCGGGCTCGGCGACCGCCGCCTCCGGGCGCAGCACCGCCACGGCCACCGCGATCGCCGCGAGCACCAGGCCGGCCCCGATCAGGAAGGCGAGCTGATAGCCGCCGGTCAGCGAGGTCGCCGGCGAGTCGCCCGTGGCGAGCAGGGTGTCGGTGCGCGTCGTCGCCAGCGTGGCGAGGGCCGCAAGCCCGAGCGCGCCGCCGACCTGGAGGCTGGTGTTGACCAGTCCCGAGGCGAGGCCCGAGTCGCTCCGGGTGGCGCCCGACATCGCCAGCGTGGCCAGCGACGGGAACGAGAGCCCGGCCCCGACGCCGAACAGGACCATGGTCGGCAGCAGGTCGGTCACGTAGGCGGCGTCGACCGGCGCCCTGGCGATCCACAGCAGCCCGAGGGCGACCAGGATGAGCCCCGGAATCAGCGTCGCACGAGCGCCGAAGCGGGCGTTGAGCCGCGCCGAGAAGCCCAGCGAGAGGACCCCGATCAGCACCGCGACCGGCAGGAACGCGAGCCCGATCTCGAGCGCGCCGTAGCCGAGCACCCGCTCGAGGTAGAGGCTGCCGAGGAAGAACATCCCGAACAGCCCGGCGACCATCAGCATCTGGATCAGGTTGGCGCCCGAGACGTTGCGCGAGCGGAAGATCCGCAGCGGGATGAGGGGGTTGGCGGTGCGCGCCTCACGGACCAGGAACGCGGCCCCGAGCGCGATCGCCCCGGCGCCGAACCCGAGCGTGTGAGCCGATCCCCAGCCGTAGTTGACGGTCTCGACGATCGTGTAGACGAGGAGCATCAACGATCCGGTGACGAGCGCGGCGCCGAGCACGTCCGCCCCCTTTCCGAAGCCGATCCCCCGGTCGCGGTCGATCAGCCGCAGCGCGAGGATCGCGGTCGCGAGGCCGATCGGCAGGTTGACGAAGAAGATCCAGTGCCAGTTGATCGCCTCGGTCAGCACGCCGCCGGCGAGCAGTCCCATCGACGCCCCGGCGGCGGCGACGAAGCTGTAGATGCCGATCGCCTTCGCCTGCTCTCGAGGCTCGGGGAACATGGTGACGATCATCCCGAGGATCACCGCCGAGGTGAGCGCGCCGCCGATGCCCTGGGCGAACCGCGCCGCGATCAGCATCTCCTGGCTCTGAGCGACGCCGGCGAGCAACGAGGAGCCGGTAAAGACGGCGAGGCCGACCAGGAAGACCCCGCGGCGGCTGATCAGGTCGCCGAGCCGGCCGGCGAGCAGCAGCAGCCCGCCGAACGGGATCAGGTATGCGTTGACGACCCAGGCCAGGCTCGACTGCGAGAAGCCGAGATCGTCCTGAATCGACGGGAGCGCGACGTTGACGATCGTCGAGTCGAGGATGATCATCAGCATCCCGACGCAGAGCACGTAGAGCGCGATCCAACGCGATCGCTCGCTCCCGCCCGCGTCCACCGTCGGGCCCGTGCCGATCGCTGCGGTGTTCTCGCTCACTGGTTCCTCCCGGACTCGATCTCGATCACGGGTGGAACCGTAGCAGATCGTCTTGTACGGGATGATCTTGTACGAACGTACTGTGACGACCCGCACGGAGCGGCGAGCGCGCGCGTGTGTCTCGGATCAGGCCGCTCTGGGCTCGCGCCGCCGCAGCGGCGGGCTGCACTCGACCTGCTCGGCGAGCCGGCCCCGGACCAGCGTCCCGAGGGCATCGAGGAGGGCGTCGCGCTCACGCGCCGGGAGCGTTGCCAGGACGTCATCCTGCACGCGGTCGATCAGCCGCCTGCCGTCGTCGACCACACTCTCGCCGGCCTTGGTGACGGCGATCACTCGGGCGCGCCGATCCGTCTTCGACGGGCGGCGCTTCGCGAGCCCGTCGCGCTCGAGCTCGTCGATCGTGACCACCATGGTGGTCTTGTCGAGCCCGAGGATCTCGACCAGCTCGGTCTGGGTGTGCTCGCCGTTGAGCGCGGCGGCGAGCACGTGGTAGCCGCGCGCCGAGACGCCGAGCGGCGCGAAGGCCGCCCGCACCTCGCTGGCAAGGGCGTAGTGCGCCTGGGCGAGCAGCCAGCTCAGGTTTCCGGCCAGGCAGTCCGGGCCATCGGCCGCTGCCGGAGGGCTTTTCTCGGGGGCGCTCATGCGACAGATGCTACCAGCGATAGGTTGGTCCCAATACGATCTCATACGAGACGATCGCCCCCGACCGATCGCCCGCCGGAGCCGTCCCGAGGTGTCAGCCACGGCGGCGGCCACGGCGATAGGGTCCGAGCGTGGGACGGCCCACGCCCCGGAGCGAGGACGTCGTCATCGCCGGCGCCGGCGCGGCGGGCCTCTCGGTGGCGGCGATGCTCGAGCGGCGCGGCATCCGGCCCCTGATGCTCGAGCGTGAGGCGGAGCTCGCTCGTCCCTGGGAGCGCCGCTACGAGAGCCTGCGACTCAACACGCCGCGCCCGCTCTCGACGATGCCCGGCTACCGCATGCCGCGCCGCTACGGCCGATGGCCGACGAGGGGGGACATGGTCGAGTACCTGCGCGATTACCCGCGCCGGGTGGGTCTGCGCGTCGAACCGCAGACCGAGGTCACCGGCCTCGAGCGCGACGAGCTCGGCTGGAGGGTGCGCAGCTCGCGCGGTGAGCTGCGGTCGCGCTGCGTGGTCGTCGCAACCGGCCACGACCACGACCCGCGGACACCCGAATGGCCCGGGCGGGAGACGTACGGCGGCGAGCTGATCCACTCCTCGGCCTACCGCGAGCCGTCCTCGTTTCGCGGGCGCGACGTGCTCGTCGTCTCGGCCCGCAACAGCGGTTCCGAGATCGCCCTGGAGCTCTGCCGGTCGGGCGCCGCGCGGGTCCGCGTCTCGATGCGAACACCGCCGAACGTCGTCCCCCGCGAGTGGGTCGGGGTGCCGCTCATGTACACGGGGCTGCCCATCGATCCGCTGCCCGACCGGGTCGGGGACGAGGCGGTCTGGGCCGTCCAGCGCCTGATCTACGGCGACCTCGCGCGCTGGGGGCTGCCCCGGTCACCCGTCGGGGTCCAGACCGACGCGCGCAGGCGTCACAAGTCGACCCTGATCGATGCGGGATTCGTCGCCGCGCTGAAGGCGGGGGAGCTGGAGCTGGTCGCGGCGGTGCAGTCGTTCGACCGCCGCGAGGTGGTGCTCGCCGATGGCGCTCGGATCGATCCCGACGTGGTGATCGCCGCGACCGGCTATCGCGGCGGCCTCGAGCCGCTGGTCGGGCACCTGGGCGTGCTCGACGCGCGAGGGTGGCCCGACCTGCCGCGCGGGGGAGAGCATCCCGCCGCGGCGGGCCTCTACTTCAGCGGCTACTGGGCCTCGATGATCGGGCAGCTCGCCCACATGCGCCGTGACTCGCGCCGCATCGCGCGAGGGATCGCGCGGCGGCTGCGCCGATGAGTTTCGCGGCCGGCGGCGGTCACAGCACACAGAGCATGGCGCCGGCCCTCACCAATCCCGTCGTCCACCTCGAGCTGCAGACTCAGAATCTGCCGCGCGCGTGCGGCTTCTACACACGGCTGTTCGGCTGGCGCGCGGATCGGATCGAGGTCCCCGCCGGGTCCTACCAGGCGCTGGAGCTCGGCGATCGGGTCGAGGGCGGCGTGGTCGAGCACGAGAGGGACCGCGCCCTCTGGCTTCCCTACGTGGAGGTCGCCGAGATCGCCGAGGCGACGCAGCGCGCCCGCCTGCTCGGGGCCTCGGTGTGCCTCGAGCCCCGCGAGGGCCCCGCGGGTTGGCGCAGTGTCGTCGCCACGCCCGCCGGCGCCGAGATCGGGCTCTGGCAGGCGAAGCACTGACCCTGCCCGGCGGCCGGTAGGGTCGGCGGATCGACGAGCGCTATCGAGTCCTCGACACCGCCGCCGGCCTCGCCCACGAGTTCCTCGACGGCCTGCCCTCACGCCCGGTCGGCTCGGGCGCGGACGTCGAGGAGCTGCGCTCGCGGCTGGCCCGGCCGCTGGGCGAGGAGGGCGAGGACGCGGGGCTGGTGATCGAGGAGCTCGCGCGCGACGTCGAGCCCGGCCTGATCGCCTCGGCCGGGCCGCGCTACTTCGGCTTCGTGATCGGCGGGGCGCTGCCGGTGGCGGTCGCCGCCGACTGGTTGACCTCGGCCTGGGATCAGAACGGCGGTGGTTACACGGCGGCCCCCTCGCTGTCGGTCGCCGAGGAGGTCGCCGCCGGCTGGGTGCGCGAGCTGCTCGGCCTGCCGGCGGGCTGCGGGGTCGGCTTCGTGACCGGGTGCCAGATGGCGCACTTCACCTGCCTGGCGGCGGCCCGCCACGCGGTGCTGCGCGACGTCGGCTGGGATGTGGAGGCGCGGGGTCTGCAGGGCGCGCCGGAGGTGCGCGTGATCGCGGGCGCGCAGGCCCACGTGACGGTCGGGGTCGCGTGCCGCATGCTCGGGCTCGGCGCCGAGCGGATCCGCGCGGTGGCCGCCGACGATCAGGGACGCATGCTGCCGGTCGAGCTCGTCGCCGAGCTCGACCGGTCCGACGGCCCAACGATCGTCTGTGCTCAGGCGGGCGAGCTGAACACGGGAGCGTTCGACCCGCTCGCCGAGATCGTCGACGCCTGTCGGGCGCACGGCGCCTGGTGTCACGTCGACGGCGCTTTCGGTCTCTGGGCGGCCGTCAGCCCGACCCGCCGCCGGTTGATCGAGGGCTTCGAGCGAGCGGACTCGTGGGCGACCGACGGGCACAAGTGGCTCAACGTCCCGTACGACTGCGGGATCGCCGCGGTGGCCGATCGCTCAGTGCAGCGCGCCGCGATGACCTCGACGTCGGTCTACATCCCGGCACACGACGACGGCATCCCGTGGGGGTTCGACTGGACGCCGGAGTTCTCGCGCCGCGCGCGCGGCGTCCCGCTCTACGCCGCCCTGCGCTTTCTCGGCCGCGCCGGCCTCGCCGAGATGGTCGACCGCTGTTGCGAGCTCGCGGAGCGGATGGCGACCCGCCTCGCGCGGGCCGACGGGGTCGAGGTCGTAAACGACGTCGTCCTCAATCAGGTCCTGGTCCGGTTCGCCGACGACGACGAGGCCACCGACGCGGTGATCGAGCGCGTGCAGCGAGACGGCACCTGCTGGCTCGCGGGCAGCACGTTCGGCGGCCGGGCGGTGATGCGGGTCTCGGTCGTCGGCTGGCAGACGACGGCGGATGACGTCGACCGATCGGCCGCGGCGATCCTGGAGGCGGCTCGAGCGCAGGCGGCGGCGCCGTCGGGGCGCTGACGCTCCCGGAGGTGGCTCGAGCGCAGGCGGCTGCCCTTCGGGGCGCTGACGCTCGCGGATCGGGTCGCCGGTTCGCGCCGCCGGGCCCGGCGCGACTTCGATTAGATCCCGGCCCGGTGTTTCGCCCCAGCTACCCGATCGAGACCGAGCGCCTGTCGCTGCGCCCGTTCGAGCCCGGCGACTTCGATGCCGTCTACGCGATCCACTCGCGCGCCGACGTCGCCCGCTACCTGCCCTGGCGGCCGCGCGACGCCGACGGGGTGCGCGGCGCCCTCGAGCAGAAGCTGACTCGAGCCGAGCTGATCGCCGAGGGCGACGCGCTCAACCTGGCGGCGGTCCTGCGCGCCGACGGAGCGCTGGTCGGCGACTGCACCCTGTTCTGGCTCAGCCGCGAGCACCGCCGGGGCGAGGTCGGCTTCATCTTCCACCCCGACCACCACGGCAAGGGACTGGCGCGGGAGGCCGCGGAGGCGATGCTGCGGGTCGGGTTCGAGGGATTGGGCCTGCACCGGATCATCGGGCGCCTCGACGCTCGCAACTCGGCCTCGGCACGAGTGCTCGAACGGCTCGGGATGCGCCGCGAGGCGCACCTGGTCGAAAACGAGCTGGTCAAGGGCGAGTGGTGCGACGAGCTCGTCTACGCGCTGCTGCGCGCCGAGTGGGAGAAGTCGAGAGGATAGGCGCGAGTGGCCGACCGCAACGACCTGGAGTTCACCTACTCGCTGATCGATCGCATCTTCCGGCTCAGCCTGGGAGAGCTCGCCGACTTCAGCGGCGCCAAGTACGACGGCGATTTCTCGCTCAGCCTCGAGCAGGCCCAGCGCCGAAAGCACGACTACGTCGCCGAGCAGATCGGGATCGAGCCCGGCCGGCGGGTGCTCGACCTCGGCTGCGGGTGGGGGCCGCTGCTCGCCTTCATCCGCGAGCGCGACGCCGACGGGGTCGGCGTCACCCTGTCCTCCGCGCAGGCGGCCGCGTGTCGGCGCCACGGCCTCGACGTGCACATCGCCGACGCGCGGCGCGTCGATCGCGAGAGCTTCGGCGACTTCGACGCGATCGCCAGCCTCGGCGCCTTCGAGCACTTCTGCTCGCCCGCCGACTACGAGGCCGACCGCCAGGACGAGGTCTACCGCCGGCTGTTCGAGCGGATCGCCACCGCGATCCCCGTCGACGGGCGCCTCTACCTGCAGACGATGGTCTTCGGGCGCAACATGATCCCCTACGAGGAGATCTCGATCGATGCCCCGCGCGACTCCGACGCCTGGTACCTGGCGCTCATGGGCCGCCAGTTCCCCGGCTCCTGGCTGCCGTTCGGAAAGGAGCAGATCGTCAGCGCGGCCGAGCCGTCCCTGCGACTCGTCTCCGCGGTCAGCGGGCGCCTGGACTACATCGAGACGATCAAGCAGTGGCGCCGGCGCTTCGCCGAGCCGAGCCTGCGCAAGAGGCTGCTCAAGCTGCGGCTCGTCCCGCGCTGGCTGACCAGCTCGGACTTCCGGCTCGCGTTCACCTCGGGGGTGAGCGCGAACAGCGTCTGCTTCGAGCGCGAGCTGCTCGACCACTACCGGCTCGTCTTCGAGCGGGCCCGATGACGGCCGGCGCGCGGAGATGACGGCCGCCGACGGCACGCTCTCGGAGGCCTGGATCGTCGGCGCGGCGCGCACGCCCGTCGGTCGCCACGGGGGCGCCCTGGCCGCGGTGCGCCCCGACGACCTGGGCGCGATCGCGCTGCGGGCCCTGCTCGAGCGCACCGGCGTCCCGGCGGTCGAGGTCGAGGACGTCTACCTCGGCTGCGCCAACCAGGCGGGCGAGGACAACCGCGACGTGGCGCGGATGTCGCTGCTGTTGGCCGGGCTCCCGGACGAGGTCGCCGGCGCGACGGTCAACCGGCTCTGCGGCTCGGGGCTGGAGGCCGTCGCGAGCGCCGCGCGCGCCGTGATGGTCGGCGAGGCGGACGTCTACATCGGCGGCGGGGTCGAGTCGATGAGCCGCGCGCCGCTGGCGATGGCCAAGGGCGAGCGCGGCTTTGCGAGCGGCAACCGCACCGCCTACGACACGACCCTGGGCTGGCGCTTCGTCAACCCGAGGATGGAGGAGCTCGGCCACACCGACCCACTCGGGATCACCGCCGAGAACCTCGCCGAGGAGCGCTTCGAGCTCTCCGCCGACGCCGGCGCGGCGGAGCGCGCCGCGGCCGCCTACGACATCTCGCGCTCGCGCCAGGACCGCTTCGCCCTGCACAGCCACCGCAAGGCGGTCGCCGCACAGGATGCCGGGCGCTTCGACGACGAGATCGTGCCCGTCACGGTCAAGGCCCGAAGGGAAGAGAAGGTCGTCGCGACCGACGAGGGCCCGCGCCGCGACACCTCGCTCGAGCGCCTCGCAAAGCTGCCGCCCGCCTTCAAGCCCGACGGCACGGTCACCGCCGGCAACTCGAGCCCGCTCAACGACGGCGCCGCGGCCCTGCTGGTGGTCTCCGAGCGCTACGCGCGCGCCCACGGCCTCGAGCCGCTGGCGCGGATTCGCTCGGTCGCCGTCGCCGGGGTACCGCCGCGGGTGATGGGCATCGGCCCGGTGCCGGCGACCCGCAAGGCGCTCGAGCGCGCCGGGGCGAGCCTCGACGACGTCGGCCTGGTCGAGCTCAACGAGGCGTTTGCCGCCCAGTCGCTGGCGGTGATCGGTGAATGGGGGATGGACCTCGACGACGACCGCCTGAATCCCAACGGCGGCGCGATCGCGCTCGGCCACCCGCTCGGTTGCTCGGGGGCGCGCCTGCTGACCACGCTGGTGCACGAGATGGGGCGGCGACCCGACGTCCAGCTCGGCCTGGCGACGATGTGCATCGGCGTCGGCCAGGGAATCGCGATGGTGGTCCAGGCGCCGGGCTGAGCCGCGCGATCACCCGGCGCCCGAGCGCGCGGCCGACCCGGCCGGCGCCGGCGAGGTGGAGCCCACCGGCACGAGCTCCGAGAGGCCGTACGCCCCACCCTTCTGCGCCAGCGCCCCGAAGCGGCCGGGCAGCTCGAGCGTGGCGGGGATCGTCGCGAGCCCCTGCTCGTTCGTCTCCGCCACGCCGCCCGCGAAGCCGACCCGAGCCTTGCGCACCGGCCGGCCGTGACGCGTGACGCGCACGGTTGCCCGCGCGGTTCCCGGCAGCGCCGGGACGTCGGCGTCGAGCATCTCGACCGCGAGCCGTGCGCGGCCCGACGTCGGGGCGAAGTGAAGCAGCGCGCTGGATGGCCCGAAGGTGAGCTCGCAGCCGGGGTCGAACGGCGCGATCAGCCAGTGGAGCTGGCCGCCGAGCGTGGGCACGACGTCGAGGCCCTCGGACTCGCCGCAGATGCTCATCTCGAGCTCGAGCCGACGCTGCCCGCTGTGTGGGTTGACGCCCCACACCCGGTAGGTGCCGCCCGCCTCACCGGCGAGCAGCAGGCGATGATGTGAGAAGACGGCGCCGGTCACGCCGGTCGGCGGCACCGCGCCGTCGAGCCGGCGGACGGAGTGGATAGGCGGAGCGCCCGGCCCGGCGTTGGCCGGCGAGACGTCGCTCGAGCGATAGGCGAGCAGGTCGTCGCCGCTGCTGGTCCAGATCAGCGAGCCGTCCGGCGAGGTTTCCGCCCACATCGCCTTCGGGATCTCCGCCGGGTCGAGCTTCACGTAGTAGCGAAAGCCCAGGGTCCCGGGGTCGGCGACGCCGAACGCGCCGGTCCCGCAGGTGTTGCCGACCCGGGGGTCGAAGCACTCCATGGGCAGCAGCACGCGGCCGCCCTCGCCGGGATTCCAGGTCGGATCGCCGATGTGGTTGTAGCCCTCGCGCGCCTCGACCACGGCCGGAATCGCGTTCGACACCCCGGCGGTCTGGCGCAGCAGCGGCGTGGTCCGCCACAGCCCCTCGAAGACGCCCACGAAGTAGAGGTTCGCCCGCGCCGGGTCGGAGGTCAGCCCCTGCCAGTAGGTGCTCGGAACCGAGCTCGCCCCGGTGAGCAGCCAGCGTCCCGGATCCTGGGCGCCGGCGCGGGGAGCGGCGCCCAGGGCGAGCGCGGCGACGAGCGCAAGCACGACTCCGAAGGCCCGCACGCGCAGCACGCGATCAGCCTAGTGCACGGCCCGCGGCGCCCACCGCCAATCTCGGGGCCGGTGCCGAGGGTTCGACGGCCTCAGCCGGGCTCGAGCTGGCGCAGCAGCCAGGCGGCGTGCGCCAGCAGGCGCTCGCGCGGGTAGCGGCTCGGGTCGGTGAGCATCAGGCGCGCGCTCTCGTCGGCGACCGAGGAGAGCATCCGCGCGGTGAGCTCGGCGTCGGGCGACTCGCTGCCCGGTCCGAGGCCGGGGCGGACGACGTCGGCGAGCGCCGCGACGACGGCGTCGCGGCCGCGCGAGATCTGCTCGCGCAGCACCGGGGGCGCGCCCTCGGGCGGCATCAGCACGAGCCGCCAGGTGATCGGGTCGGCCGCGACCGCGGCGAGGTAGCCGCTCAGGCCGGCGAGCAGGTCGTCGCGCGGGCTGCCGCCCTCGGCGAGCTCGGTGGGCAGGATCTCGGCGAGCTGCGCCAGGGCCCGCGTGCCCTCGCGCTCGACCATCGCCTCGAGCAACGCGCCGAGGTCGTCGAAGTGGCCGTAGACGACCGGCCGCGTGATCCCGGCCCGGCGCGCCACACCCTCGATGCTGACCGCGTGAAACCCCTGCTCGCCGACCATCTCCTTGGTCACGTCGAGGAGCTGCTCGCGCCGCCGGTCGGCGCTCATCCGGGCTCGGGTCGGGGTCGGGGAGGGCATCGCGTGAAGGCCCGATGTTACAGCCGTGTAAGTTGCCTCCCGATCCCGGCGCCGACCCGGCTGGCATTGGTGGACGGGGCGCTAGCTCAGGCGGCCGGTGGCGAAGCTGCTCGAGCCGCCGCGCCCCACGGCGTCTAGGGCGCCCAGCGGGGATCAGGGGGACACCGATCGGCCCGGGGCCATGGCCCCGGGCCGTCGGCCTGCCGGGACGCCTCCGCCCTCTACTTCAGCTTGATCTCCTGACTCCAGAAGAAGACTCGCACGTCGTCTCCCATCGCGCAGACGATGCCGACGGCGTTCGCTGGACCGGGCCGGAACCGCCTCGCGTAGCCGGGCTCGATGTCGAGCGTCCAGTTCGTCGCCGGCCTCTTGAACTCGTCCGGCGAGGTCGCCATCCCGGCGACCCTCTCTCCCTTCTGCGAGATCGAGACGGAAACCAGGGCCTCCGTCTCGCCCGCTTCCCAGTTGAGCTCTCCCCGGGCCTTGATCGCGCCGTCGACGATCCGAAGATCCGACTCGAAGTTGGAGCGCACTGTATGACCTCCTTGGTTGGCGGTGCCTCAGGCCGGCACGTCCATGGCCAGCATCGAGTGTGCCCGGCGGACACCGATCTGATTGCCCTTCCGTTCGTAAAGTCCGATCGCCTCTCGCAGCGCGGCCGCCACCGCCCCCGCCGACCCGCCCGCGTGCCGGAGGACCTCCGCGCGCGAGACCAGCGCGTCCCCATGCTCGGCGAGCCAATCCGTGCGCGCCGCGATCCGCACCGCCTCCGCGCTGATCCGCTTCGCCTCGGTTGTGTCCCCGCGCCGAGCGAGCAATCGCGCCCGCTCCGAGCGCCAGCCGATCTGAGCGGAGAGATCGTCTGCCGCGGCGGTGTCCTCGGCGACCCGGGTGAACTCCCAGGCCTCCTCCTGGCACCCTTGCTCGTAGAGCGCATGCGCGAGCATCGCTGCGGTCGACGACAG
The DNA here is from genome assembly GCA_009379895.1 of Solirubrobacterales bacterium. Classification (GTDB taxonomy): domain Bacteria; phylum Actinomycetota; class Thermoleophilia; order Solirubrobacterales; family 70-9; genus WHSW01. The sequence goes on from WHSW01000001.1 coordinate 26,283, forward strand.
GAGCGCGCGCTCGCCCATCTGCACCAGGCGCTCGTAACCCGCGCGCAGGGTCGCCTCGGCGCCGACCGCATCGCCCGAGTTGAGCGCCACGAAGGCCTCCGGGTGAGAGACGGCGCTCTGCATCCCGCGGCCGAGCTCGGCGAGGATCGAGTTGCTGCGGGCGAGCAGCTCGCGTGCCCTGTCGAAGTCCCCGCGCATCGCGTGCAACCCGGCGAGCGAGTCGAGGACGACGGCCTGGGCGCGGCAATCCACGCTCATCCGAGCCCCGATGGCCTCGCAGCGCGCGATGCCCTCCGCGACCGGGGTCGGCCCGAAGTAGGCGGACGAGGCGAGCCAGGAGAGCGCCGCGGCCAGGCCGCGATCGTCTCCGGCGTCCCGGGCATGATCGACCGCTCGCTCCCAGGCGGCGTCCGCGTCCGCCGAGCGGGCCGCGATCCAGTGGACGAGCGCGCGCAGCGACCAGAGCCGATGCAGCCCGAGCTGGTCGCCGGCGGCGTCGAAGATCGCTCTCAGCCAGTCGAAGCGGTCACGCACCTCGCGGCGGCTCGCCTCGGTGTCGACCTGCAGCCGGCCTGCGAGTCGGGCCACGATGGCGTGTGCCCGCGCGCGATCGTCGCCCCGTGCCGCGGCCTCCCGGGTCGCGGTCTCGAGGATTCGCTGAGCATCGTCCAATCGCCCCGCCTCGGTGAGCGCGGTGCCCAGGTCGGCGAGCAGCAGACCGCGGTCCGTGTCGGCCTCCGGCAGCAGCGCCGCGGAGCGCTCGAGCAGCCTGACGGCGGCGGGCAGGTCGTCGCGGCCGAGGGCCGCTCGGCCCGCCGCGCCCAGGTGCTGGCTGCCCATCGTCGCCAGTTGGGCGTAGGTCTCCCTCGCCGCCGGCTCGACCTCGACGCGATAGCCGAACGACTGCTCGAGGTGGAAGCCGATCATCTCACCGGGCTCTGCGAGCCCGCGTTCGGCGTGGCGCTCGAGCCATCTCGCGAGCCGCTCGTGCAGCTCGGCCCGGCGCTGCTTCGGCATCAGCGCGTAGGTGGCGTCCCGGATCAGGATGTGGCTGAAGCGAAAGGCCCGCTCGCCCTCGAGGTCCGGCCTCGCGGGCCGGATCAGCTCGCGGCGGGCGAGCGCCGCCAGCGTCGGGTCGAGATCCTCTTCCCGCTCGCGGTCGAGCAGGTCGACCAGCACCCCGCGGTGGAACGTGCGGCCCTCGATCGACCCGTGCTCGAGGACCGTGCGCTCGGCCGGGGCGAGACGGTCGATGCGCGCCGTGAGCACGGCCTGGATCGTGGGAGACGCGGCCAGTGGCGCATCCGGCGTCTCGGCACGGTGCGCGAGCATCTGCTGGATGAAGAACGGATTGCCCTCGGCCGTGGTCAGCAGTTGGGTGCGTTCGTTCGCGCTCAGCTCCGTGCCACCAAGCTCGCCCAGCAGCGCGCGTCCCTCGTCGGTCGTCAGCGGGTCGAGCCGCACGATCGAGGCGCGCTCGCCGCCGACGGCGGACCAGCCCGGACGCCCCTCGAGCAGCTCCGGCCTGGCGAGGCAGACGATCAGCAGAGGAGCCCGGGACGCGAACTCCGCGAGATGCGCGATCAGGTCGAGCAGGGTCGGCGCGGCCCAATGGATGTCCTCGACCACGACGACCAGCGGTTTGTTGCGCGCCGTGCCCTCGAGCAACCTGCGGACCGTCCTCTGTGTTTCCTCGACCTGCGTCCGGCCGTTCGCGACGAGCTCGGCGAGGCCCGCCTCATCGGGGTCGCCCGGAAGCTGGCGCGCGATCTCGGCCAGCGGCCAGTAGGTGATCGCCTCGCCGTAGGGGAGGCAGCGACCGACGACCGCGGTCGTCGCGTCACCGATCTCGTCGAGCAGCTCCCGCACCAGCCGCGACTTGCCGATCCCTGCCGGACCGAGGGCCGTAACCAGCCTCGGCTCGCGCCGGGCAACGACCTCGTCGAAGGCGTGCCGCAGCGATCCCAGTTCCGCCGCGCGTCCGATGAGTGGCGTCGAGGCTCGCGCGGGCGGCTCGGGACCGTCCGTATCGACCGCCACCAGCCGCCGGGCGCGGACCGGCGCGGCCTTGCCCTTCACGGTCAGGTCGGCGACGGGATGAAGGCGAGCGGCCCCGCGCACCAGGCGCGCGGTTTGCTCTCCGATCAGCACTTGCCCGGGCTCGGCGGCGGACTCGAGTCGCTGGGCCACGTTGACCGCGTCGCCGAGGATCGACGGCTGACCGCCGGCGTCGTCGGAGACCACCACCTCACCCGTGTTGATGCCGGTGCGCACGCTGAGCCGCACGTCCCAGCGGCGGGTCAGCTCGCGGTTCAGCCCGTGGAGGGCCGCGCGCATCTCGAGCGCGGCGCGGGCCGCGCGCAACGCGTCGTCCTCGTGCGCGACGGGTACGCCGAAGACCGCCATCACGGCATCCCCGATGTGCTTCTCGACGGTCCCCCCGTGGTGGTGGATCGCTCGGTCGGCGCGCTGGAACCAGCGGCCGATGACCTGGTGCAGCGACTCGGGGTCGAGACGCTCGCCGAGGGCCGTGAACCCCGTGACGTCGGAGAAGAGCACGGTGACGACCTTGCGCGCCCGAGCGGCCACCGGGCTCAACTTCGCGAGCGGAGCGCCGCAGAGCGGGCAGTATCGCGCCCCCCGTTCAACCGGCCCGCCGCAACTGGCGCACGCCGACATGCCGCCAGTCTATGCCGCGTGGTCGGTAATCGGAAGGGCCGAGATCGTGCCAAGGCGGCCGCTGGACCCCGCCGGAGGCCAGGACCTGCGGCGCGCAGTCGCGCGATGTCGGGGCCTGGCCGAGGCTATGTTGCGGTGCTGTAAGTTACGAGAGTGTAAGTTGCATTCACCCGGCGCCCCGATCGGGGTCGGGCCGAAAAGTCGAGATGAGCGAGATCGCGAACACCCAGCCGGCCCGGCCGCTCGGCGGCCGAGTGCGCATCGACGCCGCGCAGGGCGGCGAGGGGCGGCCGGCCTCGCAGGTCGACGTGGCGATCGTCGGGAGCGGCTTCTCCGGACTTGCGATGGCGGCGGCGTTGAAGCGCTCCGGCGACGAGGACTTCGTCGTGCTCGAGCGCGCGCACCGGGTCGGCGGCACCTGGCGCGAGAACACCTACCCCGGCTGTCGCTGTGACGTGCCCAGTCACGTCTACTCCTTCTCGTTCGCGCCCAACCCGGATTGGAGCTCACGTTCTCGCGACAGCCCGAGATCTGGGCCTACCTCGAGCGGGTCGCCGCCGAGCGGGGGCTGCTCGGACACATCCGGTTCGGCTGCGAGCTCCAGGAGGCGAGCTGGGATGCCGACGCGCGGCGCTGGCGGCTGGGCACCTCCGACGGCCCGGTCAGCGCCCGCGTGCTGATCGCCGGGGCCGGCCCCCTGCACGAGCCCTCGATTCCCGACATCCCGGGACTGGCCGAGTTCGAGGGCGAGCTGTTTCACTCGGCGACCTGGGACCACTCCCACGACCTCGCCGGGGAGCGGGTGGCGGTCGTCGGCACCGGTGCGAGCGCGATCCAGGTCGTGCCGCAGATCCAGCCGATGGTCGAGCGCCTGCACCTGTTCCAGCGCACGCCGCCGTGGGTCATGCCGCTCGCCAACCGCCGGCTGACCTCCGTCGAGCGGCGCGTGTACCGGCGTGTTCCGGCGGCGCAGCGTTTGATGCGCTCGGCGATCTACTGGGCGCGCGAGGCCTTCGCGATCCCGATGCTCCGCGTCGCGATTGCCCCGCTGCTGAAGCGGATCGGCGAGGGGCACCTGCGGCATCAGGTCCCGGACCGCGAGCTGCGCGCGAAGGTGACCCCCGACTACCTGCCGGGTTGCAAGCGGATCCTGATCTCCGACGACTACCTCCCGGCGCTCACCCGGCCCAACGTGGAGGTCCTCTCCGAGGGCCTCGCCGAGGTCCGCGGGCGGACCGTGGTCGGCGGCGACGGCAGCGAGCGCGAGGTCGACACGATCATCCTCGCGACGGGCTTTCACGTCACCGACCTGCCGATCGCCGAGCGGATCCGGGTCGCCGGCGGCCCCTCCCTGGCCGAGCTCTGGCAGGGCAGCCCGCAGGCCCACCGCGGGACCACCGTGGCAGGCTTTCCGAATCTGTTCTTCCTGCTCGGCCCGAACACGGGGCTGGGCCACAACTCGGTCGTCTTCATGGCCGAGGCCCAGGTCGACTACGTACTCGGCGCTCTGGCGCACATGAGGGCGCAGCGAATCGAGGCGATCGAGCCCCGCGACGACGTGCAGCGGGCCTGGAACGCCGAGATCCAGCGGCGGATGAAGGGCACCGTGTGGACCGAGGGCGGCTGCTCGAGCTGGTACATCGACCGCAACGGCCTGAACACGACCCTGTGGCCCGACTTCAGCTACCGCTTCCGCCGGGTGCTGCGGCGCTTCGATCCCGCCGAGCACGTGGCGATCGGCGCGCCCGCCCCCGGGTCGCCCACCCCCGGGCCGCCGGCGCCGGAGCCGAGCGCGGTGTCTGCGTGACCGGCGAGCACCTCCGCGTGAAGCCTCGGACGGCGGATCACCGGCCGGCGTAGGGCCCGCCCGCTCGCGCCGCCGGGAGGCGGCGAGGGGACCATTAGACTGCCGCCGCGAACCGGGGAATCTCGAACGGAGGTGGGCGATGAGGGTAGGACTGACGACGGGGGCACTGGCGGCGCTGGCGCTCGCGGCGCTCGCGGTGGCGGCGATCCCCGCGACCGGCAGCGGCGGCGCCGCCGACTCGACCGCCAAGCGCGCCGATGCGGCCAAGCGCAGCACCTGCTTCAAGGAGACGCGCACGGATCTCGGCGCCGACTACGTGACCTCGCTCAAGGTCAAGCGCACGAGCTGCAAGAAGGGCGAGAAGGTGATCAAGGCCTACCACGAGTGCCGCAGGGCAAACGGCGGCTCCGACGGGCACTGCCGGTCGCGGGTCAAGGGCTACAAGTGCAAGGAGGGCAAGCGCGAGTCGACGCCCGCCCAGTTCAACGCCAAGGTGCGCTGCAAGAAGGGCGGTAAGAAGATCGTCAGCACCTACACCGAGCAGACCTAGCGGCACGACCTGGCGCTCAGCGCGTGAAGTCCTGGTCGATGCGCTCCAGCACGGCGTCGGCGGCGATCCCGGCGCCGGTCTCGTTGAGGTGGATCCCGTCGGACTCGCGGACGATGGTCTCGGTCCCGTCGACGTCGATCGCGTCGCGGTAGCGCTCGCCGGGGGTGAAGATCGGGACCGTGTCGACCACCCGGACCTGGCTGCGCCAGGGCTCGGCGGCGACCTCGATCGCCGCGTTGACCATCTTGATCACCATCGCCGCGTCGCGGTCGCGGGGCGTCATCACGGTCAGCCAGTAGACCTTCGTCTCGCCGCCCTGGCGGAAGGTGTCCATCACCTGGCGCACCCGGTTGGCGTAGGCGGCGGCGTAGTCGGTACCGCAGCACTCGATCTCCTCGCCGTCGGGGCCGGGGATCGCATAGCCCTCGTTGGCGCCGATGAAGACGACGACCGCGTCGGGGTCGTCGCGGCGCATCTGGCCGGCCGAGAGCCGGCCCCAGTCGACCAGGTCGGGGTTCGAGATCCCGGTCGCCAGATGGGGATCGCGAATCACCCGCACGCCGTCGGGGGCGAGGCGGCGGGCGAGCTCGGTGTCGAGCGGGGTCGCGAGTGAGTCGCCGGTCACGAGCACCGTCTCGAGCGGGCGCTTCGGGGGCGCCGGCGCACCGATCGCGACCGGGTCGAAGGCCTCGGGCGTGATCGGCGGGATCCGCGCACCGGCGACCGCGCCCGCCGCGTCGAAGCCGCCCTCGCCGAGCTCCTGGTCGGGCGACAGCCCTGCGGTGAGCTCGGACTCGGCCTCGTCGAGCGGCAGGCGGTCGGCCACCCACTCGGTCGGCTCGCCGACCGCGGAGACCAGGTCGCGACCGATGCCCTGGTCCATGCGCGCGGCCGAGCTGCCGATCGAGCCGCCCGCGAACAGGATCAGCAGCCCGACGATGATCACCATCGCCTTGACCGCGTCGCGCGCCGTGTAGCCGCGCGCGCCCTCGCGGTCGAAGCGGCTCATCAGGCTGTCGTCTCGGTGTCGCGCCACGGGCTAACCCTAGAACTGGAAGTAGATGAACGGGGGCACTCCCTGGCTCGGCACGGTGGCGCCGACGAGCAGGATCACGAACGCCAGCGCGACCGCGAGCAGCGCCGGGCGCAGGCGCTCGATGCGCAGCTGCAGGCGCTCGACCGGCCGCGGGGGCAGGACCTGCATCCCGATCACGACCAGGATCGCGAGCAGCACCGGCACCGTCCACAGGGTCGCCGGTCCCGGGTCGACGAGGCGGCCGAGGAAGGTGCCGAACAGATCGAGGTCCTGGGAGCGGAACAGGATCCAGCCGAAGCAGACGAGGTTGAAGGTGGCGAACCAGCGCAGCCAGGCAGGGGTTTGGCGGCCGATGCGCCCGCCGAGCGCGTGCTCGGAGACGAGCCCGACGCCGTGGAAGGCGCCCCAGAGCACGAAGGTCCAGGCGGCGCCGTGCCAGAGCCCGCCGAGGACCATGGTGATCAGCAGGTTGCGGTAGGTGAACAGGCGCCCGCCGCGGCTGCCGCCGAGCGGGATGTAGAGGTAGTCACGCAGAAAGCGCGACAGGGTCATGTGCCAGCGTCGCCAGAAGTCGCGAAAGCCGGTCGCCCGGTAGGGGCTGTTGAAGTTCTGCGGGAAGACGAAGCCGAGCAGCAGCGCGAGCCCGATCGCGATGTCGGTGTAGCCGGAGAAGTCGCAGTAGATCTGCGCCGCGTAGGCGTAGGCGGCGAGGATCGCGTCGGGCGTGAAGTAGGCCTCGGGCACCCCGAAGACGGGGTCGACCACCTCGCGGGCCAGCGTGTCGGCGATCGCGACCTTCTTGATCAGCCCGAGCGCGACCAGCGCCAGGCCGGCGCCGACCGCGACCCGATTCGGGTCGCGCGGGGCCTGCAGCTGGGGCAGGAACTCGCTCGCGCGGACGATCGGGCCGGCGACCAGGTGGGGGAAGAAGCTGAGGTAGATCGCGGCGTCGATCAGCGACGCGGGCTCGGCGTCGCCGCGCTTGACGTCGACCACGTAGGTGATCGCCTGGAAGGTGAAGAAGCTGATTCCGATCGGCAGCGCGATCGTCAGTAGGGGAAACGGCAGGCCGAGCGAGACCGCGTCGAGCACCTCGTCGACGTCGGTGACGAAGAAGCCGTAGTACTTGAAGACCCCGAGGGTGAGCAGGTCGCCGGCCACGGCGATCCCGGTGATCCACTTGCGCCGGCGCTCGTCGTCGCTGCGGTGGATGAGCCAGACGGCGAGTTGGTTGCCGACCGTGATCCCGCCCAACAGCAGGCAGAAGAGCGGGTCGGCGGCGGCGTAGAAGACGTAGCTGGCGACGACGATGAACGGCTTCCACAGGGGCTGGCGCGACATCAGCGCCCAGGAGAGGACGAGGACGATCGGAAAGAAGATCGCGAACTCGATCGTCGGGAAGAGCATCTAGGTTCTAAGCGCGCCTGGGCCGCGTCCGTCGGGTGGTGGGATCGCTCATCTGTGCGACTCGGCGCGTCGGGCGGTACGTGTAGGTTTCCCCCCCTGAGGCGAGCGGCGATGCTATCGGCGAGGGGGGTTGTGGCCCGGGGCGCGGTGTTCGGGCTGGTGCTCTGTGCCCTGCTCGCGCCCGCCGTGGCGAGCGCCGCCTGCGGGCACGCCTACCAGGAGAGCCCGAAGAAGAACGTCAGCCGCGGCCGGGCCCCGCTCGCGATCGGCGACTCGCCGATGCTCTTCGCGCTGCCCAACCTCGCCGACGAGGGCTTCCGCGCCAACGCGCGCGGCTGTCGCCAGTGGCCCGAGGGCCTGGCGCTGATCCGCGCCCTGAAGCGAAAGGATCGCCTCCCGAAGCTGGTTGTCGTCGCGCTCGGCTCGAACGGCACGGTGACCAAGGGCGACATCCACGAGGCGCTGGACCTGATCGGCAAGCGGCGGACCCTGGGCCTGGTGACCCCGCGCGAGTCCGGGGGAGGGGCGGGCCACGACGCCGCCCTGGTGCGCTCGGAGGCCCGCAAGCACAGGCGCGCTCGGCTGCTCGATTGGGTCAAGCTCAGCGCCGGGCACTCGGGCTGGTTTCAGCCCGACGGGCTGCACCTGACCTTCGACGGCGCCGAGGCGATGGCGCGCCTGTTCGGCAAGCTGCTCAAGGTGCTGCCGCCGCCGCGCTAGCGGGCGACAGCGCGGCCGGGGGCTCCGCACGCGGCCAGCCCTCGGCGAGCTCGACCGGACGCCTCACCGCGCGCGGTTGGTCGCTTGCGTCCCGAGCAGGAACCCCACATCCGGCGGAGTGGAAAGCTGCTGGGATCCGGCGCGAGCCTCGCCGGGGTATGGGCCGATTGTACGCCCGGGGGCGGGCAGGGCAAGGGGCACGACGGCGCGGCTCGGCGGATCGACGGCGCGGCTCGGCGGATCGGCGCGGAGGTCGGCGCGCCGGGCGCGGCTCAGCGGACCTGGACGCCGGAGATCGCCCGCGAGATCACCAGCCGCTGGATCTCCGCGGTGCCCTCGAAGATGTCGTAGATCTTCGCGTCGCGGTGCATGCGCTCGACCGGGAACTCGCGCGTGTAGCCGTTGCCGCCGAGGATCTGCATCGCGCGCTCGGTGGCCCAGACCGCGACCTCGCCGGACTTGACCTTCGACATCGAGCCCTCGGCGTTGGTGAACGGGATCTGGTTGCGCCCCATCCACGCCGCCCGCCAGACGAGCAGCCGGGCCGCGTCGATCTCGGTCTTCATGTCGGCGAGCGTGAACGCGATCGCCTGGTTCTCGACGATCGCGCGGCCGAACTGGCGGCGCTCCTTGGCGTAGCCCAGCGCGTACTCATAGGCGGCGCGGGCGATCCCGATCGCCTGCGAGCCGACCATCGGCCGGGTTGCCTCGAAGGTCTGCATCGCCGCCTGCGACCCCGAGCTCTTGCCCTCGCGCGCGCGGGCGAGACGCTCGTCGAGCTGCTCCTTGCCGCCCAGCAGGCACGAGCCGGGGACCCGGCAGTCGTCGAGGTGGATGTCGGCGGTGTGCGAGGCGCGCAGGCCGTGCTTGCGGACCTTCGCGCCCTGCTCGCAGCCCTCGGTGCCGGGCGGGACGATGAAGGCCGCGTGCCCGCGCGAGCCGAGCTCGCGGTCGATCGAGGCGATGACCACGTGGACGTCGGCGATCCCACCGTTGGTCGCCCACGCCTTCTGCCCGTTGATCACCCACTCCTCCTTCGCCTCGTCATAGCGGGCGTTGGTGCGGATCGCCGAGACGTCCGAGCCGGCATCGGGCTCCGAGGAGCAGAAGGCCGCGACCTTGGGCTCCTCGGGGGTGCCGAAGCACTGCGCGATCCACTCGCCCATCTGCTCGGGCGTGCCCTGGCCGAAGATCGCGGCGACCGCGAGCGAGGTGCCCATGATCGAGAGCCCGATCCCGGCATCGCCCCAGAACAGCTCCTCGTTGACGATCGGCAGGGTGAGGCCGGACTGGTCGAACCAGAACTGGGCCAGGCCCTCGTAGCCGTAGAGGCCGATCTTGGCGGCCTCGGCGATCACCGGCCAGGGCGTCTCCTCGCGCTCGTCCCACTCGGCGGCGGCGGGGCGGACGACGTCGGCGGCGAAGCCGTGCACCCAGTCGCGGATGTCCTGCTGGTCCTGGCTCAGCTCGAGCGAGAAGGGCGGCTCCGGGGAGCCGTTGTCGCCGACGCCGGCGGCCTGCTCGACGAGGTCCTCTGTGCTGCTCGAGTTCAAGGTGGTCGCACTCCTGTCGGGGATGATCGGGGGCGGGACCGATTCTACATCGGCTGATGTAACACCGGTGGGGGTAGGGGTTAAGCTCGGGCATGACCAATCTTGACATTCGCCCGGGCGCCGGCCCCGGTATCCACGAGATCGAGCTCCACGGACACCGCGTCCGCTTTCGCTACGAGGGGCGGGGGCCGGTGATCGTCCTGATCCACGGGATCACGGGGCGCTGCGAGCAGTGGCAGCCGGCGATCGAGGCGCTCGGCGACCGGCACGCCGTGATCGCGCCCGACCTGCTCGGCCACGGTGAGTCGGCGAAGCCGCGCGGCGACTACTCGCTCGGCGCCTACGCGAGCGCGGTCCGCGACACCCTGGTCGCGCTCGGCCGGGACCGCGCGACGATCGTCGGCCACTCCCTGGGCGGCGGGATCGCGATGCAGTTCGCCTATCAGTTCCCGGAGCGCTGCGAGCGCCTGGTGCTCGTCTCCAGCGGCGGCCTGGGGCGCGAGGTGCACCCCCTGCTGCGCGCCGCGACGCTGCCCGGGTCGGAGCTGGTCATGCCCCTGCTCACGCATCCGAGCGTACTCGGCGCCGGGGAGGCGGTCGGGCGCCTGATCGGCTTGCTGCGCCTGCGCGCCGGGACCGACCTGGCCGAGTTCGCGCGCGGCTACGCCTCGCTCGGCGACGCGGAGGCGCGCTCGGCGTTCATCGAGACGATGCGCGCGGTCCTGGACCCGGGCGGCCAGCGGGTCAGCGCGCTCGACCGGCTCTACCTCACCGAGGCGCTGCCCTCGCTGCTGGTCTGGGGCGCCGGCGACCCGATCATCCCGGTCGAGCACGGCCGCGCCGCCCACGCGGCGATGCCCGGCAGCCGGCTCGAGGTGCTCGCCGGAGTCGGCCACTTCCCGCAGCTCGAGCGCCCGCTCGAGTTCGCCCGGCTGGTCGCCGACTTCGTCGCCAGCACCGAGCCCGCCGAGCTCGACACCGAGACGATGCGCGAGCGCCTGCTCGCCGGCGCCCGCTGAGCGGCGCTCGGATCGCCCGCGGAGCGGCGATCGGCAACTGGCGCGGCGTCTCACCGTCGCGGGTTAGCGCCGCACGCGGTCCGGGGAGCCGATAGCGTCCGCCTCAAATCGTTCACCGATTTGGAGGAGGCGCCGGGGTGAGCCAGTCCCTCACCTCGGTGGAAGACAAGGGGGAGCGAAGGAGAGGCCATGTCTCGCATCCAGGCCCTGGCCCGGCATCCGAAGCGGACCCTGGGCGTGCTGGCGGCCGTGCTGGTGGCGGTGGGGATCGCGATCGGCTCGGGGGCGCAGTTCACCGCCCAGAGTGCCAACCCCAACAACGTGTTCAGCGCCGGCGCGCTCTCGATCGACAACTCGAAGGAGGGTGCGGCGATCCTCACCGCCTCGGGCATGACGCCGGGCCAGACGGTGAACGGCACCGTCGATATCGCGAACAGCGGCACAGTGGCGGGCACCTTCTCGCTCAGCCGCACGAATCTCGTCGACACGCCACCCACCCCGGCGCTCTCGACGCAGCTCAACGTGGTGGTCAGCGACTGTGGCGAGTTCGTGGGGACCACGCCGCCGACCTGCGGCGACGGCGACGACACCAACGTCTACACGGGGACGCTCGCGGCGATGAACGCCTCGTTCGGGCTCGGTAGCTACGCGCCCGACGAGCAGCACCGCTTCGACTTCGCGGTCACCCTTGCAGCAGGCACCGGTGATCAGTTCCAGGGCGGTGAGAGCAGCGCGACGTTCCAGTGGAATGCCGTCAGCGCCTAGCCAGGTTCGCGCCTAAGGCGGTCGGGACCGCGATCGTCGCGGCGGGGCTCTGCCTGGCCGCGACGATGCTCGTGCCTGCTCTGCTCGGATTTGACCGCTACGTGATCACCGGCGGCTCGATGAGCGGCGCGTACGATCGCGGCTCGCTGCTCTACGCCGACGAGGTGCCGGTCGCCGAGCTGCGGGTCGGCGACGTGATCACCTACACGCCGCCATCCGACGCCGGCCCCGACGGGCCCGTCACCCACCGCATCGTTGCGATCCGCGACACCGGCCGCGGCGGGCCGGTGTTTCGGACCAAGGGCGACGCCAACCCCTCACGCGACCCGTGGACGTTTCGGCTCGACGGTCCGACGCAGGCGCGGGCGGCGTTCGCGATCCCGTACCTCGGTTACGCGTTCTCGGCGCTGGCGATTCGCGAGGTGCGGATCGCCGTGATCGGCGTCCCTGCGGCCCTCGTCGCGGTCGGCCTGCTCGTCGGCCTCTGGCGAGAAGCCGGGGAGGACGCGCGCAGCGCGCACGCGGACTCCGGCGCCCATTCCGGGGAGACCTAGGTGTGGCCACCCATCGTCCGAGCGCAAGGTCCACGTGGGTGCCCGCGCGGGGTCTGCTTGCGCTCGGTCTGGTGGTGATGCTCGCCGCGACCGCGGTCGCGGTCGCGGCGTTCACGGCGACGAGTACGAACCCGTCAACCGCGTTTCGGGCGGCGTCGTCGTTCCCGGGGATGCGGGTCGCGACCGGCGCCTACGTCGGCAACCTCCTCGACGACCGCGCAATCACCACGGTCGGATTCCGCCCCGACGTGGTGATCATCAAGGGCCACGGCCTGGTGCCCGGGGCGATCCGCAGCTCGACGATGAGCGGTGATGCGACCAAGGAGGTGGCGCCCGCGAGCGCAACCGGGCTGGCGGCGAACCTGATCCAGTCGCTCGACTCGAACGGCTTCACGCTCGGGTCCAGCGACCGCGTCAACGCGCTCCTCGTCACGTACTCCTGGATCGCGCTTCGAGCCCAGCAGAACAAGCTCAAGGTCGGCTCCTACACTGGCAACGGCACGTCGCGGGCGATCACCGGCATGGGCTTCTCGCCGGAGTACGTGGCCGTGCTCGGCGCCGGAGCGCAGCGGGCGGTCGAGCGGTTCGCGGGGATGGGGCGGACCTACCAATTCGACAGCGACAACGGCTCGACCACCCGGATCACCTCGCTCGACTCCGACGGCTTCACGGTCGGATCCGACGCGACCACGAACTCCAACGGCGCCACGTACCACTACGTCGCCCTCAACGACGCCGCGGGCAACGTCAAGGTCGGGTCCTACTCGGGCAACAACGTCGACAACCGCAACGTCACGGGCGTCGGCTTCGCACCCGACTACGTGACGATCCGCGCCGGCAACACGACCGGGAGCCCGAGGATCGCCATGCATCGTGCGCGACGAGCGTGGGTCGTTTCGCGGCCGGCTCAGCCGTGCGACGCGGATCCGCGTCGTGCGCATACGGCCCGTGATCGAGGGCCGTGAGATTGTCTACGAAGGGCGGCTCAGGAAGCTGCGCCGCGTCCGCGTCGGCACGTGGCCGGCGGGCGGCACGCGTTACTTCCGGCTGCGGGCGACGCTGGCGCCGGCGGGGGACAATCCCGCCGATCGCTATCAAGGGGCCAGACTCTCGTTCGGCTTCGTGTGGACGGCGCGAGCTCGCGCGTGGACGGCGAAGGCTGACCGCGGCGACGCGTAGTCAGCCGCGCCGCTGGATCCGCTCGATCTCGCGCCCCATGCGGTCCTCGACCGCCTCGGTCATGACCAGCTGGAACATCGCCAGCAGGGCATCGGAGGCGAGCGGGCGCAGGCGCTCGAGGGCGTCGCGCACGGCGGGCAGGCCGTGGTCAGGGCGACCCTGGTCCTCGAACGGCTTCCAGACCTGCTTGATGAACAGGTCGACGAACGTCTTCGCGACGGCGGCCGATTGCTTGCGCAGCTCGATCGCGACGTCGAGCGCGGCCGAGGCGGGGATCCCGAGCGAGGCCAGCTCGGCGCTCGCGCGGGCCAGGCGCGGGCTGAGCTCCTCGAAGTTTCCGTCGGGCAGCGGGCGCAGGATGCCCAGCTTCTCGGCCTTGCGGATCAGCCCCGGCGCCGCCTGGTCGCCGCCCCAGCGCTCGGCGAGCTCGGCGGCGCTGACGATCTGCGGCTGCTCGTCCTCGAACGGGGCCTTGACCGCGCGGGTGAAGCGCAGCACCTCGTCGCTCGAGCCGCCGGCGCTGTCGAGCAGGCGGCCGATCGCCTCGAGCTTGAAGCCGTCGGCCTGGAGCTCGCGGATCAGCCCGATTCGCGCCTCGTGCTCGGCGTCGTAGAAACCGGTTCGGCCCCGAACCTGGGGTGGGGGGAGCAGCCCGCGCGACTGGTGGGCGCGGATGTTGCGCACGGTCATCCCCGTGCGCCGGGCGAGCTCGTCGATGGTCAGGTCCTCGGTCACCGCGGTCATCCGGGGCGATTGTAGGTGCGCGGATGACACATCGGGCGATGTGCCATGCGAGTCGCGGTCGCGCGTCTCAGCGGGCCGCCGTCCGCCCGCGCCGCGTTTCCGACCGTCGCGGGAGCGACCATTGACCGAACGATGGCACCGCCGCCCGATCGCCCTCCGCGCCGGCGGCCCCTGCCCGGGCTGTTGGGGATCGGCGCCCGCGGGGCCGGCCGGGTCGCGTCGGCGACCGGCATCGACGACGCGGTCGAGCGCACCACCGAGGAGGCGATCGTGCGCGCGCTCGAGAGCCCGGCGGTCGAGCGAGCGATCGTCCGGGTGCTCGAGGGAGACGAGGCCCAGGCCGCGATCGAGCGCGCGCTCGCCAGCCCGGCGGCCGAGCGCACCGCCGTCCAGGTGCTCGACTCCGAGCTCGTCGACCGCGTCTGGGAGCGCCTGCTGGCGAGCGACGAGGCGCAGAAGCTGGTCGAGCGGATCGCCGAGGCGCCCGAGGTGCGGGCCGCGATCGCCTCTCAGGGCGTCGGCCTGCTCTCCGATCTCGGCCGCGGCCTGCGCGAGATCGCCGACCGCCTCGACGCGGGGATCGATCGGATCGTGCGCCGGCTGCGCGGCCTCGGCCCGCGCACCGAGCCGGTCGTCTGCGTCGGGCCCGTGGTCCGCGCGATCGCGCTGGTCATCGACGGCGCCCTGCTCAATCTCTCCTACCTCGCAATCTCGGCGATCTTCGGGTTGACGGTCTCGGGCACGTTCGGTGACGACGGCGGCCTGTCGGCCTCCGAGTTCGCCGTCGGCGGGACGCTGTGGATCATCGCGGCGGGTACCTATCTGGGGCTGCTCTGGTCGCTCGCCGGGCAGACGATCGGCATGCGCTTCCTCTCGATCCGCCTCGACGTCGACGGTGGCCGCCTGATCGGTGCCCGTCGGGCGACGCGCAGGGTGATCGGCACCGCGCTCTCGGTGCTCACCCTCGGGATCGGGTTCGTGATCGCGCTCTTCGCGACCGCCGCCGCACGCTCGCCGATCGGATGGCGGGCACGACCGTGGTCGAGGACGACCGGCCCGAGGTCGCGCCCTGGGCGCAACCCTCGCCGCCGGATGGGCCGGCGCGGGCCCGGGCCCCGAGCGCGATCGGGCGCCGCTAGCGAGGCGCCGATCCGGTCGGCCGGGTCGGGCATCGAGGCTAGACTCGGCTCATGGCCGGCGCGGAGCTCTGCGACTCGGGGCCGCCGGGTACCGCCGGATGGAGCGAGGAGCGCTTCGCCGAGGTCGGCGCGATCGAGCTCTGCTATCAGGAGATGGGCGACCCGGCGGGCGAGCCGATGGTGCTCGTGATGGGCCTGGGAATGCAGATGATCGCCTGGGAGGACGGCCTCTGCGAGCTGCTCGCCGGCGCGGGCTTCCGGGTGATTCGCTTCGACAACCGCGACACCGGTCGCTCGACCGCGGTTCGCGCCCCGGCGCCGACCCGGGTCGCGATGCTGGCCGGGCTGCGGCGCGGGCTCGCCTACACGCTCGACGACCTCGCCGACGACGCGGCGGGGCTGATCGACGCGCTCGAGCTCGACTCGGCGCACGTGGTCGGCGCATCGATGGGCGGGATGATCGCCCAGGTGGTCGGCTACAGAGCCCCCGACCGGGTGCGCTCGCTCGGGCTGATCATGACGGGCAGCGGCAAGCGAACCGTCTCGATGCCGCGGCTGCGGGCGCTCGGCGCGCTGCTCCAGGATGCCCCCGAGGGCCGCGAGGCACAGGCCGAGCACGCGGTGCGGCTCTTCCGGCTGATCGGCTCGCCGACCTTCGCGGCGAACGACGAGCGCATCCGCGCCCACGCGCTCGCGGCCTATGACCGCGGGCGCAACCGCGCCGGGGCGGCTCGCCAGCTGCACGCGATCACCGCCTCCGGCGACCGCAGGCGCCGGTTGCGCTCGGTGCGCGCGCCGACCGTGGTCATCCACGGCAGCCGCGATCCGCTGGTCCGACCAGCGGCGGGGCGCTCGGTCGCGGCGGCGATCCCGGGCGCGCGCCTGGTGATCGTGCCCGGTATGGGCCACGACCTGCCGCCCGAGGTTTGGCCCACGGTGGCCGGCGAGGTCCTCGCCAACGCGCGGCGTGCCCCGGCGGTGCGGCCCGGCGCCCCGCGTCGGCGGCGGGTCGCGAGCGCCTGAGCGGTCGCCCCGGCCGACCGGCGGGCCGGACCGTCGCGACCCGGTCGAGTCTCCGCGGAGGCGACTCGCGGACAGGTCGCCGGCCGCGGTCGAGCGGCCCCGGCCCAGTCAGCGGCCGCCGCGAGATCGCTGATGCTCAACCAGTGGGCGGACGTGTTCCCGCCCCGAGCCGGGGCCAACCCGCCGTTTCAGACCAGGCGTGCGATCATCGACCGCGCGCACCAGTGCGCCCGCCGCCGGGGCCTGCCCGTGGACCTGATCGCGGTGGACTACTACGACCAGGGTGAGCTGGTCGGGGCCGTCGCGAAGCTCAATCGTGAAAGGATCCGGGCCGCGCGACGCCAGACGAGGAGGTGAGGGCAAGTGCGGATTCTGTACGGAGTAAACGGTGAGGGAATGGGCCACGCAACCCGCTCGCGGGTGGTGATCGAGTCGCTGCTCGAGCGCCACGACGTGCGGGTCGTCGCCTCGGGCGCCGCGTTTCGCTACCTCGAGGGCCTGCTGCCGGTCGTCGACGAGGTGCTCGGGCCGACCTTCGCGATGCGCGACGGGGAGATCCAGCGCTGGGCGACCGTGCGCCAGAACGTGCAGAGCATCTCGCTCGAGGCCCCCGAGGCGATCCGCCACTGGATGAAGCGCGCCCAGGAGTGGCGCCCCGAGGTCGTGATCACCGACTTCGAGCCCCTGGCCGGGATGTACGCGCGGGCGACCCGCACGCCGCTGATCGCCGTCGACAACATCAACATGCTCGATCGCTGCCGCCACGACCGCGAGATCGTCGACGGTCATCGCGAGGCCTTCATGGTCGCCCGCGCGGTGACCAGGTCGATGGTCCCCGGCGCGATCGAGTACATGGTCACCACCTTCTTCTACCCGCGGCCGTCGAAGCGCCAGACGCGGCTGGTCCCGCCGATCCTGCGCCCGGAGATCATCGCCGCCGAGGGCGAGCGCGGGGACCACCTGGTCGTCTACTCGAGCGGCGAGGAGAGCGCGCTCGCCGCGCTGCGGGCGAGCGGCGTGCGTTGTCGCGTCTACGGCATGCGGGGCGGCCCGACGGAGGGGACCGTCGACGGCAACCTAGAGTTTCGACCGCGTTCGAACGAGGGCTTCGTTGAAGATCTGCGCACCGCGCGCGCCGTCGTCGCGGGCGGCGGATTCTCGCTGATGAGCGAGGCCGTCTACCTCGGCAAGCCGATGCTCGCGCTGCCCCTGCACGGCCAGTTCGAGCAGATGATGAACTCGCGCTACCTCGAGCGAGAGGGCTTCGGCATGGCCAGCACCGAGTTGACGCCCGAGGTGCTTGACCGCTTCCTCTCCGGGCTCGACGGCTTCGAGACCGCGCTGGCCGGATACGAGCAGGAGGGCAACATGGTCACCCTGCGTGAGGTCGAGGAGCGCGCGGTGGCGGCGGCCGGGGCGGCGCGACGGGACCTGCGGCGCGAGCGGCGCGGGGCGAGACGGCGGGTTCGACGAGACCGATCGTCGACCGACGACCAACGAAGGGACAGATCTTGAACAAGCGCTTCCTCGCCGGGGCCGGGGCGGCCGCGGGCGCGATCGGCTTCGCCATCTACAACGGCCAGTACCCGACCGCGCAGCTCTACGGCGCGACGATCTGTCGCAATCCGGGGGCGGGCCGCAGGATCGCGCTCACCTACGACGACGGGCCGAACCCCACCTACACCCCGCGGCTGATGGAGGTCCTCGACCGCCACAACGCCAAAGCGACCTTCTTTACGATCGGGCGCTGGGCGGAACGTGAGCCGGGACTGCTGCGCGAGCTGACGGCGGCCGGGCACGCGCTCGGCAATCACACCCACACGCACCCGACCATGCCGCTGTGCTCCGCGGCGCGGGTGAGCGATGAGCTGCGGCGCTGCCGCGCCGCGGTCGAGGCGGCCGGCATCGAGTTCTCGCGAGCCGAGGGCGGGATGCTGATGCGCCCGCCGTACGGCCGGCGCCGCCCCGGCACCCTGAGGACGATGCGCGCCGACGGCTACGTCCCGGTGACCTGGTCGATCACCTGCTACGACTGGCGGCGCACCGCGACCGAGGCCAAGATCGCCGAGCGCGGGGAGCGGGCGGCCGAGGGCGACATCATCCTGCTCCACGACGGCTCGAACCTCGTGCCGGCCGCCGACCGGGGGAACTCGGTGGCGGCGACCCAGGAGCTCCTGGGCCGCTTCGGCGCCGAGGGCTACGAGTTCGTCACCGTGCCCGAGCTGGTCGCTGCGTGACCACCGCGGCCTTCTTCCTCACCGACTTCTGGAACGACCAGCTCGTCGCGCACGACCGCCAGTGGGTGTTCCTGGTGCTGGTCGGGTTCCTCGGCTCGTTCGGCTTCATCCGTCTCTCGACCCGGCTCATGCGCAGCCCGAAGGTCCCGTGGTGGCCGGGCAGCATCGTCAGCGACGGCGGCGTGCACGTCCACCACCTGGTCTTCGGGATCGTGCTCATGATGCTCGCCGGGACGATCAGCTTCGCGGGCTTCGCGACCAGCCCGATCTACGAGATCTGCGCCGCCCTGTTCGGGGTCGGGATCGGCCTGACGATCGACGAGTTCGCGCTCTGGGTCTACCTCGACGACGTCTACTGGGCAAAGGAGGGCCGCAGCTCGGTCGACGCGACCGTGATCGCGGTCGGGCTGATGGGCCTCGTCCTGCTCGGGGTGCGGCCCTTCGACATCGCCTCCGACACCGCCGCCGACCTGATCTTCAGCGTGGTCGTGATCTTGATCGCCGTCGCCGTGATCGGGATCTGCATCGCCAAGCAGCGGATCTGGCACGGCCTGATCGGCATCTACCTCCTGCCGGTGGCGATCTACGCGGCATCGCGGCTCGGCAAACCCGGATCGCCGTGGGCCCGGCGCTACTACGGCGAGCGCCACCCGTCCAAGCAGCAGCGGGCGGAGGCGCGCTTCCGTCCCGACCGGCGCACCGAGCACCTCAAGGAGGGCTTCCGCGACCTCGTCGGGGGCAGCACCGAGGAGATCTACGTGGCCAAGGTCGAGCGCCACGGCGGCGGGGAGGGCGCCTGACGGTGACGTGACGCCGCAACGGCGCCCCGCTTGCAGGCGAGGGCTCGCCGTGGCGGCTTATACGGTTCGCGCGTGTCCAGGCAGGCTCCGTGCGCATGACGACGCAGAGGCCCGCGGGCGAGTCGCGTAGGCGCGGAGCCGTCCGGCTCGGCGCCTGACGAGTGGGGACCGCGAGATGATCGCGGTGATCGCGATGCTGGCGATCCTCCTGGGCTGGGCGCTGGTCTCCGGGCGGCTCGCCCGCTGGAACATCACCCCGGCGGTCGCGATGATCGCGGCCGGCGCCCTCCTGACCCTGGGGTCCGACCCGGCCGTGGAGCTGAACCTGGACGGCAGGGTCGCGGAACGCATCGTCGAGGTGACGCTGGCCGTCGTCCTGTTCGTGGACGCGACCGAGGTACCGGCCGGCATCCTGGGCCGCGAGCCACGGATCACCGGGCGGCTGATCGGGATCGCCCTGCCGCTCAGCCTGCTGCTCGCCTGGGCGGCCGGCTTTCTCGTCCTCCCCGAGCAGGGGGCGTGGATACTGGCGCTCCTGGCGACGATCGTCGTGCCCATTGATCTCGCCCCGGTGGCGGCGGTCGTCCGCGATCGGCGCGTTCCGGGCCGGCTGCGAGACCTCCTCAACGTCGAGGCCGGGCTCAACGACGGCGTGATCTCGCCGCTGTTCTTCTTCTGCCTGGCGGGGGCGGGAGCCGATCTGGGCGATCGCCCCGTGGGCGATGCGCTGCTCGATGCGGTTCCGGCGGCGCTCGTGGCCCTTGGGGTGGGCGCGGCGCTCGGCTTCGTGAGCGCCCGCCTGCTCGGTTGGGCGTGGTCGCGGGGCTGGACCCGGGCGCCCGGCCTGCGCCTCGGGGTGCTCGCCGTGCCGCTCCTCTCCTACGCGGTGGCGGGGGTCCTGGACGGGAACGGGTTCGTCGCCGCCTTCGTCGCGGGCGTGCTCTTCAACTCCTCGGCGCGACTGCTGCCCGACGATGCCGTGCACCTCGTCGAGGACGCCGGCAGCCTGCTCAGCCTCGCCATCTGGTTCGGATTCGGTCAGGTGGTCAACGAGGTGTTCACGGATCGGATCGGGCTCGACGTGGTCGTCTACGCGATCCTCGCCCTGACGGTGGTGCGGGTCGTCCCGGTGCTGCTCTCGCTGGCCGGCAGCGGCATTGGGCGCCGCGACGCTCTCTTCCTCGCCTGGCTCGGTCCCCGCGGGCAGGCGTCGGTCGTCTTCGGGCTGCTCGCCTTCATCCATCTGTCCGACCCCGAGGAGTCGTTCGTCCTCGAGGTGATGACGATCACGGTCCTGCTCAGCGTCGTCCTGCACGGGCTGAGCGCCGGGCCGCTCGCCGCGGCATACGGCCGGCGGCCGGGAACGGACGCGCTTGCGAGCGCCGGTGGGTCCCCTCCCGTCGTCACCGCTCGGCGCGCCGCGCCTCGTCGACCACCCGGCGGATCGCCCTGATCACCATCCGCGGCTGGTCGAACATCACGTAGTGGCCGCTGCGCCGGGCGGTCCAGTGGCGGGCGTCAGGCAGCAGTGCGGCGAGCATGCGCTGGCCCCTCCGCCAGGCCCGTTCCGTGTCGGCGATGAAGCCCGCGCCGAGCTCGGGCGGCAGCCCGAAGGGCTTGCCCCTGGAGATCACCACCAGCGGAATCTCGCGCAGCGGCGCGCGGCGCTTGGCGCGCCGCATCTGGCGGAAGCTCGCATGGAAGTCGATGATCTCGAGGTCGGTGTAGGTCTCGAGGCCGGGCAGGGTGCCGGCGTTGAGCTCGTAGTAGCGCGCGAAGTCCTCGCGGGTCATCGCGCGCTGGATCCCCTCGGCCAGCGCGTCGACCTCGACCATGCCCGCGATCCGGCGCGGGTAGTGGCTCGCGTACAGGCGCACGATCAGCCCGCCGGTGGAGTGACCGACGAGCACGATCGGGCCGCGGATCGGCGCGGCGCGGATCAGGGCGTGCAGGTCGGCGACCGCGTCCCTGGCCGTGCGCGGCATCGGCACCGGGGTGCTGCGGCTGAGGTTCTCGGTGCCCATGGTGGTCCCGGGGCGGTCGTACTCGCAGACCCGGGTGAAGCGGGAGACCGACCCGAGGACGGTCATCGTCTGGCTCGACCACGCCCTGGTGCTCCAGTAGTCCCCGCGGCTGCGCAGCCCCGCCTCGAGCATGACGGTGGGCCGGCCGCTTCCGCGGCATTCCATGTACAGGCTGCGACCGCCCCCGATCGCGACGTCCCCCGCGAACGGGGGGGCGGCCGCGGCGGTCGGCACCCCCGCGGCGCCGAACGCGATCAGCAGGCCGGCCGCGAGCGCGCGCTTCGTCCCCCCGTCCACGCCCGGCATCCTCTCATGGCCCCGGCCGCGGAGCTCGCCTCGGAGTCGCCGGCTCGGCCTGCGCCGCGGCGGGCTGGGGATCCGCCCGGGCCGCTCGCTGCGCGCCCAGGTCGCGCAGCTCGTGAAAGCAGACGACGATCGCGAGCGCGAAGAAGGGCGCCGTGATCAGGTTGCTGAGGGTGGAGCCGAGCCAATCGCCGAGGAACGTGTCGCCGATCGAGAGGATCGATCCCGACTGGATCGCGCCGCTGAGCAGCCCCTGCACGACCATGATCGGCAGTACCAGCGCGAGCACGCGCAGGGCGTGGCCGCGGGTAAGACGCCAGCTCCGCCGCAGCGCCCCGCGCACGGTCAGCCCCTCCTTCTCGACGGCGGGCGCGAGCACCAGTCGGGCGAGCAGGAACAGTCCCGGGACGATCAGCAGCACGAGCCCGACCGCGACCGCGAGCGTGATCACCACGTCGATGACCAGCAGCCTCCAATAGGGGAGCGTCCTGGCGACGTGTGCGAGCGAGTGGTCGCGGCCCTCCCTGATCGCCACGACCACCGCCGCGATCACGCCGCCGTAGAAGATGTTGCCGAGCGTGGCGACCGCGGCGTCGACCGCCGCCAGGCCGGTGATCGCGAGCAGCTGTAGCACCGCGAAGTCGTCGGAGTCGATGTTCTGAAGCGGCCGCTGGACCGTGTGGTCGAGCGCCCCGATCAGCCCGACCGGGACGAAGACGAGCGCGGCGGCGCCGATCAGCAGCGCCTGCCGGCGGCGGTAGATGCGGGCGATCTCGCGCCACACGCGCGCGACGCTCAACTTCGGCTCGGCGGAGTCCCTGCGGCGCGCGATGGCGCGATCCTAGTTCGCCCACGACCCGCGGCGCTTGCGTTCGCGGCCCCGGGATGAGAGGTTCCCGCCAGCCAAGTCACCCGGGTGGCGCCCGCGCGCCGAGAAGGGAAGCCTCCATTGCCGATCGCCGCTGATTACCCATTCCTCGACGTCGTCGGGACGATCATCGTCTTCTTTGCCTGGATCGCCTGGTTCTGGGCGGTGGTCACCGTCCTCGGCGACGTCTTCCGACGTCACGACATCTCCGGCTGGGGCAAGGCTGCGTGGGTCCTGCTGGTGATCGTCGTGCCGTTCGTCGGCGTCCTGATCTACCTCGGCGCCGAGGGCAGGCACATGGCCGAGCGCAGCGCCGAGCAGGCACGAGCTCAGAAGGCGGACTTCGACGCATACGTTCGTGACGCTGCCGGGGGCGGCGGAGGTGCCACCGCCGAGATCGCGCAGGCGAAGCAGCTGCTCGACGACGGGGCGATCGACCAGGCGGAGTTCGAGCGGCTCAAGCAGAAGGCGCTGGGCGGTTAGCCCGGCCAGTCCGGCAGGCATAAGCCGTCGGCCACCGAGTGACCTCAGCCCCGCGTGGCGGCGAAGTGCTCGCTGACCAGCTCGCGGATCTCGTCCAGGTCCGGCCACTGCGTGGGGGGACCGTCCGGACGGCAGACGCGGCGCGGGTCGCCGGGCGGCAGCTCGGCGAGCAGATCGCGGTGCTCCGGCCGGCGCAGCTGCTCGGCGACGGTTCGGCGCGCCGTCTCGATCACCAGGTTGCGGTTTCTTGCGCTCATCAGGTTTCGGCTGATCACCCCGAGATCCTCGCCGACGGGCTGGATCAGGACGGCCTCCGTCCCGCCGGCCCGCAGCTTCTTCGTCTCGCTCCCCAGGCGCCGGCCCGAGGCGCGCCGGAACGCGAGGGTGGGCCATTCGCGGGGATCGAGGGCGCGGACGGGATGCAGGCTCGAGGTCGGGTTGAGGCAGATCACCAGGTCGAGCTCGTGGTCGCGCAGCAGGTCGAGGTTGGAGGTCGAGTAGATGCCGCCGTCGACGTAGCTGCGGCCTCCGATCGAGACCGGGTAGTAGAAGGCCGGGATCGCGCACGAGGCGGCGACCGCGTCGGGCAGATCGGCGGGCGGGGCGTCGTCGCGGCCGAACGCCACCCGGCGACCGGTCGCGTAGTCGCACGCGATGACCCAGTGCGCGGGGTGACCGGACCAGCCGTTCGGCACGACGCTGCGGATGATCTCCTTGATCGGCTCGGTCGAGATCAGCCCCCGCGGCGCCCAGCCGCTCAGGGCGGTGGCCGGCGTGTAGCGGCGCGGCTCGCGCAGCGCACGCAGCGCCAGAGGCCACGAGCCGGGCCCGATTCGAGGCCAGGCCCGCTCGAGGCGAAAGCGCGCGCCGCCCGCGCGGTCGGCCTCTTGCTGGGGCCTGCCGCGGGCGTCGACGACGCCGTCGAAGGTCTCGCCGGCCGAGTGGGCGACCATGAACCAGGGTGGGGTCCCGGCGACGCACAGCGACGCGATCACCGACCCCGCCGAGGTGCCGACGACGACGTCGGCGGTCGCGGGATCCCATCCGGTCTCGGACGCCAGCGCGTCCAGCCCACCGGTCAGCCAGGCGCCACCCTGCACGCCACCGGCTCCGAGGACGAGCCCGACCCTCACCCCCGAGACGTTACCCGGGGCGTCGGAGCCGTCCGCGCCCCCGCGCCTCTGCGCCCGCGCGACTGACGATCACGAACGCGATCGTGCCCGCCGCCAGCGCGGCCGCGGTCAGCCCGTAGGCGAAATCGGCGTCCTCGCCCGCGAGCAGCAGGCCGCCGAGCACGGGCCCGATCGCGTAGCCGCCCGCGTAGAGAAGGTTCTGGACCCCGTAGGCCAGCCCGCGCTCGCGCTCACCGAAGGCCTCGTCGAGCCACGGGACCGCGGCAGAGAAGGCGAGGCTGAAGCCGGCGCCGTAGACGGCCAGGGCGACCGCCGTCCCCCCGACTCCGGGCAGCACCGCGAGCAGCAGGACCGAGAGCGCGCTCAGGACGAGCCCCGCGACCGCGGGTCCGAGGCGGCCACGCCGATCGCCCCAGCGGCCGCCGAGCGGCGCGAGCACGGCGTCGACCGCGATCGAGGCGGCGAACAGGAGTCCGATCGCCGAGCTCGAGAGGCCCAGGCGGGCGTCGAGGTCCAGCGGGGCGACCACCTCGATCAGGCCGAGCACGCAGGCGCTGGCGAGGATGATGGCCGCCGCCCAGGCACCGATGCCCGACCGCGTGGAGCGAACGATCGCCGGCAGCGCCGGCACGGAGCGCCCGGCCCGCGGCGCCTCGCGCGGCAGCACCACGAGGGTGGCGACGAGCAGCGCGAGCGCGATCCCGCCGAAGATCAGAAACGGAGCCTCGAACGAGAGCAGGTCGGCGGTCACCCCGCCGAGCGCCGGCCCGGCGATCGAGCCCGCGCCGGTCGCCCCGAGCGCCAGGCCGAGCGAGCCCCCGCATCGAGCGCGCTACGCCTCGACCGTGGCGCCGCGGGCCCGCGCCGTGAGGCGACCGACCACCGGACCGATGACGGCCAGCGAGAGCCAGACGAGCCGCGCGGCTCCCGGTGAGGCGAGCGCCGCGACCGGCACGGAGGCGAGGAAGACCGCCGCGGGGGTGAGGATGTCGACGAAGTCCGCCCGCAGCTGGCGGCGGCTGGGGCGCGACGCCAGCAGGCCGCGGCGGACGGCCATCGCGTAGATCAGCGCGTAGCACGCGGTGGCGGCGGCGACGTTGACGGCCATCAGGATCGTGGGCAGGGCGAGGTCCTCGACCGCGGGATCGCCGACCGACGCGGTCGTGAACGGAAGCAGCACGATGGCTGCGATCAACCCGAGGTTGGCGACGATCACCGGAACGTCGAGCGCGGTGAACGAGCCGATCAGCCGGTGGTGGGCGAGCCAGTAGCTCGCGATCACGATGAACGCGATCACGAAGGCGCCGAACTGCTGGCCGACGGCGTCGGCCAGCGTTGCCACGTTCCGCCAGGCCTCGGCCGGGTCGTCGATGTCGAGCGTGGTGACGAGCAGCGTCAGGGCGAGCGCGAAGGTGGCGTCGACGAACGCGATCGCGCGATCGAACTCGGCTCCGTCGCGGGCGTAGCGCGGGCGATTGGGTTTGTTGAGCGAGCCGTCCGCCAGTCCGCGGCAACCGTATTGGCCGCCGCGGACGGCGAGGGGCTGCCGGCACGCGGCGCCGAGCCGCTCGCGCTCGGCCCCATTCGGCAGCGCCCGCGCTAGCCGGCCCGCTCCGCCTCGCGCAGCTCGATCCGGCGGATCTTGCCGGTCAGGGTCTTGGGCAGCTCGTCGGTGAACTCGATCCGCCGCGGGTAGGCGTAGGCGGACAGCCGCTCGCGCACGAAGCCCTTGATCTCGTCGGCGAGCTCGTCGGAGGGCTCGGCGCCCTCGGCGAGGACGATGAACGCCTTGACCACGTTGCCCCGCACCTCGTCGGGCGAGGCGACAGCCGCGGCCTCGCGCACCGCCGGGTGCTCGATGCAGGCCGACTCGACCTCGAACGGGCCGATCCGGTAGCCGGCCGCGATGATCACGTCGTCGGCGCGCCCGGCGTACCAGTAGTAGCCGTCGGGATCCTCGCTGGCGGCGTCCTTGCTGTGAAACCACTCGCCGCCGAAGGCCTCCTCGCCGGCCTCCGGCTGGTTCCAGTAGCCGAGCGGGTAATGCGGGTTCGAGCGCGCCCGCAGGCAGATCTCGCCGCGCTCCCCCGCCGCGACCGGCCGCTCGTCCTCGTCGAGGATCGCCACGTCCCAGCCGGGCATCGGCCGTCCCATCGACCCCTCGCGCACCTCCATGAACGGGTAGTTCCCGCACAGCGGATAGGACTCGGTCAGCCCGTAGTAGTCGAGCACCGTGACCCCGTACTGGTCGCGAAACCAGCGGATCGCCTCGGGGTTGAGCGGCTCGCCCGCGCTGCACACGATCCGCAGCTCCTGCGGGTAGCGCCGTCCGGCATCCTCGACCGCCATCATCGCCCGCATCGCGGTCGGGGTCGTGAACACGTTGGTGACCCGGTGGCGGGAGAGGAAGTCGAGCTGCTCGGCGGGATCGAAGCCGCCCTCGCGCTGGTAGACGCACTGGGTGGCACCGAGGCGCCACGGGCCCAGCAGCGGCGCGATGCCGGCGGCCCAGGCCCATTCGCCCATCCCGTGGAAGCGCTCGGAATCGCGGATCTCGTGGCAGTAGACGAACTCCTCGTGGGCGAGGACGTAGCGGTGGGCGTGGACGATGCCCTTCGCCGCGCCGGTCGTGCCCGAGGTGTAGTAGAGCTGCGCGGGGTCGTCGGCCGCCGTGTCCTCGCAGATGTGGTCGGCCGGCCGGCCGGCGAGCAGAGCGTCGTCGACGACCAGCAGCGCGTCGACCAGCGAGGCGTCGAAGCGCCGTGCGTTGGCGGCGTCGGTGACCAGCACCTTCGGGGTCGAGTCGGTGAGCCGGTGGCGGATTCCCTCGTCGCCGTAGAGGACCGACATCGAGAGCAGGATCGCGCCCAGCTTCCAGGTGCCGAAGAAGATCGCGGCCGCCTCGGGCGTGGGGGGCAGGACGACGGCTACCCGATCGCCCCGCTCGATCCCCTGCTCGCGCAGCATGTGCGCCGCTCGGTTGGAGAGGTCCTGAAGCTCCCCCCAGTCGAGCTCGCGGCTCGCCCCGTCATGGCGCTCCCAGACCATCGCCGGCTTGGCGCGCGGGTGCTTGTCGCAGACGTCGGCGGCGATGTTGTAGCGGTCGGGGACGCGCCACTCGTGCTCCGAGCGCGCCTGCTCGTAGGACTCGATCCGCAGATCCTCGGTGGTCATCGACTCTCCTTCCCGCGACGTCGCACGGACGTTACCCGGCCGCGCTCGACGCCAAGCGGACCCGCCCTGAGGCGGCCGCACCGCTCCACGCGCCGGCGCGCCCTGATGCGGTGCGCCGCCGCGGGCGCCCCCGGGGCCACCGCCGCGAGCACCCCCGACGGTGGGGCGAATCAGCCGTCGCTGAAGGCTTTGTCGGGTATGGAGTGCCCAATCCCTCAGCCGTTGGCCCGTGAGCTGTGGGCGCTTGCGGCGCTGCAGCACGGCGTCGTGACCAGGCAGCAGCTGCTCGAGCTCGGCTT
Organism: Solirubrobacterales bacterium; assembly: GCA_009379895.1. Taxonomy (GTDB): domain Bacteria; phylum Actinomycetota; class Thermoleophilia; order Solirubrobacterales; family 70-9; genus WHSW01. The sequence goes on from WHSW01000001.1 coordinate 53,779, forward strand.
CAGCTCGCAGGCGATCAAGCGCCGGATCGCCAACGGGCGCCTGCACCCGATCTGGCGGGGCGTTTACGCCGTCGGCCGACCCCGGCTGACCCGCCACGGCCGCTGGCTCGCCGCCGTGCTCAGCTGCGGGCCCGACGCCGTGCTCAGCCACGAGAGCGCCGCGGCGCTGTGGGGCATCCGCGCCGGGTGGCGACTCGAGGGCGGGCGGTCCGAAGCGGCGCCGAGGTGGCCGCACGGCGCCGCGGTCGACGTCTCCGTGCCCGCCCACGTGGATCGACGTCGCCCCGGCATTCGAGTGCATCGTCGGGTGGCCCTGGGACCCGGGCTGGTCGGTCGCCGCGATGGCATCCCGGTCACGACGCCCGCCCTCACGCTCGTGGATCTGGCCACCCGCCTTCCGCGCGATCAGCTGGAGGCGGCGGTCAACGAGGCGGACCGGCGGGACCTGATCGACCCCGAAAGGCTGCGTTCGGTGCTCGACGAGATGCCGCGCTGGCCCGGCGCCCGAGCGCTACGCGAGATGCTCGACCGCCGCACGTTCACGCTCACCGACTCACAGCTCGAACGACACTTCCTGCCCATCGCCCGTGCGGCGGGCCTTCCCCCACCGCGGACGGGCGAGCGGGTGAACGGGTTCAAGGTCGACTTTCACTGGCCCGAGCTGGGACTCGTCGTCGAGACCGACGGCCTGCGCTATCACCGGACCCCGGCCGAGCAGGCCCGGGACCGGCTGCGCGACCAAGCGCACACCGCGGCCGGGCTGACCCAGTTGCGCTTCACGCACGCGCAGGTCCGCTTCGAGCCGGCGCACGTCCGGGCCACGCTGGTCGCGACCGCGCGCCGCCTCCGCAACCGCGATCGCTGAAGGGTTAGTCGCGTATGCCGTACCCAATCCTTCAGCCATCGCCGCCCCGCCGGGCTCAGGCCGGCCCGAGGGCCGGGCGGGAAGGGCACCGGATACATTATTCAGAGAGATGCTGAGAGGCTATTCAGCGCCGCGATCCCCGGAGGGCCGCTCGAGCCTCGTCCCGGCTCCGCCCTGGCACTACGTGGGCACGATGCTGGTCGTCGAGTACTGGGCCGAGCCCGCCGCCGCGGCCGCCGTCTTGCCGCCGCCGCTCGAGCCGCACCCCGACGGCGGTCGGGCCGCCGCGATGTTCATCGACTGGCAGTCGTGCACCGACGGGCGCGACCAGCTCCTCGACCCGTCCCGCGCGCAGTACAAGGAGTTCTTCGTCACCGTCAACGCGCTCCACGGCGGCGAGGAGGTCGCCTACTGCCCCTACATCTGGGTCGATCGCGACTTCGCCCTCGCGCGGGGCTGGATCCAGGGCTTTCCGAAGAAGCTCGGCTCGATCTGGATCACGCGCAGCTTCGGCCTCGAGACGCGGGCCGACCCCGGTGTCGGCCCCGGCTCCGCCTACGGCGGCACCTGCGCCGCCTATGAGCGCCGGCTCGCGCAGGCGACGGTGACGCTCGAGCGCCGCAGCCAATCCGGCCCGACCCACAACGACCCTCCGATCGTCAACGTGCGCCACTTCCCGCGCCTGACCAAGGGACAGCACGACGACCCCGCCGTGCACGAGCTCGTCCGCTCGCGCGCCTACGACCGCAGCGCCTCGGAGATCTGGGAGGGGGCCGCGACCCTCGAGCTCTTCGACGCGCCCGGCGAGGAGGTCGCCGCGCTCGCCCCGGCCCGGCTCGGCAAGGGCTATCGCTTCACGATCGGCTACTCGGTCGACGACCTCGAGACGCTCGCCGAGCTGTGAGACCGGAGCGCCCGCAAGGGAGCGGTGTCCGACGCGATGCGCGCGCCGAGGGCCCGTGACCGACTCCTTCGCCGAGGTCGCCGGGGTCCGGGTCTCGACCGACCACCTGATCGGCGGCGAACGGGTCCCCTCCGCCGAGCGCTTCGACGACCTGAGCCCGATCGACGGTCGCGTGCTCGCCCGGGTGTCCGCCGGGGGCGCCGACGAGGCCGACGCCGCGGTCCGCGCCGCCGCCGAGGCCTTCGCTGGCTGGGCCGAGCTCGGCCCCGAGGGCCGCCTGACCCATCTGCTGCGGCTCGCGGAGCTGATCGACGACAACGTCGAGCGCCTGGCCGCGGTCGAGTGCGAGGACATGGCGATGCTGCTCGAGTCGCTGCGCGCGCGGGTGATCGCCCGCGGCGCGCGCAACTACCGCGCCTACGCCGAGCTCGCCGCCCAGCATGCCGAGCGCGCCTGGAGCTCGAACGGGACCGACAACCGCGTCGTGCGCATGCCCGCGGGGCCGGCGGTGGTGATCACGCCGTGGAACGCCCCGTTCATGCTCTCGACCTGGAAGACGGCGCCGGCGCTCGCGGCCGGCTGCACGGTGGTCCTCAAGCCGGCTGAGTGGTCGCCCCTCTCCTGCTCGCTGCTCGCCGACCTGACGGTCGAGGCCGGCCTGCCGCCCGGCGTCTTCAACCTCGTCCAGGGGAGCGGCGAGGCCGCCGGCGCGGCGCTCGTCTCCCACCCCGGGGTGCGGCGGATCTCGTTTACCGGCTCGCCCGAGACGGCGCGCGCGATCGGCCGGGCCGCGGCCGAGAACCTGGTCCCGTTCACCGGCGAGCTGGGCGGCAAGGGGCCGCTGCTGGTCTTCGCCGACGCCGACCTCGACGGCGCCGCCTCGCGCGCCGCGCAGATGTATGACGACGCGGGCCAGGTCTGTCTGGCGGGCACCCGGCTGCTGGTCGATGGCGAGGTCGTCGACGAGTTTCGCGAGCGCTTCGACGCGGCGGTCGACGCGCAGGTGCTCGGCGACCCGCGCGAGGCCGAGACGACGATCTCGCCGCTCATCCACCCCGACCACCTGGACCGCGTCGAGGGCTTCGTCGAGCGCGCCCGCGAGCGCGGCGACCGCATCGTGCGTGGCGGGCGGCGGGCGGAGATCGGCGGGCTCTTCTACGAGCCGACCCTGATCGAGCCGGCCTCCAACGACTCCGAGATCGTCCAGCGCGAGGTCTTCGGCCCGGTCCTCACCCTGCAGACCTTCGCCGGCGAGGCAGGGGGCATCGAGCTCGCCAACTCGACCGCGTACGGGCTCTCGGCGGTGATCTGCACACGCTCGGCCGCGCGCGCCGAGCGGGTCGGTCGCGCGGTGCGCGCCGGCACCACCTGGGTCAACGCCTTCCTGGTTCGCGACCTGACCGCCCCCTTCGGGGGCATGGGGATCAGCGGCATCGGGCGCGAGGGCGGCGATTACGCGCTCGACTTCTACTCCGACCTGAAGACGCTGCAGATCAAGCAGGGCTCGACACCGTTGGACTAACGTCGCGCGCTGGTGCGACCCACGGCATCCCTGCTCGTAATCGCAACGGCCGTCGTGGTCGCGCTTTTGGCGGCGAGTGGGGGATACGGGTACCACCGCGACGAGCTCTACTTCGTAGCCGCCGGCGACCATCTCGCCTGGCGGTCGTTCAGCGGCTGTCGGATCGAGGCGACGATCGCCAACGACGACGGCGTCGACAACCAGGAGCGCGGCGAACCGGTGTGGCTGTGTGACGCCACGCGCCGCCCCTGGTCGGAACTCTGGCCGCGCTTTCGCGAGCTTGGTTAGGCGGGCCTTGCGCCTGAGACCGTGGGGCCGCCGGCTCAGTCCTCGAAGATCAGCTCCATCGCGCGCTCGAGATGGCCGCGCGTCAGCCGCTCGGCCTCGGCGCCGTCGCCGCGCTCGATCGCCGTCGCGATCGCGCGGTGCGCGTCGTGGTCGGCACGCAGCCCACTCGGGTCGAGGCGGTCCTCGTACAGGGTCGCCCCGATTCGCCCGATCCAGACGTGCTCCATGAACTGGACCAGCTGCTGGTTGCCGGTCGCCTCGACCAGGGCCAGGTGGAAGTCGCGATTGGACTGAAAGTGCTTCGCCGACGAGCGGCCGGCCCGCGACTCCGCCCGGATCGCGGCTCGCATCCGCTTCAGCGGACGCTCGAGGTGGCGGTCGGCCGCGAGCCGCGCCGCGCCCGGCTCGACCACCAGCCTGGTGTCGTAGCTCGAGCGCAGCTGCTCGTCGGTCGCCGTCGCGACCCGCGCGCCGCGGTTGGCGTACAGGTCGACCAGGCCCTCGGCGGCGAGCCGGCGCAGCGCCTCGCGCACCGGGGTTCGCGAGACGCCGAACTCGGTCGCCAGATCCTCCTGGTGCAGGCGCGAGCCGCGCTCGATCTCGCCGCCCGCGATCCGGTCGCGGAGCACGCCGTAGACCTGGTCGGCGACGCTCTGGACCTGAAAGCTCGCCCCGTCGGCGGGAGCGGCGTTGAGCGCGCCGGCGACGGGCGGGTCGGTGGGCGCGCGAGTGGTTCGGCGTGCGTCGTTGGCGGCGCGCGTGGGTTCGGCGGCCATCTCGTTAGCGAGGGTAACAGCGACCATGGATTTCGTATCCATTCGAATGTTTGCCGAACCGAGCGCCGTCGCGCGCATCGGGAGCGCGGCGTGGGGCCGCTTGCGCTACCTCAGGTGGCGCAAGCCGCCCAACGCGGCGCCACCGCCCCGGAACGCCGCCACGGCCCGAACGTCGCCAGCACATGGCGCTCCGAACGCCCGACCCCATACGGCGCCATGGCCGCGAGCCCGCCCCGCGATTCGGATACATTATTCACCGTGCGCGATCGAGTCAGGATCGGGATCGTCGGTGATCGGCGCGCGGCGAGCTTCGGGGCCTGGAACGAGGTCGAGCTGAGCCTCGTCTGGAACGACTACGTCGAGGCGCTCACGCGGGCCGGCGCCGCCCCGATCGTCTTCCCGGTCGCCGAGTGCTTCGCCGACGCGCCCGAGCTGGCGCTCGACGTCGTCGACGGGCTCGTGCTCAGCGGCGGCCGCGACCTCGACGCGGGCTCATACGGCGAGGACCCCGATCCGGCCAACGAGCTCGGCGACCCCCTGCGCGACCGGGTCGAGCTCGCGATCGCGCGCGCCGCGCTCGAGCGCGACCTGCCGACCCTCGGCGTCTGCCGGGGCATGCAGATTCTCAACGTCGTCCTCGGCGGCGGCATCGAGCAGCACCTCGCCGACCCCGAGCGCACCCACCGCGGCGACCCGGGCACCTTCGTCGGCCACGGGGTCGAGGCGGTGAGCGGCACCCGGCTCGCGGCGATCCTCGGCCCCGGTCGCAGCGAGGTGCGCTCGCACCATCACCAGGGCGTCGAGCCGCTCGCCGGACCGCTGAGGATCGCGGCACGCTCTCCCGACGGGGTCGTCGAGGCGGCCGAGGACCCGGCCCGCAGCTTCTGCGTGGCGGTGCTCTGGCACCCCGAGGAGGACCTCGACGGTGGCGGTCTCGACATCTACGAGGCGCTCGTCGCCGCGGCGCGATCCCACCGCGAGGCTGAGGTAGCCGCGTGAACGCCGCGCGAGCGAGGTCGAGGCAGCGGCGATGAGGTGGCGGTGGTGAGGCGGGCGCGGGTGATTCGCGACGGCGAGGTGACCGATGCCGGGTTCGAGGGCTCTCGGCTCGTGCTCGCCGACGGGACCCGCATCGACGAGGCCGACGCCGAGTGGCTGGCCCCGGTCGAGCCCGGGAAGATCGTCGCCACGCACCTCACGTACCGCTCCCGTGTCACCGAGTACGCGATGGCGGCCCCGCCGGCCGAGCCCTCCTACTTCCTCAAGCCGCCGAGCTCGCTCTCGGCCCACCGGGCGGCGGTCGCCCGCCCGCGGGGCTGTCAGTTCCTCAACTACGAGGGCGAGATCGCGGTCGTGATCGGCGAGCGATGCGTCGGCGTCAGCGAGGCCGACGCGCTGAACCACGTCGCCGGCTACACGGTCGCCGACGACTTCGGGGTGCACGACTTTCGCCACGCCGACCGCGGCTCGATGCTGCGCGTCAAGGGTCAGGACGGGTTCTGCCCGCTCGGCCCGGCGATCGTCGATGCCGCCGAAGTCGACCCCGAGGACCTCACCGTACGCACCTTCGTCGACGGCGAGCTCGCCCAGGAGGGCCACACCGGCACCGACCTGATCTTCTCCTTCGCCTACCAGATCGCCGACGTCTCGCGCCTGATCACCCTCGAGCCCGGCGACGTGCTGCTCACCGGCACCCCGGCGAACTCGCGCCCCGTCGCCCCGGGGGCGGTGGTCGAGGTCGAGGTCGAGGGCATCGGGCGCCTGCGCAACCACATCGTCGAGCTCGACCGCGAGCTCGAGGAGGTCGGCGTGGCGCCGCAGGTCACCGCCCAGACCCTGCACGTGGCGCTCGCGATGCCCGAGGACGAGGCCGAGGCCCGGATCGCGGCCGGGGACTACCGTTCGAGCGAGTGATCCTGCGTGTCCATCACGCGACGCTGCGCGTCCACGACCCGGTCGAGGCGCGCGAGCGCTGGGCGCGGCTGCACGGCCTGAGCGGTGAGGGGGACGCCGAGCGGGCGCTGCTGCGCTGCGCCTACGAGGACTTCTGCCTCGAGCTGCGCCGCGACGACGCCGACCCGGGGGTCGAGCACGTCGCCTACGAGCTGCGCTCGGGCGTCTCGCTCGCCGAGGCGGCCGAGCGGGTGGCCGAGGCGGGGGAGGCCTTCGAGGAGGTCGAGGTCCCGATCCGGGGTCGCGGGCTGCGGCTCTCCGACCCCGACGGCAACCGCATCGTCCTCGTCGAGCGGGTGATCGCCGACGATCGCAAGCCCGCGGTGGCGCGCTTCACCGATCAGCTGCCCGGGTATCACCCGCGCCGCCTCCAGCACGTCAACTACCTGACCGCCGACACGCCGCGGCTCGCCGACTGGTATGAGGGCGTCCTCGGCCTGCGGGTCTCAGACTGGGTCGGCGACGGCGCGGTGTGGCTGCACGCCGACCGCGACCACCACGTGGTCGCCTTCCTCGACAAGGGCTACGCCCATGTCCATCATCTCGCCTTCGAGCTCACCGACTGGGGGGAGATGCGAGTCGCGCTCGACCACCTCGCGCAGCACGGCCGGCCGCTGGCCTGGGGCCCCGGCCGCCACACGATGGCCCAGAACCTGTTCGCCTACTGCCGGATGGTCGAGGAGGAGATGTTCGTCGAGCTCTTCTGCGATATGGAGCAGCTCGAGCCCGACCACCAGCCGCGCCACTTCGCCGACGACCCCCACGGCGCCAACGCGTGGGGGATCCTGCCCCCACGCTCCTATTTTCGCTTCGACGCCGCGGCGATCGACGCCGAGCGCGAGCAGCTCGAGGCGCAGCAGGGGCTGCCGGAGGGCTGAGCGGTCCGCGCGCCCGGGCCCGGCTCAGCCGCCGAGCTTGCCGCGGGCGGCCGGGTAGGCGTCGACCATGAGGTAGACGCGCAGCGGGCCCGTACCCGTGCCCGCCGTCAGCGGGACGCTCACCCGCCGGAGGTTGCCGGCCGCGTCGGTTGTGCGCGTGGTCTGAGTGCCGTAGTCCAGCGGGAGCGGCGCGCCACTGCGCGCGTCGACCGCCAGCAGCGCGACGCTGCGCTCGGAGGGCTTGAGCCGCGAGCCGGTCAGGTCGGCGACCAGCGTCTCGCCCTGGCGGGAGAAGCTCACGGCGCCCACGCCGCCGGGAGGGCGCTGAACCCCGCCCTCATAGGGGGCCATCGCGGCGCCGCCGAAGATCCTCAGTGGCCGGCCCTGCGCGCAGAGGCCGAGTTGCTCGAGGAAGGGCCCGTAGACGGCGACGTCCGCGCAGTTGACCGTGATGTCCGTCTCGGGCGTCCCGAGCACACGGCCCGATGAGTTCGTGCGGGCATCGATGCGCCAGTCCTCGGTCTGGATCCCGAAGCCGTTGAGCACGAAGGTCGCGCCGCCGCTGTTCGACAGGGTCAGCAGCCCGTGGTCGTACTTGGCCACGAACGGCACGAGGTACGTCGTCGACGGGTCGGGCACGACGCGGCTGCTGTCGGTGCCCGCCGCGTGCGCTCCGACCATCCACACGATCGCCTGCCCCGGCCGCGAGGACTCGACCATCCCCAAGAGGAAGTCGAGGCTCTCGAAGCCGATCTGGTTGTAGCTCGGCAGCAGGTCGGGCAGCGGCAGCGCGAGCTGGTTGAGCAGCCACACCCCCGACCGGTCCCCGGGCGCGCGCGGGACGCGCAGCGGGAACTTGCGGCCGGCGCCGCCCCCCCGCACGCGGAAGCGGTGCGTCTCGTGGATGCGGCCGCCCACCCGTCCGCCGGTGAAGTCGAGGCCCTTGCGCTGCGGGTGGACGACGTAGGTGCCGTCGATCGAGACCTCGACCGACCGCCCGGTCGGGAGCCTGGGGTCGGGAACGATGACCAGATAGCGACGGTCGCCCGAGACGAAAACCTCGGGTCGCCGGGCACGCTTGCTCAGCGTCGTGCGGCCGCGGCCGCCGTCCTGCCCGCCGCCGCGCCGCTCACCGTCGCGCCCGCCGCCGACCGACCGCACGCGCACCCGCAGCCCCTTCGGATTGATGAACGCGAGTCGCGAGCGCCCCTTGCGCACGAACAGCCACAGCGCGAGCGGCTGGTTGGCGTCGAGCGTGCGCGGCTGCTTCTTCTTGAGGATTCCGAACGGCGAGACCGAGTACAGATGCGCGCCCGGCCGCGGCTGCGGCGGCGGGCCACAGCGCTTGTCGCGCCGTCCCTTGGGGCGCAGGCAGTAGTCGTAGGGGACGCTGAAGATGTTGCCGTTGGAGTCGGCGGCGACGATCACGTCCTCGCCGAGCGCCGGCGAGGAGTTGATCGTCGCGCGCCTCCCGGGCGAGAGCTTCATCGCCCAGCGCAGCGTTCCATCGGCGTTCAGAACGTAGAGCCGGCCGTCGCCGCCGCCGATGTAGCTGTTGCCCTTGCCGTCGACGGCCGGCGAGGAGCGGATCGGGTTGAGCGTGTCGTACTGCCAGACCTTGCTGCCGTCGTCGGGGTCGATCCCGTATACCGAGCCGTCGGTGGAGGGCTGCACGATCGTCCCGTTCGGGAGCTGCGCCGGGCTGGAGTAGATGTGATCGCGCGTCGGGAACTCCCACAGCCCGCGACCAGTGGCCTTGTCGTAGGCGTGGACGAAGCCGTCGAAGGCGCCCACGATCACCTTGCCGTCTCCGGTCAGCAGCGGGCTCGCGACGACGCTGCCCGGAATGTCGGCCGACCACTGGGTGGCGCCCGTGGCGCCGTCGATCGACCACAGGTTGGGCGCGCCGCCGAGGAAGAAGTTGTTGCCGACGAAGAGCGAGTTCGTGGCCGTGTCCACCGCGGGGAGCGACCAGTTGTTGTCGCGGGTCGGGAACGCCCAGTCCGTCGTCGCGGTGTCGCGGTTGATCCCGTAGATGCGGAAGTTGTCGTCCGGGACGACCAGCGTCCCGTCGCCCTCGATCGCGACGTTGCCCTCGAACCAGTTCAGCAGGCCGCCCGTCTCGGAGGCCGGCTGGGCGGCGTAGGTCCACACCGGGCGTCCGGTCGCCGCGTCGCGCGCGTAGAGGTGACCGTCGCCGGATGGCACATAGACGCGACCGCGATCGTCGAGCAGCGCCGCCGAGTCGATGATCTCGCGCGTGGGAAGCTTCCAGCGCAACTTCCCGTCGCGCCCGATCGCGTAGAAGTTCTGGTCGGCGGAGCCGACGAAGACCGTGCCGTCACCGCCGATCACGGGGGAGCTGAAGATGCCCTCTCGCGCCTTGAAGGTCCACAGGCGCCCGCCCTTGCGGCGCGGGCGCACGGGGCTGCGCGCGGTCTGTGCCGCGTCGCGGCGAAACTTCGGCCAGGGGCTGTGCGGGTCGAGGGGAACGTCGTAGGTGTACGGGGCCGTTCCCGTGTCGGGCGCGGCCGCCGACGCCGGCGTCGCGAGCGCCGCCAGCGCGAACACCGCGCACGCGAGCGCGGTGCACTCGGCGATCGGACGCACCCGCTCCCTAGCCATGACCCGCACGAACCCATGCCTATCACAGCCTGGATAGTCGTGTCAGTTCCCCATCCGAGCGCACCACAACCATCGGGGAAACGGCGCTCGGCGGGCCCGGTGGCGGGGAGTTGACTCCGCTGCCTTACATAATGTATACATCCGCCGAACGCACGGAGAGAATGGCCCGCGCCGTTCGCGCCGGGCCGGGGAGGAGAGCACATGGAAGCGACGCGCGCACCCGCTTCGGCGGCCACGGCGGGCCGCGAGGGAGGCCTTCATCGGCGGGCCCTCGGCGTTCCCGACCTCGTCTTCTTCATCGTCGCCGCCTCGGCGCCGCTGACCGTCATCGCGGGCGGGGTCGCCTCCACCTACCTGGTCACCGGCAACGCCGGCGTCCCGCTGCTCTTCCTCGTGCTCGGCGCGATCCTGGCCCTGTTCGTCTCCGGCTACGCGGCGATGAGCCACCACATCACCAACGCCGGCGCCTTCTACGCCTACGTCGCCAAGGGCATCGGCAGGATCGCGGGCGTCGGCACGTCCTTCGTCGCCCTGATCGCCTACAACTCGATGCAGATCGGGATCGGGGGCCTGTTCGGCGTCGCCTTCGGCGGCTTCATGCTCGACAAGACCGGGATCGACATGGAGTGGTACGTGTGGCTGTTCATCGCGATCGGGGTGATCGGACTGCTCGGCCAGCTGCAGGTCGACCTGAACGCGAAGGTGCTCGCAGTCTTCCTCACGCTCGAGATCGTCGTCGTCGCGATCTTCGACATCGCGATCGCCGCCGACCCGGGCCCGCAGGGGATCGTCGCCGACGGCTTCGACCCGTCGATCGCCTTCGGCACCGCGCTCGGCGCCGCGCTCACCTTCACGATGGCCGCCTTCGTCGGCTTCGAGTCGGCCGCGATCTACGGCGAGGAGGTCAAGAACCCTCGTCGCACCGTCGCCCGCGCCACCTACATCGCGCTCGGGATCACGGCGCTCTTCTACGCGCTCTCCGCCTGGATGCTCGGCAACGCCGCCGGGCCGGACACGGCCACCAACCCCGAGGCGCTGGTCGAGGCAGGCTTCGTCGGCGCGAGCGGCGGTCCGGACCCGACCACGATCGTGTTCATCTCGCTCAACGAGCGGATCAGCGCCACCTTCGCCGACATCGCGACGCTGCTCTTCTGCACCAGCCTGTTCGCGGCGATGCTCTCGTTCCACAACGCGGTCTCGCGCTACGCGTTCTCGCTCGGCCGCGCCAAGGTGCTGCCTTCGGTCTTCGGCCGCGTCCGGCCCTCGACCGGAGCTCCCTACGTCGGCTCGCTGATGCAGACCTCGCTCGCGGTGGTGATCGTCGCGCTCTTCGCGCTCTCTGACTCCGACCCGGTGCTGCAGCTGTTCACCTGGCTGACCAACCTCGGCGCCCTCGGGGTGATCCTGCTGCTGGCGCTGGCGTCGTTCTCGGTGGTCGGCTACTTCGCCAGGCACCCGCACTCCGAGAGCGCCTGGACGAGCCGGATCTCGCCGGCGCTCGCCGGCGTCCTGCTGAGCGCCGTGTTCGTGATCGCGCTGCTCAACTTCAACGTCCTGATCACCGGCCTCCAGGACGCGCCGACCGACGACCGGACGATCATCCTGCCGGCGATCCTGATCGGCGGGGGCTTGATCGGCGTCGGGGTGGGCGCCTGGCTGCGCGCGAAGCGGCCGGAGGTCTACGCGCGGATCGGCGAGGGCGGGGAGGAGGTCGCCGGCGAGGCGCCGGCGGCGCGCTGACCGTGGGCGCCACGCTCGGCGAGCGGATCACGGCCGCGGAGCTGGAGGCCGACCCGTACCCGATCTATGAGCGTCTGCGCGCGGAGGCGCCCGTCGCCTGGGTGCCGGCGGTCAACATGTGGCTCGCGACGAGCTGGGAGGCGGCCGCGCGGGTCGCCTCCGAGCCCGAGCTGTTCGCCGCCGACATGCCCGGCTCGCCGATCGACCGCAGCTTCGGTAGCCCGACGATCCTGACCTGCGACGGCGAGCCGCACCGCGAGCTGCGCCGCGCCGTCGACCCGAAGCTGCGCCCGCACGCGGTCGAGGAGTACATCGACGAGCTCGTCACCCCGATCGTCGACGCGCGGCTCGATCGGCTCCACGCTGCGGGCGAGGCCGAGCTGATGGCCGACTTCTTCGAGCCGGTCTCCGTGCTCAGCCTGGGCGCGGTGCTCGGCCTCGCCGAGCTCGACGCCGACACCCTGCGGCGCTGGTTCGCCGCCCTCGCCGACGGGGCGACGAACTTCGAGCGCGACCGCGCCAAGCAGGCGGTCAGCGACGCCGCCTGCGCGGAGATCGATCGGCGCCTCGAGCCGGTCCTCGAGCGGCTCGAGCGCGAGCCGGACGAGAGCACGATCGCGCACATGCTGCACGCCGGGATGGACGGCGGCGAGACTCGGCCGCGCCAGGCGATCATGCCCTCGCTGAAGGTGATCCTGCTCGGTGGCATGCAGGAGCCGGGGCACGGCGCGGGGTCGGTGCTCTACGCGCTGCTGCGCCACCCCGAGCAGCTCGCCGAGGTCGTCGCCGACCCCGAGCGTCTGGTGGCGCCCGCGATCGAGGAGGGAATGCGGTGGGTCGCGCCGATCGGCACCCAGGGAAGGCGGACGACGCGCGCGCTGGAGCTCGCGGGCGCCAACCTGCCGGCGGACGCGCCGGTCGCGGCGGTGATCGCCTCGGCCAACCGCGACGAGGCCCGCTTCCCCGAGCCGGATCGCTTCGACATCCACCGCGACCGGGGGCGGGTCGCGACCTTCGGCTTCGGCCGCCACTTCTGCTCCGGGCACGCCTTCGCGCGCGCCCAGGAGGGGATCGCGCTGCGCCGCCTGCTCGCGCAGCTGCCCGCGCTCGAGCTCGTCGCCGGCGAGCGCCCCGAGCTGCGCGGCTGGGAGTTTCGCGCCCCGCGGAGCCTGCGCGTCCGCTGGGCTTGACCCGGCCGGGCACGGGTACGGTTGAGCACGTGACCGGCAGCCAACAGGCCGATCGGCCGTCGGGCTACGCGTCGCTCGCCGACCGCGACGCCGTGCTCGCGGCGCTCACCCGATTGATCGCCGAGGCCTGGGAGTCGTTCGAGCGCCCGCGCCCCGAGGAGCCCGCGATCGACGACGAGGTGCGCGAGCGGCTGGCCCTGCCGCTCCCCGAGCTGCCCGCCGACCCGAGTCAGGTGCTCGGCGACGCCGCCCGGATCCTCGACGAGTCGGTCTCGCCATCGCGCCCCCTCTACCTCGCCTACGTCGGCTCGACCGGGCTCGAGGTCGGGGTCCTGGCCGACGCGCTGACCGCGACCTACGACGTCAACCTGGCGGTCACCGCGCGCGCGGCGGACCTCGTCGAGCGCCAGGCGGTCGAGTGGGTGGCCCAGTTCGTCGGCTTTCCGTGCGCCGAGGGGGCGTTCACGAGCGGGGGCATGACCTCGAACCTGACCGGGCTGCTGGCCGCCCGCGAGCGGGCCCTGCCGGGCTGTCGCGTCGACGGTTTCGCCGGGCGCCAGGGCACGGTCTACTGCTCGGCCGAGTCGCACCACTCGGTCGTCCGCGGCGCCGAGGCCGCCGGGATCGGCTCGAGCTTCGTCCGCTCGCTGGCCTTCGACGAGCGGCGGCGGATGCGCGTCCCAGAGCTCGACCGGGCGCTCGGCGACGACCGCGCCACCGGCCTGATCCCGGTCGCGGTGGTCGCCAACGGTGGAACCACGCTGACCGGGGCCGTCGACCCGCTGGCCGCGATCGCCGACGTCTGCGAGCGCCACGGCGTTTGGCTGCACGTCGACGGCGCCTACGGGCTGCCGGCCGCGGCGACCGAGGTGGCTGGGCCGCTGTTCGCGGGGCTCGAGCGGGCCGACTCGGTGACCCTCGACGCGCACAAGTGGCTCGGCCTGCAGAAGGCGTGCAGCCTGGTGCTGGTCCGCGAGCCGGGCGCGCTCGAGGCGACCTTCGGCCACGAGGAGGCCTACATGCGCCGCGACGAGGTCCGCAACGCGGTCGAGCGCACGCTCGAGTACTCCCGGCCGCTGCGCTCGCTGAAGCTCTGGCTCGCCTTTCGCACCCACGGCGCCGCCGCCTTTCGCGGCTGGATCGAGAACACGGTCGAGCTCGCCCGCGAGCTCGCCGCCGAGATCCGCGCCGACCCCGAGTTCGAGCTGCTCTGCGAGCCGACGCTGTCGACCGTCTGCTTTCGCCACCTGCCCGCCGACCGCGCCGACCTCGACGACCACAACACCGAGCTCGCCGCCGCGGCGCAGCGCGACGGCCGCATCTACCTCGCCTCGGCCGTGCTCGACGATCGCGTCTGCCTGCGGGCCTGCTTCGTCAACTTCCGCACCCGTCGCGAGGACCTGGGCCTGGTGCTGGCGACCCTGCGCGAGCTCGCCCTCAGGCCGGCGTCAGGCGGACCGGCATCCGCTTGACGCCGTTGAAGAAGTTCGACTGCAGGCGCTCGACCGGCCCGGTGAGCTCGAACTCGGCGACCCGGCGGACCAGCTCCGCGAAGACGATCTCGACCTCGAGCCGGGCGAGGTAGGCGCCGAGGCAGAAGTGCACGCCGCCGGGCCCGAAGGTCATCTCCGGGTTCGGCTCGCGGCCGACGTCGAAGCGCTGCGGGTCGTCGAAGACGAGCTCGTCGAAGTTGCCCGAGATGTACCAGGTCGCGAGCTTGTCGTTCTCTTGGATCCGCTGGCCGCGCAGCTCGAGGTCGCGCGTCGCGGTGCGCCGGAAGTGGTGGACGGGGGTGGCCCAGCGCAGGATCTCGCCGGCGGCGGTGCCGATCAGGTCGGGCTCGGCGCGCAGGCGCTGAAGCTGATCGGGGTGCTCGATCAGGGCGAGCAGGCCGTGTGAGATCGAGTGCCGGGTGGTCTCGTTGCCGGCCACCGCGAGGAGCAGGAAGTAGACGTCGTACTCGCGCTCGCTCAGCGGGCAGCCGTCGATCTCTGCCTCGACGAGCTTGGTGACGATGTCGTCGCGCGGGCACTCGCGCCGCTCGCCGGCGAGCTTGCGACCGAAGTCGAACATCTCGAGCGCGGTCGGGTTCGAGAACGGCAGGTGGCGATTTGCCTCGACCACCTGCGGGTCGAGCGCGTACTCGGGGTCGTCCTGGCCCAGCATCCGGTCGCCGAGCTCGACGAGCAGGCGGTGGTCGGACTCCGGCGCCCCGAGCATCTCGGCGAACACGCGCATCGGCAGCGCGGCGGCGACATCGGCGACGAAGTCGACCTCGCGCCGCTCGAGCGCGGCGTCGAGGACGCGATCGAAGAGCTCGCGGATCCGATCGGAGAACTCGCGCACCGCGCGCGGGGCGAAGTCGCGGTTGACCAGCGCCCGCAGCTGGTTGTGGCGCGGCGGGTCCATGTCGATCATCGACTTGCGCGCCTCGAGCTGGTCGGGGTCGAGGTCCTGCAGCGAGCTGCCCCCGCGCTCGGAGGAGAAGCTGCGCCAGTCCTTGGCCACCGCGGTGATGTCGTCGTGGCGGGTGATCGCCCAATACCCCGGCCCCTCGGGCTCGGGCTGCCAGTACACCGGGTCCTCGCGGCGCAGCAGCGCGAACATCTCGTGGGGTACGCGCTCGGCGAACCGCGCGTGGTCGTTGAGGTCGACCTCGGCGAGCGTCGACGGCTCGGCGTCCGGAGCTTTCGCCCGTGCGCTCATCAGAGGTGGTGCAGGTACTCGGCCAGGTCCCACTCGGAGACGTGCTGGCGGTAGCGCTCGACCTCGAACCGCTTCATGGCCAGGAAGGTGTCGACGATCTCGGCACCGACCGTGGCGCCGAGCGCGGTGTCGGCCTCGAGCGCATCGAGCGCGTCGGAGAGCGACATCGGCAGCGGCGCCCCCTGCTCGTCCTCGGGCAGCGTGTAGGTGTCGCCGGCGAGCAGCGCCGGCGGCTCGAGCTCGCGGCGCAGGCCGTCGATGCCGGCGAAGATGACCGCCGCGGTGACCAGGTAGGGGTTGGCGGCCCCGTCGCCGACGCGGAGCTCGATCCGGCAGCCAGGCCCGCGGTCGGGGGGGATGCGGACGAAGGTGGTGCGGTTGTCGAGGCCCCAGTTGGCGTGCGTCGGCGCCAGGCTGTCGGGCAGGATGCGCCGGTAGGCGTTCACGGTCGGGTTCAGGAACGCCATCAGAGCCGGGGCGTGGTCGAGGACGCCGGCGGTGAACCGGCGCAGGTCGACGGAGAGCCCGTCGCCGCCCGCGGGGTCATCGAAGCAGTTCGCCCCCTCGCTCTCGAGCGAGAGGTGGACGTGCGTCCCGGACCCGCCCTGGTCGTTGAACGGCTTGCCCATGAAGGTCGCCAGCAGGCCGCGTTGCGCGGCGTAGTCCTTGACCGCGGCCTTGAGGCGGAAGGCGTTGTCGGAGGCCTCGAGCGGGGCGCACTCCGCGAGGTTGATCTCGTACTGGCTGTTCATGTACTCGTGGTTGGCGGCGATCGCGCCGATGCCGAGCGCCGCGCAGCCGTCGAGCATGCCCTTGAGCACCCCCCGCGGGTCGGCCTGCGGGCCGACCGTGTAGACCATGCTCAGGTTGTCGACGTGGCGCCGCCAACCGCCCTCGCCGTCGGGCTCGAGGACGAAGAACTCGAGCTCGGGCCCGATCTTCGCCGTGCGGCCGAGCTCGGCCAGCGCGGCCTCGGCACGGCGGACGAGGCCCCGCATGTCGGTCGGCTCGGGCTCGCCGTCGCGCTCGAGGTCGGCGAGGCAGGCGGCGACGTCGGGCTCCCAGGGCAGCTCGACGAGGGTCGAGAGGTCGGGCCGGGCGAGCATGTCGGGGTAGCCGCGCTCGCCGCCGACGACCGGCGTGTGGCGCAGGTCAGTTCCCATCACCGCCCAGCAGAAGGCGAGCCCGTGCTCGCGGGCTCGCTCGAGCTCGCCCAGCGGCACGTCCTTGCCGCGCTGGCTCCCGTGCAGGTCGGAGTAGGTGGTGCGGATCGTGCTCACCGCGGGCGAGAGGGACTCCAGCGCGCCGCCCGCGGCGGGCGCCGCGCGTGTGGCGGCTTCGAGGTTCACGTGCTCCTCCTCCTTCCGGGCCCGGCGCCTCGTCGGCCCGTTCGGACAGCTTGGATAATGTACCCATTCACGGGCGGGCGAGGCGCGTCCACCAGGTGTCGAAGAGCCGCTTCGCGGCCACCTCCGCGGACGCCGCGACGCGCGCGCCGTCCTCGGCGAGCGCATCCGGATCGACCCCCAGCGCCACCAGCCGCTCCCCGTCCTGGCGCGCCCACTCGGCGGCGATCGCCGGCGTCGACTCGGGATGGAACTGCAGCCCGAGCGAGCCGTCGAGGGTGAACGCCGCGGGTCCCGCGGGCGAGCGCGCCACCGTCCGCGCCGCCCGCGGCGGCACGAGCAGGTCGTAGTGGTAGTGGAGCCAGGGGCCGGGCGGAACGAGCTCCGGCTCGAGGGTCTCGACCTCCATCCACTCGATCTCCGGCGGGTCGGAGGGCGCGACCTCGCCGCCGGCGGCCACCGCAAGCGCCTGCCCGCCGAAGCAGAGGCCGAGCACCGGGACGCCGGCGTCGAGCGCATCGCGCAGGAAGTCGACCTCGGCCTCGACCCAGTCCGGCGCGCCGGCTCCTCCGGGCGTGTGCTGGGAGCCCAGCGAGGCGATCCACCCGAACTCGCCCGGGGCGGGGGGCAGGGGCGCGCGCCAGACCGGGCAGGTCTGATGCTCGATCCCCCGCTCGCGCAGCCAGTCGCCGAGGATCCCCGGCGGCCCGCTGTCGCCGTGCTGGAGGATCAATCCGCGTCTGGCTTCTCCCATCGAGGCGAGGTTAGCGGCGCTTCGCGGCGAACCGGGACCGAGAACCGGCTGCCCGATATTGGCCCACAACCGGCACGCATTCGGCACATTCGGCGCACCACGGATCACGGTTCGCCCCGCAAGTTGCCGGAGTGCATCCACCCGAGGTCAAGGCCGAGGCGCTCGAGCTGATCGCCGCCGGCCTCAACGACTGCGAGGTCTCGCGGCGGCTGGGGGTCCCGCGGCGCACGATCATGGACTGGCGTCGGCCCACTTATGCGCCCCGCAACGGAAGGCCACGCGAACGCGAGTGTTGCCCCCGCTGCTGGCGAGATGCGAAGGAGATGAGCTTCACGCCGGCCGACTACGCAGAGCTGCTCGCGACCTACCTCGGCGACGGGGTCCTGTCCGCGACGGCGCGCACCTGCCGACTGCGGATCGCACTCGATGCCAAGTACCCCCGGCTGATCGAAGAGGTTCGAGAGCTGATCGGCCGGTGTCTTCCAGAGAATCGCGTGGACATCGTCCAGCGAAAGGGCTGCGTGAACGTCTCGGTCTACTCCTGTCATCTTCCCTGCCTGTTCCCCCAGCATGGGCCTGGCAAGAAGCACGAACGGCCCATCGTTCTCGAGCCGTGGCAGCGCAATCTCGTCGCCGCGGCGCCCTGGGCATTCATCCGCGGGTGCATCAGAACCGACGGCTGCGCGTTCATTAACCGCACCGACATCCACCGCGCCGAGCCGTACGAGTACCTGAGCTACGAGTTCTCGAACATGTCGAAGGACATCGTCGATCTCTTCCTCGAGGCATGTGATCGCGTCGGGGTGTTCACGCGCGCTAACTGCAATCCGAGGGGACGGTGGAGCGTGCGCATCAACCGACGCGACAGCGTCGCCGCGATGCTTGAGCACGTCGGTCTGAAGACCTGATCGCTACATTTGAGGCGCTTACGCGGCTGTGGTGAAATTGGCAAACACGCGGCGTTCAGGTCGCCGTGGGCGCAAGCCCTTGGAGGTTCGAGTCCTCTCAGCCGCACTGTCCAGTTCTGTCCCGGGGTCGCCTCGCCGCGCTGGCCGAGGCGGTGCGCTCGGGGGCGGCGGCGATGGTCACCGGCAGGCCTCGCAAGGCTGTCAAGGCCCGGGCTGGGTTGGTTCATCCCTCGTCTGGGCACACCCGGAGCAAATCGGCACGCTCGCCGCCCGCTAGAATCGCCGCCGCGCGCCGCTATCGTCTAGGGGACTAGGACGCCGCCCTCTCACGGCGGAAACCCGGGTTCGAATCCCGGTAGCGGTGCCTCGGAATCCGCTTGGTCAAGCGGGTTTTCGCATATCCTCGGACCGCTGTGGCCAATGGCCGCGCCAAGGCGCGGAGTCTCGTGCACGAAAAGCGTCGCTGATCGGGCCGCCGTCGGCAGACAGCCGGTGTCGTCGCCCAACCGGCCCACTCGGCCTGCGTGTCGGGCCGTTGAAGGAGGAGCTCACGCACGACGTCCCGTCGGCGATGGGGCCCTAGGCGTGATGACGCTCGAGCTCGGCGAGGGCGTCGGACCAGCCCTCGGTGTGGCCGGCGCGGGACTCCTCGTCGGGTAGGCCGACCTGGTGGATCTCGACCATCGTCGAACCGCTTCCCAGGGGCTCGAAGGTGACGGTGACGACGGAGTCCCGGTGGTCGGTCTCGGGCGAGGACCAGGTGAAGACGAGCCGGCTGGGCCGGTCGATCTCCCGGTAGGTCCCCTGGTGGAGGATGTCGCTTCGGTCGCGGACCATGACGATGCGGAACTCGCCGCCCTCGCGCGGGTCGGTTTCGGCCCGGGTCTCGCTGATCACCCGCGGCCGCATCCAGGTGCCGAGGCTCCCGGCGTCGAGCCAGGCGTCGAAGAGCGTCTCGGCCGGGGCGGCGATCTCGCGCCGCACGGTCACGGCGAACTCGCCGGCGGCGCTCATTTCGACCCCTTCCCGGCCTCGCGGGCGGTGACGAAGCGGTCGAGCGAGGCGAGCTGGTCGCTCCAGAAGCGGCGGTAGTGCTCGATCCATGCGGCAGCTTCCGCGAGCGGCTCCGCCTCGAGGCTGAGGATGTGCTCGCGCCCACGGACCTCGCGGCGCACCAGACCCGCACCCTCGAGCACGCGGATGTGCTTCGAGGTCGAGTTGAGTGAGATCGGGAAGTCGCCGGCGAGGTCCGTGACGCGGGCGTCCGAATCCGCGAGCCGCGCGAGGATCGCGCGGCGCGTCGGATCGGAGACCGCGGAGAACACGCGGTCCAGTGTCGCTGTTGTCACGCCGGCCCGCCCCGGCGCCCTCGCAGGCGCAACGACAGCCAGGTGCGGGCGACGAGGAGCGCGGTGCCGGCGCCGGCGGCCGTGAGCGCCAGCTCCTCGACCGGGACGCCGGCGATGTGGGCGAGCGGCGTCATGTCGCGCTCCCGGCCGCGCTGCGCGCGTGCTCATCGGCGGCGATCAGCGTCTCGTCGTCGAGCGGCAGCGGGGGCGGGTCGGATTCGTACTCGTTGTGGCGCCGCCACCACGAGCTGTCGCCCTGTGGGTAGCCCTCGGGCGAGTCCTCCCAGTCCTCCTGGCGCCCGAGCGGCGCGATGTCGAGGCAGCTGAACGTGCTGCCGACGGCCTCGTCGCCGCGTCCGTCGACGAAGTAGGTGCGATAGATCCGATCTCCGACCCGCAGGAAGACGTTGGTGCCGTGCCACTCGCCGACCCCGAAGTCCTTGTCGAAGTCGTCGATCACGGTGTACCAGGGGATGTGCTCCCAGCCCATCTTCTCCTGCAGCCGCTGGATGTCCTCCTGGGGCGCCCGCGAAACGTGCGCGAACATCGTGTCGCGCGCGTTCAGGTGCGCCGGATGAGCGCGCTGGTCGGCCACCATCGAGCAGCCGGGGCAGCCCTTCTCCGGCCAGCCGCTCACACCGGGCTCGTAGAAGAAGATGATCAGCTGCCGGCGGCCCTCGAACAGGTCGAGCAGGCTCACCCGCCCGTCCGGGCCGTCGAGCTCGTACTCCTTCTCGACCAGCATCCGCGGCATCCGCCGGCGCTCGGCCGCGATCGCGTCGCGCGCGTGGGTGAGCTCCTTCTCCTTCACCAGCAGCGCGTCACGCGCCTGCTGCCACTCCTGCTCATTGACGATCGGCGTTAGCTCCATGGCTCCTCCTCGAGTTGTTGAGAATATTCACCCTATTGGATGAATATAGCAAACGGTCCCGCTCGGGCCAGGACGACCGATCGCGCGGGGCGGCGACCTCGACCACGTAGGGACGCGGGACCCGGAGGCGTCGAGGCATCGAGAGTGGGGCCACCTCCCTGGGCGGGCAAGCGCCAATGAGGTCAGCCGCCGCGCGGCGCCTTCAGGGTCACTTTCTCGACCAGCCTCTCGCCGCCCGCGGTGCGCAGCTCGACCTTGACCTTCTGCTTGGGCGAGCGGCTCAGCACGCGCTTGCCCTTGCGCTTGATCCGGACCTTGACCTTGCGCGACTGCCCGGCCGCGATCCGGTACTTGGCCTTGCCGAGCCGCACCCGCTTTCGCTTCAGGGTGAGCTTCCCCCGGCAGGCGTCGACGCCCTCGCAGGCGAGCTTCACCTTGACCTTGCCGGCGCGGTAGCGCAGCGACTTCGACGCCAGCAACGGCGGCCCGCTCGATCGGCCCCCGGGGACCGGGGCCGCGCCCGCGCCCCAACTCGGCGAGCTGCCCTGGACGAGGCGGCGTGGATTGCCGCCCGAGGTTGGCACGACATAGATCCATCCGTCGGCGGCGCCGTAGGCGACCTGCTTGCCGTCGGGCGAGAACGTCGGTGAGCCCGCGTTGTCGGCGAGCTTGCGTACGGGAGCGCCCGACGCTGCGGCGTAGAGGTTGACCGAGGTTGCATCGGAGCCGGCGGTGCCGACGGCGATCGCCAGCAGCGTCCCGTCCGGCGATCCGGTCGGCGAGCTCAGCGTCGCGGCGTCGGTCACCCGGTCCACGCACGGAGGGTCCTCGGCGAACGGGTCGGCGATGACGCAGATCCTGTTCGTGTCGGTTGGGTAGTCGTAATAGGAGCTCAGGAGCCCGCCGTTGGCGGCGAACCCGACGCCTCCGCCGCCGTCGTGCACGCGGGTGTTGTCGTCGGGCGGCGCGCCGAGCCGGGTGTAGGAGGTCGCGCTGCGGTCGACCAGCTGCAAGCCGCAGCCGATGTAGGGACTGCACTGGAACACGTTGTCGACGTAGGAGTGACTCTCGCCGACGCCCGAGCCGTCGGGCGCGATCGCGGCGTCGTTGATGTCACGGCTGGTCGCCACCGGTTGGGTCAGGTTGGTGCCGAAGCCCCCGACGGCGACGGCATCGCCGCGGACCGCCGCCACCAGCGTCCCATCGTGGCTGACGCTCGGATATTGATAGGCGTCGGTCGCGCCGTCGGTCGTGATCGGCGTCGACGCGCCGGACTCGGGGTCGGCGACGCAGAGGTTGGGCACACAGGCGTAGACGATCCTCGACGCCTCGGCCGCGGACGCCGCCGGCGCGAGCACGGCGGCGATCGCTGCCGCCGCGGCGAGCCAGACGGCGAGATGACCGGCGGCGCGCGAGCCGGACCACGCCTGGCGATCGATTTTTGAAGTCCTCATCTGCCTTCCCCGTTGCGGCTCGAAGGAGCTGATCGTCCGGCGCTACTCACGGCCCGGCGGCCTCGAGGGCGTCAGCTCGGGAGGTAAAAGAGCGCGCGCGAACCGCCCTATCGCCGTCGAACGTCCAGACGGCTGCGAGCTGCTGGGCGACCGGCACCCCGCTGCCAACGCCCTGCGCCGAGATGCCGAGCACGACCACCACGTTCTCTCCCAGATCGATGATCTCCTCGATTTCCTGTTTGTAGTCGTTCCAGGTCTCGCGCGTGTCTGAAAGCCAATCCATCGTCCCTTCGAAGCCCTCGAAGACGCGGCCGTCCCAGACGTGATGGAACTCGAACTTGGGATCGAGGCGCTCGCGCGCCAGTGCCTCGAAGGTCTCCAAGTCACCTCGCTCCAGGGCCTCGTAGCCTCGACGCAGGAATTCGACGTTCTCGGATGACATGTCCTCGGCAGTATCTCGCTCCGGACGCCTCGCCGAGTCGTTCTCCAGTCACGGCTCCCAGGAGGACGGCACCGATCTTTACGGCATGCCGGCACGGGCTCCGCGCGCTCGCAGTCTGGGGCCCGGAATCGGCCGCCACGATTCGATCCCGGCCGGGATCGAGACGATCCGCCGGCTCGGTCAGGCGAACCGCTTCGCCGTCGACGCGACGGAGGAGGCGAGCGCCTTCAGGAGCAACAACCTGCGCCGCTACGACGCCGTCATCTTCCTGAGCACCACCGGCGACGTGCTGGGCAAGCGCCGCCAGTCCGACTTCGAGCGCTACATCCGCGACGGCGGCGGCTACGTCGGCATCCACTCCGCCGCCGACACGGAGTACGACTGGCCGTT
>WHSW01000200.1 GCA_009379895.1 Solirubrobacterales bacterium
CGGGATCAAGGGGAGATTGACCAGCATCACCAGCCTGCCGATGAACTTCATCAAGGGTCCGCTGATCGGCTGGAACGCCCCCAAGGCGATGGTCTCGAGCATGGGCGCCCTGACCATGCCCCAGCTCGTCCTCTCGGCCGCGACCGGCAGCGGCGGCGACACCGACGTGCTCAAGCCCTCCGGAACCACGGGGGCCGGCAACCTGATCGTCTCGCCCGAGGAATGCGCGCGCGCGGCCGAGGCGCTGATCGGCGGCGACCCCCCGCGCGAGCCGAACTGCCCGCAAGGGTGATTCAGTCCGAGCTCGAGCCCTTGGACTTGCTCGCCGTGCCCGACTCGGACTTCTTGGAGCCCGACTCGGACTTCGAGTCCGACGACGAGGAGCCCGAGTCGGACTTCGAGTCGCCGTCGCCCGACTTCTTCGCGCCGTTGCCGTCCCCCGAGCCGGAGGCGCCCTTGCGCGCATAATCGGTGGTGTAGAAGCCGGAGCCCTTGTAGTGGACGGCGACCGGGCTGAAGACGCGCTCGACCGGCTCGCCGCACACCTCGCAGGTCTCGACGGGGGCGTCGGACATCGACTGAAATACCTCGAAGTCGTGGCCGTTGCGGCATCGGTACTCGTAGATCGGCATCTGGCGCGCGATTATGGCAGCGAGGTCGGGAGAAGCCGCTCGGCGACCGGCGCCCGAACCGGCGCACGATCGCCCGGGCCGGTCTAACCTCGCCCGCGAAATGAGTCTCCGGGCACTCGGCATCACGGCGCTCGGCGCGCTGGGCGCGCTCGGCGCGCTCGCGCCGCCGGCGCTCGGGCTCGGGCTCTCGAGCCCCAGCGCGCAGCCGACGAACCTGCAGGCCGGCGCCAACAGCGATCTCTCGATCCAGATCGACGTCCAGCAGCCGAACGAGCAGCTGCGCGACCTGACCATCCACCTGCCCCCTGGGCTGGTCGGCAACCCGCTGGCCACGCCGCCGTGCACGGAGGCACAGCTGAACGCCGACTCCTGCCCGCCGGCGAGCGACGTCGGCGACGTCAGCAACGACGTGCTCGCCGCCGGCGTGCCCCAGACGGTGACCGGGGAGCTCTACAACGTCGTCCCCCGCGCCGGGGAGCCGGCGCGCTTCGGGATCGTGCTCCACGCCCCGATTCCCACCGCGCCGCCGATCATCCTGCAGTCCCCGGCCCGGCTGCGTCCCAGCGACTTCGGCCTCGACTCGGTGCTCACCGACCTGCCGACGACGGCGACCTTGGCCCCCGGCCTGCCCCCCGTCCCGATCCAGATCACCTCGATCACCCTGACGATCGCCGGCCAGGTCGGCAACCCGCCGAAGGGCTTCTTGCGCAACCCGACCTCGTGCACGCCGAAGGCGATCGGCTTCGACGGCAGGGCCTGGACCGGCGCGACGGCCTCGGGGCAGGCCCCCGGCTTCACCCCCACCAACTGCGCCGCGCTGCCCTTCACCCCGGAGCTGGCGGCGAGCGCCAGGCCGGAGGGTATCGGCGCCCCGGTCGAGCTGACGACGACGATCTCGCAGACGATCGAGGAGGCGGGCCTCGCCCGGGCGCAGGTGATCCTCCCGAACGGCATCACCGGCAACAACTCCCTGCTCGGGACGAAGTGCCCGCGCGCCAACTTCGAGGCCGCGAGCTGCCCGGCGAACACGCTGATCGGGACCGCGTCGGCGAGCTCGCCGCTGCAGGCGCAGCCGCTGACCGGGACGGTCTACCTGATCGAGCCGACCGTCCCGGGGCTGCCCGACATCGGCCTCGACCTGCGCGGCCCGCTGTCGCTGAAGCTGACCGGCACGCTCACCCTCGGCACCGACGGGCGCGCGATCACCACCTTCCCCCGGCTGCCCGACATCCCGATCTCCGACTTCACGCTCACCTTCGGCCGCCAGCCCGGCTTCGTGTTCGCCGGCGTCGACCTCTGCGAGTCGCCGACCCTGAGCGTCGACGGCGCCTTCGACGCCTTCTCGGGCGCGGCGACCACCGTCAAGGCCCCGCTCGAGCTGCAGGGCTGCGGGCCGTCGGCGGGTGGCAAGAAGCCGAAGGCCAAGGTCAAGCTCGCCAGGCTCGGCTCGAACAGGCCGCGGCTGAAGCTGAAGGTCAAGGCCGGCTCCGAGCGGCTGCGCAGGGTGCAGCTGAAGCTGCCGAAGCAGCTCAAGTTCGCCGGCGGCAAGAAGTTCAAGCGCGGGGCGAAGGCGAGGGCCGACGGCGACCAGCTCAAGCGCCGCTCGGTCAAGCACAGCAAGCGCAAGCTGAAGCTGAAGGGCAAACGCGTCAAGCGCTTCGTCGCCAAGGTCCACAAGCACGCGCTGAAGGCGAAGAAGGTCAAGAAGAACCAGCGGCTGCGCTTCAAGCTCAAGGTCAAGGACGAGCGCGGCAAGACGACCCGACTGGTGGTCCGCGCCCGCGCCCAGCGCTGAGCGCGCACGAGCCGCGGCCGAGGCGCCGCCGCCGCGGCCCTCGCCGGCCCTGGACGACCGCCGATGCGCAGTCGACTCCGTCGCGCGCAGCCTTGTGCATCCGAGGCAGATATACGACCTCGGATGTGCAGACCTCGCCCCGTCGCGATCGAGTGTGCATCCAGCCCCGACCCCTGGCCGACCGTGGGCCTGAGGCGCCGCTACGGTTCGGCGCGTGAGTGAGCCGGCCCCCCCGACCACCGAGCCGAGCCTCGACGAGATCGTCGCCCTCTGCAAGCGCCGGGGCTTCATCTTCCCGTCGTCGGAGATCTACGGTGGGGTCGGCTCGACCTACGACTACGGCCACTACGGCGTCCTGCTCAAGAACCACGTCAAGGCCGAGTGGTGGCGGGCGATGCTCGCCGAGCGCGACGACATCGTCGCCCTCGACTCGGCGATCATCCAGCACCCGAAGGTCTGGGAGGCGTCGGGCCACCTCGCCGGGTTCACCGACCCGATGGTCGATTGCAAGACCTGCAAGCTGCGCTTTCGCGCCGACCAGCTCGAGGACTCGCAGTGCGGGCGCAAGCCCTCGAAGCGCCCCGGGGAGGGCCCCGACTGCGAGCTCACCGAGGCGCGCGAGTTCAACCTCATGTTCGAGACCAGCGTCGGCCCGGTCCGCGACTCGGCCTCGGTCGCCTACCTGCGCCCCGAGACCGCGCAGGGGATCTTCATCAACTTCAAGAACGTGCTCCAGTTCGCGCGCAAGAAGCCGCCGTTCGGGATCGCGCAGATCGGCAAGTCGTTTCGCAACGAGATCACGACCGGAAACTTCATCTTTCGGACCCGTGAGTTCGAGCAGATGGAGATGGAGTTCTTCGTCCCGCCGGCCGAGGCCGAGCGGTGGCACCGGCACTGGATGGACGAGCGGATGCGCTGGTACACCGAGCTCGGCATCCGCCCGGACCACCTCCGCCTGCGCGAGCACGACACCGACGAGCTCTCCCACTACTCATCGGCGACCTCCGACATCGAGTACGAGTTCCCGATGGGCTTCTCCGAGCTCGAAGGGATCGCCAACCGGGGCGACTTCGACCTGCGCCAGCACGCCGAGCACTCGGGCGAGAAGCTCGAGTACTTCGACCAGCAGAGCGGTGAGCGCTACGTCCCGTACGTGATCGAGCCGGCCGCCGGGGTCGACCGCGCGGTGCTCGCCTTCCTGGTCGACGCCTACGACACCGAGGAGGTCGAGGGCCGGCGGCGGACGGTGCTGCGGCTGCACCCGCAGCTGGCGCCGGTCAAGGTGGCCGTCCTGCCGCTCGTCTCCAAGGAGGGGATGCCCGAGCGCGCGCGCGAGGTCTTCGACTCGCTGCGCCGGCGGATCGCCGCCGAGTACGACGAGGGCGGCTCGATCGGCAAGCGCTACCGCCGCCAGGACGAGATCGGCACCCCCTGGGGGGTGACGGTCGACGGACAGACGATGGCCGACGGCACCGTCACCCTGCGCGACCGCGACTCGCTCGAGCAGGTCCGCGTCGACGCCGGCGAGCTCGGCGAGCTGCTCGCCGCTCGCCTCGAGGAGCCCTGGATCAGCCCGAAGGCGGGCTGAGGGGGCCTACGGCTCCGGGCCCCAGTCGCGCGGCGGCGGCGGCTCCGCCTCGCGCCGGCGCCGCCGGTCGCGCGGGGGGGCCGTCTCGGCCTCGCGCGGCTCGGGCTCCTCGGCCGGGTTCACGTACAGGAACGCGATCGCCGCCGCGGCCCCGCCGAGGAAGTTGGCGATCAGGTAGATCCAGATGTCGCTCCAGGCGAAGAAGCCCATGATCATCGCGCCGAAGGCGACCGCCGGGTTGAAGGCTCCGCCGGAGAGCGCCCCTACCGCGTAGACGCCGGCCAGGACCGTGAACCCGATCGCGAGCCCGTAGAACGAGTTGCCCTCGGTGGCCGCCGAGGTCGCGGTGTGCAGGACCACCCAGCAGAGCGCGAAGGTGAACAGGAACTCGACGACGAGCATCGTGCCGGCCCCGGCGAACTCGAAGGTCGCCGCGTCCTCCTCGACGCCGAGGAAGATCAGCGCCGCGACCAGGGCGCCGGCCCCCTGCGCGACGAAGTAGGGAATCAGCTCGTTGCTCGGCAGCTTGCCGCGGACCGCCGCGGCGGTGCTCACCGCCGGGTTGAAGTGGCCGCCGGAGATGTGGCCCCCCGCGAAGACCATCACCATCAGCGCGGCGCCGATCGCGAGCGGCGCGAACCGACCCGCGTTGGTCAGCGCCTCGCCGATCGCGAAGACGAAGAAGAACGTTCCTATGAACTCGACCACGAGCTTTCGCTGGAGCTCCATCGGGCTCGCCTCCTCGTTCGAATCGATACGACCCAGGACGACGCGCACGGTAGACGCGCCCGCGGACGGACCGGATGGCGCGGCACAGACGGACGGACCGGATGGCGCGACTCAGGCCGACGGACCGGTGGCGCGGCTCGGGCGAACGGAGGAAGCGGCCCAGCCGCGCCGCGACCCGCGGCTCAGGTCTCGAAAACCGCGCCGGCGAGCAGGTCGACCTGCTGGGGGTCCGCCGAGCAGGGAAAGATGATCAGCTCGTCGCAACCCGCCTCGGCGAAGGCCTGCACGTAGGCGCGCACCGTGTCCTCGTCCTTGGCC
The DNA here is from genome assembly GCA_009379895.1 of Solirubrobacterales bacterium. Classification (GTDB taxonomy): domain Bacteria; phylum Actinomycetota; class Thermoleophilia; order Solirubrobacterales; family 70-9; genus WHSW01. Next base: position 5,063 of record WHSW01000200.1, read on the forward strand.
GCGCCGGCGACGATCTGGTCGGCGTACTCGCCGAGCCAGGCGTAGTAGTCGCCGAGGTAGGCGCCCGCGTTGCGCTCGGCGTCATCGCCGAGCGAGAAGTAGGCGAGCGCCGCCGTGCGCGGCTCGCCATCGCGCCCCGCCTCGCTCCAGGCCCGCTCGAGCTTCGCGCGCCCGTCGGCGAACATCTCCGGCGTCCCGCCTCCCATGATCCAACCGTCGCCGTGCTCGGCCGCGCGCCGAAAGGCGGCGTCGACCGAGCCGCCGACGATCAGCTCCGGCGGGTTGGCGGAGACGTCCGGCCCGACGGCGCCCGAGCCCGAGCCCGACTCCGCCCACGTCTCGCGGATCATCGTCAGCATCTCGTCGAAGCGCCGGCCGCGCGAGCCGAAGTCGACCCCCGAGACCGCGAAGTCGTCCTCGCGCCCGCCCGGCGCCACGCCGAGGACCAGGCGGCCGTCGGAGACCCGTTGAATCGAGGCCGCCTGCTTGGCGAGCAGCGCCGCGTTGACGCGATAGGGGGCGATCAGGATCGAGGTCGCGAGCCGGATCCGCTCGGTGACCGCGGCGGCCGCCGAGAGCGCGACCAGCGGGTCGAGGTTCGGATAGACGACCCGGTCGATCGTGCCCAGCGAGGAGAAGCCCGCCGACTCGGCCCGGTGCGCCCACTCGGTGAGCTGCGCCCCGGTCGTGCCCGGCACGGTGTTCGGCAGCCCGATCCCAACGTCCATCGCGTCTCCTCTCGCTCGCCTACGCTCAGCCGGTGACCCTAGCGAAGCTCCCTGCGTGGGCCCTGCGCCTGCTCGAGGACGAGCGCGTCGGGCGGCTGGCGCTGCTCGACGGCGACGACCGCCCGCGGGTCCTGCCGGTGACCTTCGCGGTGTCCGGCGGCGCGGTCTGGAGCGCGATCGACGACAAGCCCAAGCGGACGGCCGAGCCGGCGCGGGTGCGCTGGCTGCGCCGCCGCCCCGAGGCGGCGCTCTGCGTCGACGTCTACAGCGACGACTGGGATCGGCTCGCCTGGGTGCAGCTGCTCGGACGGGTCGAGGTGATCGAGGCGAGCGCGGGCGGGCTCGGCCTCGACGCGCTGGTCGCCCGCTATCCCCAGTACCGCGAGCGCCGGCCGCCCGGGCCGCTGCTGCGCCTCGAGCCCGACCGCGCGCTGCACTGGCGGGCCGCCGCCTGAGCGCCGTCCG
>WHSW01000201.1 GCA_009379895.1 Solirubrobacterales bacterium
CTCTGGCCGATCCCGTTCGCCTCAGGCTGAGCAGCCGGAGGCGAACGGGATCGGCCAGAGCGGCAAAGCCGCGGGCGAGCGCCTCAGCGCGGCCGGGGGCGCGGGCCGGCGCCTCACGCCAGCCGGACCCCGCCGTCGGCGGTCAGCGTCCAGTGCGGGTTGTGGGCGATCTCCCAGGGGTGGCCCTCGGGGTCGATGAAGAGGCCGCTGTAGCCGCCCCAGAAGGTCTCGGCCGGCTCGCGCCCGATCGTGGCCCCGGCGGCCCGCGCCTCCTCGATCACGGCGTCGACCTCCTCGGGCGAGCCGAGGTTGTGCGCGGGCGTCACGCCACCCCAGCCCCCGGCGTCCTCGACGCAGCTGTCCTCGGCGAGCTTGGCACGGTCCCAGAGGGCGAGCACCATGTCGCCGGCCTGAAAGAAGATCGTGTCGTCGTCGGGCTGGGCGCCGGTCCTCCAGCCGAGCGTCTCATAGAAGGCGCGGGCGCGGGCCAGGTCGCGCACGCCGAGCGTGATCAGGCTGACTCTCTGCTTCATGGCCGCAGTCTGACGCGTCCACCGCGGGGCGTCTTGAACGAAACGGACGCCTTGGGGCGAGGGCTCGGCCCGAGCACCGGCGCCCGGTGGGACTCGATCGAGACCGATTCGACACTGACACGGGGCCAGGCCGCGCCTAGGCTCGCACTGTCCGCGGGGGGCGAAGGCGGGCGCGAAGGCCGATTTGGGGAGGAGAGCGACGTGGCGGCCAGTGAGTCACGCAGGTCGATCGGTGTGATCGTCGCGCTGGCGGTCGCCCTGCTCGCGGTGGGCGCCGCGACCGCACGGGCGGCGCCGGCCGTCGATGGCGAGTTCGCGCTCAGCGACCAGCCCGGTCAGCTGACGCTCGGCCCGGACGGCAACGTGTGGGTCGTGTTCCTCGCCGGGGCGAACGACCTCGCGAAGGTCGAGCCGGACGGAACCGTGACCGAGTACAACCCGGCCGATGTGGCGGGGGCGAAGGGGATCACCGCCGGGCCCGACGGCAACCTCTGGGTCAGCCAGACGGGCGGGGTGGCGAAGGTACCGCCCGCGAACCCGAACGCCGCCCAGAAGTTCACGATCGCCGCGATCGCCGGGCCGCGCGGGATCACGGCCGGGCCCGACGGCAACCTGTGGGCGGCGAGCGGCGACAAGGTGGTCAAGATCCCGCCCGCCAACCCGGCCGCCAACACCGTCTACACGATCGCCGGCCTAAACGCGCGCGGGATCGCGAGCGGCACCGACGGGCGGCTCTGGGTGGCCGACTTCGGCGGCGGGCGCATCGTCAGCGTCGCCACCGACGGCACGCCCACCTTCCATCCGGTCGGCGGCGGGCCCCAGCAGGTCGCCGCCGGGCCCGGCGGGCAGGTCGCCTACACCAACCCGGGCGCGAACCCCCAGGTGGTCGGACGCCTGTTTCAGGGCGGGAGTCCGCTCAGCACCCAAACGCCGATGGCGGACCCGTTCGGAATCGCCCTGGCCGTCGACGGGGCGTACTGGACCGCCCAGTTCGCCGCCGGCAACCTCGGGCGCCTGACCACCGGCGGCCAGTACACGACGCTCGGCGGCCTGGGCGCGGGGGCGGGCCCGCGCTACCTGACCGCCGGCCTCGGCGGCACGCTCTGGGTCTCGCTCGAGACGGCGAAGAGGATCGCCCGGGTCAGCGGGATCGAGCCCGCGCCCCCGCCCGGCCCGCCGAGCCCTCCGAGCCCGCCACCGGGGCTGGCCGACACCTCGGTCTCGCTCGAGCTGCGCGCGAAGCGCAAGCAGCGGCTCCGCCGCCTGTTCGTCAGGGCGAGCTGCGGCAACGAGGCCTGCACGATCAGGGCCACGGGCCGGGTCAAGGCGAAGCCGAAGGGCTCCACCAAGCGGCGCGCCGCCGATCGCAAGGCGAAGGTCAAGCGCTTCAAGCTGCGCCGCCACGGCGCGCGGGTCGCCGCGGGGGAGACGAAGAAGCTGCGCCTGAAGCTGAAGCGCAAGCCGCGCCGCAGGCTCGAGCGGCTGCTCCACGGGGGCGCCAGGGCGAAGGCGACCGTGCGCGTGCGCGCGACCGACGCGGCCGGCAACCGGTCGCGGGAGCGGCTCAGGATCAGGCTCAAGCACTGAGGCGCCGCGCGGAGACGTAATCGGCGACCCGCTCGCAGGCACCGCGCAGCCGGCGGAAGTACGCCGAGCGACTGAGATTGAGCTGGGCCGCGGCCGCCTCGTGGCTCGCGGCGGGGTCGAGGTAGCCTCGGGCCAGCACGTCGCGGCTCAGCCGCTCCGCCGGATCGTCGCCGAACGCCCGCTCGACCGCCTCGGCGACCACCGTGCGCACCGACTCCGCGCGCTCCTCGACCCCCTCCCCCGCGGCCAGCTCGCTGCGGGTCAACTCACTCGGCACCTCGAGATTGCGAAGCGCGTGGCGGACCACCTCGACCGAGACCGCGCGCTCGTCGCGCACCCGAGGTGGTGGCTCGAGGCCGAGCTCGCGGTAGACGAGCTCGCGCTGAGCGGCGAGCAGGCCGCCGCGCCCCCAGTCGATCAAAAAGCACTCGAGCAGCTCGTCGCCGACGCGGACGTCGAGCTCGCCGACATGCCGCCCGCCGGCGGCGACCGCGAACTCGCGGGCGCCGGCCAGCCGCGGGTTGATCGGCAGGTAGCCGTAGCGAGGATTCGAGCTCGCCGAGCGCAGGACCCCGGCGATCCCGAGCAGCCCGATCACCCCGGCCGCCGGCTCGCGGGTCAGGTCGACCGTGTCGCGCCAGAGCACGGTCTCGCCCCGCGGCTCCAGGGTGCGAGCGTGGCGCAGCCGCGGGCCGAGGATCGGGTCCTCGTCGCTGAACGGCGGGGCCGACCCGGGAGTGACCGCCACCGAATAGCCGTGGATCGCGTCGTCGGCCCCGCGGACCACGGCGACGTGCTCGGGCGCCTCGGCGAAGTATCGACGCGAGCCCTCCCAGACCGACCGGTGGCGGCCGCCGTCGAGCGCCGCCTCGAGGGCGGCGGCGTCGTCGGGGCGCGGATCGTCGACGCGGCTGCGCGCCGCCGCCTCCCACGAGAAGCCCCAGCGCAGCGCCGGGCTCTCGGCCAGGTGGGCGAGGTCGATCGCCACCATCAGGTCTCCCGACGACGTCGCGCGAGCGTGCAGCGAATCGGCGATCCGCCGGCGCAGATCGCGCTCCAGGATCAGGTCGGCGCGGCGCAGCTCGGATCGCAACGCCCTCGCGACCAGGTCGTGGGGCGCCACCCCGTCGCCGAGCGGCTCGACGAACGTGCGCGAGGCGAGCCAGCGGTACTCCTCGTCGCCGGCCAGGTCGGGGAGCACCTCGCGCAGGAGCGTTGGGGTGGTGACGCGGGCGATCGCCGCCACCCCCAGCGTCCGCAGGTGCGAGCCATGCATGTCGTCGCCGATCAGGCGGCGAATCAGGGCCTCGACCACGTCGGCGGCATCGAGCTCCGGCGCATCGGTGTCATCGTTCGCCGCCGCGGCGAGGGTGAGCGCCAGCGGCACGCCCCCGGCCCAGCGCAGCAGCTCCTCCCGCCGCCGCGCGGAATCGACGCCCCGACGGCGCAATAGCTCGCCGCCCTCGGCGTCGGGGAGCGGCCCGATCGCCAGCTCGACCACCAGCCCGTCCCGCCCTCCCTCGGACCAGCGCTCGTCCGGCTGCTTGCGCGCCGCGATCAGGACGACGGCGCGATCGGGCAACGAGGGCAGGACCGCGCCCCGAAGGTAGGGCCCGAGCGCCTCGACGCGCTCGTAGCTGTCGAGCACCACGATCGGCCGCTCGCTCGAGCGGGCCGGCGAGACGGCGTCCTCGAGCGCGTCCGGGACCGGGGGCAGCTCGCGGCCGTCGATCCAGTGCACCGAGAACCCGAGCCGGGCCGCGCGTCGGGTGGCCTCGCGCAGCAGGGCGCTCTTGCCGATCCCGCCCGGACCGTGAACGAGCGCCACGCTCGCCGGCGAGGCGCTCGAGAGGACGTGCTCGAGGCGCGCGAGCTCGCGCTCGCGGCCGGCGAATCGCTGGGCATCCGTGCGCGCCAACCGAGCTCCCAGGCTCGTCATCTCGCTCCTCCCCGTGGGTGCGCCGACCAACGCGACGTTCCCGCCGCGCACCCCCTGCGCGGGCGCAGGCTACACGGAGCCGGGGCGGGTCCGTCGTCAGCTCAAAGCGACCAGCGCCCGCGCAGGCGAAAGAGGTGGGGCTCGGCGGCCGCGGGGGCGGCGATCGCCTGCTCGCCGTCGCCGGCGAGCGCGGTGACGGTCGCGAGCACGGAGTCGGCGAGCGCCCGCGGCGCGTAGCCGCCCTCGAGGCAGACGAGCACCGGCACCTCGAGCTCGGCGGCGACGGCGCGCACGCTGGCGGTCATCCGCGCGAAGCCGTCGGTGTCGACCAGGCACGAGGCGAGCGGGTCGTCGCGATGGGCGTCATAGCCCGCCGAGATCGCGATCAGGTCGGGTCGAAAGTCGCGGGCGATCGGCACCACCACGTGCTGGACCAGGGCGCAGAGCTCCTCGCTCCCGGACCCGGGCGGCACCGGCAGGTTGACCGTGAAGCCCTCCCCCGCGCCCTCCCCCTCGTACTCCGCGGGACCCGTGCCCGGGTAGAGCGGCGATTGGTGGATGCTCGCGTACAGGACCTCGGCGGAGCCCGCGAAGATCTCCTCGGTCCCGTTGCCGTGATGCACGTCCCAGTCGAGGACCAGGACGCGCTCGGCGCCGCAGGCGGCGAGCGCGTGCGCCGCGGCGACGGCGACGTTGTTGAACAGGCAGAACCCCATCGCACGGGCGCGCTCGGCGTGATGGCCCGGCGGCCGCAGCCCGCAGAAGGCCGCCCGCGCGTCGCCGTCGAGCAGCGCCTCGGCGGCGCTCGCCGCCCCTCCCGCGGCGTGCAGCGCCGCCTCCCAGGAGCCGGCCGAGGCGACCGTGTCGAGGTCGACGTGCCCGCCGCCGCGTGCCGAGAGCCCTTCGATCGCGTCGATGTGGGCGTCGGCATGCACCCGGGCGAGCTGCTCGCGGGTCGCCGCCGGCGCCTCGAGGCGCTCGAGCCCCGGCCAGCCGGCCTCCTCGAGCCTCGCCTCGACCGCCGCCAGGCGCCCCGCGTTCTCGGGATGAGCGCCGGTCTCGTGGTCGTGCGAGGAGGGGTGGGAGAGATAGAGCGTCACGGCCCGGGTACGGTACCCCGCCCGTGACCGTTGCCCGCGACTGCGACGTGGTGGTTGTCGGCGGTGGCGCCGCCGGGCTGCACGTCGCCCTCGAGGCCGCCGGCGAGGGCGCGCGGACGATCCTCGTCTCGCGCAAGCCGCTCGCCGAGAGCTCGAGCTTCTGGGCCCAGGGCGGGCTCGCGGCGGCGCTGTCGGCCGACGACTCGCCCGAGCGCCACGCGGCCGACACGCTCGCGGCCGGCCGCGGGCTGTGCCGCACGAGCGCGGTCGACGCCCTCACGCGCGAGGCGCCGGGGGCGGTCGAGCAGCTCCAGCGCCGGGGCGTGCGGTTCGACGCCGAACCCGGCGGCGAGCTCTCGCTCGGGCTCGAGGGCGGGCACTCGGCACGGCGCATCGTGCACGCGGGCGGCAGCGAGACCGGGCGCGCGATCACGTCGCGGCTGGCGCACCTGGTCGCCCGCGAGGAGCGGATCGAGGTGCTCGAGGGGGCCTCGGCGGTGGCGGTGTGGAGCGACGGGGAGCGCTGCGCGGGCGTGATCTGCGACTCGGGCCCGATCGCCGCGCCGGCGACCGTGCTGACCACCGGCGGGGGCGCCGCCCTGTGGCGGCGGACCACCAATCCCTGGGGGGCGATCGGCGCCGGGTCGGTGCTCGCCGCGGCGGCCGGCGCGCGCCTCGCCGACCTCGAGCTCTGCCAGTTTCACCCGACCGCGCTCGAGCTCCCGGGCAGCGCCCACGACGGCGCCCTGGTCACCGAGGCCGTGCGCGGCGAGGGGGCCACGCTGCTCGACGCGGCGGGACGCCGGTTCACCGACGAGCTCGCCCCGCGCGACCAGGTCAGCGACGCGATCGAGGACCGGATGGCGGCCGACGGCTCGCAGCGCGTCTGGCTCGACCTGCGCGGGCTCGACCCGGCGCGCTTTCCCAACGTCTTCGCGACCTGCCGCGCGGCCGGCCTCGACGCCGAGCGGTGAGGGCGGTGAGAACGGGCGCCAGCCTCCCCCGGCGTTCCGTCCTCCCGCCTTCACCCCTCGGCGGACGAGGAATTGCTGGAGGGCGCACGATGGCTGAGCAGCGATTGGACA
>WHSW01000202.1 GCA_009379895.1 Solirubrobacterales bacterium
CTCGGCCCCGGGCTCCGTGGGCCGGAGGCCGAGGCGCTGCTCGCCGCCGAGGGGCTGACCCTCGGTCACTTTCCGCAGTCGTTCGAGTACGCGACGATCGGCGGCTTCGCGGCGACGCGCTCGGCCGGGCAGGCGTCGAGCGGCTACGGGCGCTTCGACGAACTGGTCACCTCGCTGGCGATGGTCACCCCGGCGGGCGAGCTGCGCACCCTGGCGACCCCGCACACGGCCGCCGGGCCGTCCCTGCGCCAGCTGGCGCTCGGCTCGGAGGGCGTGCTCGGCGTGATCAGCGAGGTCGGCGTGCGCATCCGCCCGGCGCCGACCCGCCGCCGCTACGAGGGCTGGATGACGGCCGACTTCGCCTCCGGCTGCGAGCTGATCCGCGCGCTGGCCCAGGCGGACTCCCTGCCCGACGTGACCCGCCTCTCCGACGAATCCGAGACCCGCGTCTCGCTGGCGCTCGCGGGCACCGGCGGCGCGCGCCGGGCTCTGCTCGGCGCCTATCTGCGACTGCGCCGGCGACGCGGCGGTTGCCTGATGATCTGCGGCTGGGAGGGCGATGGCGAGTCGGTCGATCGCCGGCGCTCGCGCTCGGCGGCGCAGCTTCGACGCGGCGGCGCCGCCGCGCTCGGCGAGGCGCCCGGGCGCTCGTGGGAACGTGGCCGGTTCGACGGGCCGTACCTGCGCGACGAGCTGATGGACCTCGGCTACCTGATCGAGACGCTCGAGACCGCGCACACCTGGTCGCGCCTCGACGAGCTGTACGGTGCCGTGCGCGGCGCGCTCGAGGACTCGCTCGCGGCCCAAGGGACGCCGCCGATCGTCCTCTGCCACCTCTCGCACGCCTACCGGGACGGCGCCAGCCTGTACTTCACCTTCATCGCCCGGCGTCGCCCCGGCGCCGAGCTCGAGCAGTGGCGCACGACGAAGGCGGCCGCCTGCGAGGCGATCGTCGCGACCGGCGCCACGATCACCCACCACCACGCGGTCGGACGCGATCACGCGCCCTACATGGGGGCGGAGGTGGGCGACGTCGGCCTGGAGGCGCTGCGCGCCGTCAAGGCCCGCCTCGACCCCGCCGGGATCATGAATCCCGGCAAGCTGCTGCCGGGATAGCCACGCGCTCGCGACCCGGCTCGTCAACCGCCGGACCTGCGAGGAGGCCCCCGAGCGCTAGCTCGAGCCGGAGCCCTGGCCCCGCTGCTGCCCGGCGGGGATCTTCCCGCGCAGCACGGTCGCGCCGGGCCGGTCGAGCACCAGGCTGGTTTCGTCGATCGCGGAGCGGACGGTCTTGCGGACCTCCTTGACCGACGCAATCGCAACCTCCACCGTGTGGACCCGAGCGATCACCGGGAGCACCGCGGCGGGGATCGGGAAGCGGTCGGCGTAGGTCCCCTGCTCGGTGACCGTGATCGGCGACAGCGGGTAGCCCTTGTCGCCGGTCAGCATCATCCAGATCACGTAGGTCTCGCCCTGCGGCGCCGGGTCGAGCCCCTCGATCGACAGCTCGACGAAGGGCTGGTCGCCGCTCGCGACGCCGAAGACCGCCTCCCCGGTCGCGTCGCCGCCGCCGTCGGGCGGTCGCAGGGCGACGCGCTGGATCCGCTCGTCCGCGGTCGCGGCGGCCGTGGTCGAGGTCGGCTGCGCGGACGCCGCCCGCGAGTCCTCGCCGTCGCCGAACACGCCGGTTACCGCGAGCACCACCGCCACCACGAGCACCGCGGCCGAGCCGAGGACCACCAGCAGGCGGGTCTGTGACCGAGAGAGGCCGCCGGTGCGCACCCGACGCCGCGCACGAGGCTCCGCGGCCTCCGACGGGCCGCCGCGCGCGCGCCCCAGGATCCGACCCGAGCGGGGCTCGCCGGGCAGCCGCGGGAGCCGGGCCTCGGGGTAGAGCTCGCGCAGGCGCTCGACCAGCGTCGTCGCCAGGGCGCGGTCCGAGGCATCGTCGCGCAGGTGGCGCGAGGCGTCGGCGCGGCCGATCGGGTCGGCCTGGCCGAGCAGGTAATCGGTGAGCCCGACGTTTCGATCCGGGTCGGCGCCCCCGAGCGAGGTCAGCGCCGCGCGCGCGCGGGCGCTCACCTCGGCCCGCTCGACGCCGAGCAGGGTCGCGAGCTCCGCGTAGCCCTGGTCGCGCTCGAGCAGCAGCTGGAGCATGGCCCGCTGGTCGGGGGTGAGCGGCATCGCCGGAAAGCCTACGGGTCGGGAACCGCGCCACACGCCCCGTCGCGGGCCCGGGCGGCGGATAGGGTGCCGAGCCCGTGTCGATCGATGAGCTCATCGGCCTGACCGACCTCGAGTGCGGCCCCGACCACGCTCGCGGCCGGCTCGCCGTCACCGATGCCATCCGGCAGCCGTTCGGCATCGTCCACGGCGGCGCCCTCGCCGTGATCGCCGAGTCGCTGTGCTCGCGCGCGACGCGCGAGGCGCTGGCCGAGGACGGGGTCGTCGCGGTGGGCCAGTCCAACCGGGCGACCTTTCTGCGCCCGATCTCCGCGGGCCACGTGAACGCCGAGGCGAGCCCCCGTCACCGGGGCCGCGGCACGTGGGTCTGGGACTGCGAGCTGAGCGACGACGAGGGTCGCCTCTGCGCCCTGGTGCGGATCACGATTGCGCTCCGGCCGAGCGCGGAGTAGCTAACCCCTGAACCGGTTGGTGATCGGCAGGCGCCGGTCACGGCCGAAGGCCTTGGTCGTGATCCGGATCCCGGGCGGAGCCTGGCGGCGCTTGTACTCGGCGCGGTCGACGAGCCCGGCCACCGCGTCGACCACCTCGGCGGGCAGCCCCTCGGCGACCAGGTCGGCGCGCGAGAGGTCGCGCTCGACGTAGCCCTCCAGCACCCGGTCGAGCAGCTCGTAGGGGGGGAGCGTGTCCTGGTCGCGCTGATCGGCGCGCAGCTCGGCCGAGGGCTCGCGCGCGAGCACCGAGGCGGGCACCAACTCGCGGCCGGCGCGTTCGTTTCGGCGCCCGACGAGGTCGTAGACGAGCTGCTTGGGGACGTCCTTGATCACGGCCAGTCCGCCCGCCATGTCGCCGTACAGCGTCGCGTAGCCGACCGACATCTCGCTCTTGTTGCCGGTCGTCAGCACCAGGGCGCCGCGATCGTTGGAGAGCGCCATCAGCAGGTTGCCCCGGATCCGCGCCTGCACGTTCTCGGCGGCCAGGCCCTCGCCGCTCCACTCGCCGTCGAGGATCCCGCGGTAGGCGTCCATCGCGCCCGAGATCGGCAGCTCGATCATCTCGGCGCCGAGGTTGGCCGCGATCGCCCGCGCGTCGGCCTGCGTCTCGGCGCTGGAGTGGGGGGAGGGCATGACCAGGCAGGTGAGCCGCTGCGGGCTGACCGCGTCGGCGGCGATCATCGCGACCAGGGCGGAGTCGATCCCGCCGGAGAGGCCGACCAGCAGGCGCTCGAAGCCGTTCTTGGCGGCGTAGTCGCGCAGCCCGACGCGCAGGGCCGCGTAGACCTCGTCGAGGTCGGCGAGCGGTTCCGAGATCCGTGCCTCGCGCGCCCCGCCGAGCTCCCAGAGCAGCAGGTCCTCGTCGAACTGGCGGGCCCTGGCGACGATCCTGCCGCCGGCGTCGACGACGAAGCTGTGGCCGTCGAAGACCAGCTCGTCCTGGCCGCCGACCAGGTTGCAGAAGGCGATCGGCACGCCGTATGTGCGGGCGCGCTCGGAGAGCATCAGCTCGCGGTCGGCGCCCTTGCCGCGCAGGTAGGGCGAGCCCGACGGGTTGACGATCAGCGCCGCGCCGGCCGCGGCCTCGAGCGAGGCCGGGGGCCCGGGCTCCCACAGGTCCTCGCAGATCGTCAACCCGATCGGGATGCCGGCCACCTCGACCACCAGCGGCTCGAGGCCCGGCTCGAAGTAGCGAACCTCGTCGAAGACGCCGTAGTTGGGCAGGCGGTTCTTGCGGTAGATCGCCTCCACGGCGCCGCCGGCGAGCAGGGCGAGCGAGTTGTGGACCGGCGGCGAGGACGGGCCGTCGGGGCGGCGGGGGGCCTGGCGGGTCGCCGGCTCGGCGAAGCCGACCAGGACGGCGATCCCAGGCGCCTCAGCGGCCAGCGCGTCGAGCGCCGCGCGGCTCGCCCGCGCGAAGTGGGGCTTGAGGTAGAGGTCCTCGGCCGGATAGCCCGTCAGGCTGAGCTCGGGAAAGACCACCAGGTCGGCGCCGGCCTCACGGGCGCGGGCCGTCCACTCGCCGATCAGCCGGGCGTTGCCGGAGATGTCGCCGACCGTGGGATCGATCTGCGCGAGCGCAACGCTGATGCCGGTCGCGGGTTCAGTCATCGACGGAAGTATGGACGCGGCCGCCACGCCGAAACCATGGGGCCCCTATGATCGAGCCCCGACGGGTGCGCCAGGGGGCCTCGGACCGGGATTCAAGCTTGTTGAAGAGATCGGTGATCTACGCGTGCGCGACCGCCTCCGCCCTGGCGGTCGGCGCGATGCCGGCCGCGGCCCAGCAGCCGCCCGACCCGCCGAGCGTGGCCGAGGCGAGCGTGGCGCTCGACCACGCCCAGGAGGCGCTCGGCGTCGAGGGTGCCCCGAGCGAGCCAAGCGGCGGCGTCGAGAGCGCGCCCGACGCGACCGTGGCGCTCAACGGGCTGGCGGCGGCGCTGCCCGAGCTGCGCGGCGGCGAGCGCCGGCGCGCCCGCGGGCTGCTCGCTCGGCCGACCGACGGCGCGGCCGACCAGTTCGGCGACGGCTATCAGGCCGGGGCCCCGGTGGCGAGCGTCGAAAGCCCCCATTTCTGCGTCTTCTGGGTCAACGACCCGGCCTCCGCGGACGCGCCCAACCTCGCCGACGCGAACGGCAATGGAAGGCCCGACTACGTCGAGGCGATCCTCGCGATCGCCGAGTTCTCCTATTCGATCGAGGTCGCGCCGGGCGCGATGGGCTGGGCGCCGCCGAAGCCCGACGTCGGGGGCTGTGGCGCCAACCCCGGCGCCCACGCCGACATCTATCTCAAGCAGCTGGGCGACAAGGGCTTCTTCGGCTATGAGTCACCCGATCCGGGCCAGGGCCGGGACCGCAGCCAGTACGGCTACGTGGTCCTCGACAACGACTACGCGCCGAGCGAGTACGGGGTCTTCCTCGACCCCCTCGACCCGGCCGAGGTCACCTTCGCCCACGAGTTCAACCACCTGTTGCAGCAGAACTACGACAGCTTCCAGGACGTCTGGATGTTCGAGTCGACCGCGGTCTGGACCGAGGAGCAGGTCTACCCCGAGATCAACGACTACATCAACTACGTGCCCAGCTTCGCCAGCGGCGCGAAGACCCCGATCACCGACCGAAAGGCGTCCAAGGGCCTGCGGATCTACGGGTCGGGCGTCTGGAATCACTGGCTCAGCAGCCGGCTCGGGGTCGGCGTGATCCGGCGCGCCTGGGAGGTATCCGACGTCGCGAGGCCGGCCGACTACTCGCTCGCGGCCTACGACAGGGCGATTCGCGATGCGGGCGGCAAGGGCTTCGAGCGCGAGTTCATCCGCTTCGTGGCCGCGACGGCCGAGTGGCGCGCCGGTCATGGCAGCTTTCCCGACGCGACGGCCTATCCCGACGTCGAGCGCGACGGCACGCTGCGCAGGGGCCAGCGCAAGCGCTTCGAGCTCGACCACACGGGCTACCGGCTGCTCAAGGTCAAGTCCGGGGGCCGGTCGATCGAGCTCAAGGTCGACGCCGAGCGGGGCGTGCGCGCCGGGATCGCGCTCGTCGCGCGCGACGGCGACGAGCTCGCCGGCTCGGTGACCGAGAAGAGCAAGTATCTGCCGACCGGTGGGCGCGCCTCGGTCACCCTCTCCAAGCCCGGCTCCTTCGAGCGGATCACCGCGGTCGTCGTCAACGCCGACGGCCGGGTGAAGGGCTTTCGCAACACCGATTGGGTCTACGCCAAGGACAACCAGCGCTTCACCGCCCGCCTCACGCGCTGAGCAGCGCGCCGGTCGCCGCGTCGGTCAGCGCGCGAGCGCGTCTCGAAGGGCGCTCACGCGGGCGCAGGAGGCGAGCAGGGCGCGGCGATCGAGCCGGCCGCGCCGCAGGGCCCGCCGCAGCGCGTCCGCCGCGGCCTCGCCGTCGCTGAGCGCGAGCAGGAGCAGGTCGGCGCCCGCGCGGGCGGCTCCGACGGCCGCCTCGCCCTCGCCGAGGCCGGCACCCGCCAGCGCCCCCGCCCCGAGGTCGTCGGTGATCACCACCCCGTCGAAGCCGAGCGTGTCGCGCAGCTCG
>WHSW01000203.1 GCA_009379895.1 Solirubrobacterales bacterium
TGTACGGCTCGCTGCAGCCCGGGGCACGAGCCTGGGACCGGATCGCGGACCTCGTCGAGGTGGTCGGGGCCGCCACCACGCCGGGTCGGCTCTACGACACCGGACGGGGGTGGCCGGCCGCGACCGACGGTGACGGATAGACCACTGCCGGCCGGAGTCGAGCTCACCGAGCTCGACTCCGGTCTCGAGGTGGTGACGGAGAACGTGCCGTCGGTGCGCTCGGTCGCGCTCGGGATGTGGGTGCGCACCGGGTCGCGCGACGAGACGCCGGCGCAGGCCGGGGTCTCGCATTTCCTCGAGCACCTGCTGTTCAAGGGCACCGAGCGCCACTCGGCGATCGAGATCTCCGAGCTCTTCGACGGCATGGGGGCCGCGACCAACGCGGCGACGTCGAAGGAGACGACCCACCTGCACGCACGCTTCCTCGACGAGCACACCGACGAGGCCTTCGACCTGCTCGCCGAGATGCTGCTGGCGCCGGCGCTGCCCCCCGACGAGATCGACTCGGAGCGCGAGGTGGTGCTCGAGGAGATCGCGATGTACGAGGACGAGCCCCAGGACCGCGTCCACGACGTGCTCGCCGAGGCGATCTACGGCGACCACCCGCTCGGCCGCCGGGTGCTCGGCCGAGCCGAGGTGATCGGCTCGATCCCGGTGCCGCGGATCGCCGACTACCACCACGCCCGCTACACGGCGGACAGGATCGTCGTCGCGGCGGCCGGCAACGTCGAGCACGAGCGGATCGTCGAGCTCGCGCGCCGGATGCTCTCACCCGCGAGCGGCTCGGGCGCCCGCCCCAACGGCGTCCCCGACGCGGCGGCGGAGCGATTTCTCTTCTACCCGAAGGAAACCGAGCAGTACCACATCTGCTTCGGCGGAGCCGGGATCGCCCGCGGCGACGAACGCCGTTTCGCGCTCGGCGTCGTCGACGCGGTGTTCGGCGGCTCGGTCTCCTCGCGGCTGTTTCGCGAGGTGCGCGAGAAGCGCGGCCTGGCCTACTCGGTCGGCTCCTACAGCGAGCAGTTCGTCGACCGCGGGACGGTGGCGATGTACGTCGGCACGCGCGCCGACAACGTCGCCGAGTGCTGCGAGATCATCGGCCGCGAGCTCGCCCGGCTGCACGCCGACGGCATCACCGAGCAGGAGCTCGCGCGCGCCAAGGAGCACATCAAGGGCCGCATGGTGCTCGGCCTGGAGTCGACCAGCGCGCGGATGTCGCGCAACGCCCGCGCGATCCTCTTCGACGTGCCGCTGCTCTCGCTCGACGAGATGCTCGAGCGCGTCGAGGCGGTCGACCTCGCCCAGGCGGCCGACCTCGCCCACGCGCTGTATGACCCAGCGGCGCTGGCCGCCGCCTGCGTGGGGCCCGACGAGGAGCGCTTCAAGGCCGCGGCCGGGTCGGTGAGCCCGGAGCTCGCCGCGGCGTGAGTCGATGATCCGCGTCGTCGTCTCGGGCGCGGCGGGCAGGATGGGCGAGACCGTCTGCGACGCGGTCGAGGCCGCCGCGGACCTGGAGCTCGCCGGGCGCGCCGATCCGGCGCTCGGGGTCGAGCTCGCCGAGGCGCTCGCCGGCGCCGACGTCGCGGTCGACTTCACGACCCCCGATACGGCGCTCGAGAACGTGCGCGCCTGCCTCGCCGCCGGCGTCCACGCGGTGGTCGGCACGACCGGCTTCGACCCCGACGCCGCCCGCGCCGCGGCGCACGACGCGCGCGCCGGCGGGGGCCGGGCGAACGTCTTCGCGGCCCCCAACTTCGCGATCGGCGCGGTGCTGCTGATGAGCTTCGCCGCCGAGGCCGCCCGCCACATGGGCGCCGCCGAGATCGTCGAGCTTCACCACGAGCGCAAGCTCGACGCCCCCTCGGGGACCGCCAAGCGCACCGCGGAGCTGATCCGCGAGGCCGGCGGCGATGTGCACGAGCCGATCCACTCGGTGCGCCTGCCCGGCCTGGTCGCCCACCAGGAGGTGATCCTCGGTTGCGAGGGCCAGACCCTGACCATCCGCCACGACTCGATCGACCGCCGCTCGTTCATGCCCGGGGTGCTGATCGCGGTGCGCGCGGTCGGTGACCTGCCCGACCCGTTCACCGTCGGGCTCGACAAGCTGTTGCAGCCGGTCGAATAGGGTCTTGCGCTCGATGGACGACCTGGCCCGCATGGATGCCACCGCCCAGGCCGAGCTGGTCCGCTCGGGCCAGGCGTCGGCGCTCGAGCTCGTCGACGCCGCGATCGCCCGGATCGAGGCGCTCAACCCGCGGATCAACGCGGTCATCCACGAGCTCTTCGACGAGGGGCGCGAGGCGGCCAGCGGTGAGCTCGCCGACGGGCCGTTTCGGGGCGTGCCGCTCCTGCTCAAGGATCTGGGCCCCGGGCTGGCCGGACAGCCCCTGCACCTCGGGATGCGCCTGCTCAAGGACGCCGACTTCAGGATGCCGGTCGACAGCTACCTCGGCCTGCGCCTGCGTGAGGCCGGCTTCGTGACGATCGGCAAGACCAACACCCCCGAGCTCGGGATCCTGCCGACGACCGAGCCCGACGCCTACGGACCGTCGCGCAACCCGTGGGACCTCGAGCGCTCGACCGGGGGGTCGAGCGGCGGCTCGGCCGCCGCGGTCGCGGCCGGGATGGTGCCGCTGGCGCACGCCAACGACGGCGGCGGCTCGATCCGGATCCCGGCCAGCGCCTGCGGGCTGTTCGGGCTCAAACCGACCCGCCAACGGATCTCCGAGGGCCCGCTGATCGGCGACAACATGTCCGGGCTCACGGTCGAGCTGGCCGTGACGCGCTCGGTGCGCGACGCGGCGACCCTGCTCGAGGCGGTGCACGGCCCGGCGCCCGGCGACCCCTACGTGGCGCCCGCCCCCGAGCGCCCCTACACCGACGAGCTCTCCGCGGCGCCGGGACGGCTGCGGATCGGGGTCGCCGAGCAGCCAGCGGTCCCGGGCCTTCAGTCCGACCCCGAGTGCGTCGCCGCGGTGCGCGCCGCCGCCGAGCTGCTCGAGTCGCTCGGCCACTCGGTCGAGGACTCCTCGCCCCTCGACGCGCAGATGGCCGAGGCGCTCGATCTCGAGGGCACCTTCCTGACCCGCTGGGCGGCCGGTCAGACGGCGGCCCTGGACCAGTTCTCGGTCCTGCTCGGCCGCGAGGTCGGCCCGGATGACGTCGAGCCGCTGACCTGGGCGCTGGCCGAGCTCGGCCGCGAGCGCTCCGGCGGACGCTACCTGCGCGACATCGGCGTGCACCAGGCCGTCGCCCGGGCGATCGCGGCCTGGCACGAGGGCGGCTTCGACCTGCTGCTGACGCCGACGATGGCCGAGCCGCCGGTGCCGCTGGGCACCTACGACGACTCCGGCGACGACCCCCTGGACGCCTTCCGGCGCGCGGTCCCGGCCGGCGCCTTCACCGCGATCTTCAACGTCACCGGTCAGCCCGCCGCCTCGCTGCCGCTGCACTGGACCGAGTCGGGCCTGCCGGTCGGCGTCCAGCTCGTGGCGCCGGTGGGGCGCGAGGACGTGCTGATTCGGGTCGCCGCCCAGGTCGAGCGCGAGCGCCCGTGGGCGGATCGGACGCCGCCCGTCCTCGCGGCGCGCGATACTTTCGCACGATGACCGAGATCCGGGGAGTGATCACGGCGATGGTGACCCCGTTCGCCGAGGACACGGCGCTCGACCTGCCCGCGGCGCGCTCGCTGGCCCGCCGGCTCGTCGACGAGGGCTCCCACGGCCTCGTCCTCTCTGGCACGACCGGCGAGTCGCCGACCCTCTCCGACGACGAGAAGCTGCGCCTGCTCGAGGCGGTGCTCGACGAGGTCGGCGACCGAGCCACGGTGATCGCGGGCACCGGCTCGAACGACACCCGTCACAGCGCCGAGCTGACCGCCGCCGCGGCGCGCGCCGGAGCGCACGCCGCGCTCGTCGTCACGCCCTACTACAACAAGCCCAACCGGGCCGGGATCGTCGCCCACTATGCCGCCGTCGCCGAGGCCGCCGGCGAGCTGCCGATCGTGATCTACAACATCCCGTCGCGCTGCGTGATCAACATCGCGCCCGATCTGCTCGCCGAGCTGGCGGCGGAGATCCCGACCGTGGTCGCGGTCAAGCAGGCCAACAACGACGACCTCGGCCCGATCGAGGGGCTCGACGTGCTCGCCGGCAACGACGAGGTCTTCGCCCGCACGCTCGAGCTCGGCGGCGCGGGGGGCATCCTGGTCGCCGCGCATGTGATCTGCCGGCGGATGCGCGAGCTCTACGAGGCGGCGATCGCGGGCGACGCCGGGCGCGCCTCGGCGATCGACGCCGAGCTGCGCCCGGTGTATGAGGCGATGACCGTGACCTCGAACCCGATCCCGGTCAAGACGGCGCTCGAGCTGCTCGGCGTGATCGGCTCGACGATGCGGCTGCCGATGGTGCCGGCGAGCGTGGCTGAGCGCGAGGTGGTGCAGACCGCGCTCGAGCGCGCCGGCCTGCTGGTCACCGGCGGCGTGGGGCCGGCTTGAGCGCTCGCCCAACCGTACGCATCCTCCCGCTCGGGGGGCTAGGGGAGATCGGTAAGAACATGACGGTCGTCGAGCTCGACGGCCGGATCGTGGTCGTTGACACCGGGCTCATGTTCCCGACCGCGGAGATGCTCGGGATCGACCTGGTCCTGCCCGACTTCTCCTACCTGCGCGAGCGCGCCGACCGGATCGAGGCGATCGTGCTCACCCACGGCCACGAGGACCACGTCGGCGCGCTTCCCTACGTGCTGCGCGAGATCGGCACGCCGCCGGCGATCTACGGCGGCCCGCTGACGATCGGGCTGGTGCGCTCGAAGCTCGAGGAGCACAAGATCCGCGACACGCCGCTGCGGGCGATCGACGCCGGCGAGCGCTTTCGTGCCGGTCCGTTCGAGATCGAGACGATCCACATGTCGCACTCGATCCCCGACGCGCGGGCGGTCGCCCTGCACACGGCGCTCGGCGTGGTGCTGATCACGGGCGACTACCGCTTCGACCAGACCCCCGTCGACGGCCGGCCCGCGGACCTGGCCCGGCTCGCCGAGCTCGGCTCGGAAGGCGTGCTCTGCCTGTGCGGCGACTCGACCAACGCCGACCGGCCCGGGGTGGTGCTCTCGGAGGCGAGCGTCGGCCCGGCGCTGGAGGCCGAGTTCGCCCGCTGTGAGGGCCGGATCATCGTCACCTGCTTTGCCTCCAACGTGCATCGCGTCCAGCAGGTCATCGACGCCGCCGCCCAGCTCGATCGCCGGGTGGCCCTGGTCGGCCGCTCGATGCGCAAGAACTTCAACATCGCATCCAACCTCGGCATCGCCGAGGCGCCGAGCGGGCTGCTGATCTCGCCGAAGGAGATCGAGGACTTCCCCGACCACAGGGTGATCGCGATCTCGACCGGCAGCCAGGGCGAGCCGCTCTCGGCGCTGCGGCGGATGGCCTTCAACGACCACCGCGACATCGAGCTGCACTCCGGCGACACGGTGATCTTCTCGGCCACCCCGATCCCGGGCAACGAGCGCTCGGTCAACGAGACGATCGACCGGATCTATGAGATCGGAGCCCGGGTGATCACCCCCCGCGACGTGCCGATCCACGTCTCGGGCCACGGTTCCCAGGAGGAGCTCAAGCTGATGCTCAACCTGACCCGCCCGCGCCACGTGATCCCCTTCCATGGCGACCACAAGCGGATCAACCTGCACGCCCAGCTCGCCGAGGCGGTCGGGATCCCGCCCGAGCGCATCCACCGCGGCCGCAACGGCCTGCCGCTCGAGATCGACGCCGACGGCGCCCGCTTCGGCGACGACGTCGGCGCCGGGATGATCTTCGTCGACGGGGTCGACATCGGCGATCCCGACGACGTCGCGCTGCGCGACCGGCGGATGCTCTCGGCCGACGGGATCTTCATCGTCGTCGCCACCGTCTCGGTCGAGGACGGGAGCTCGGTCGCCACCCCCGAGATCATCTTCCGCGGCGTGCCCTTCCTCGAGGGATCGGAGACCGACGGGCTGGTCGACGAGCTGCGCGACGTGGTCGAGGACTCGCTCGGCCGGGCCGCAGCCGACGGCGTCACCGAGGCGGTCGTGCTCCAGCAGGACCTCCACGACGACATCGCCTCGTTCGTCTACGACCGCCTGCGCCGACGCCCGATGATCCTGCCGGTCGTGGTCGAGGTTTGAGCGTGCGCATCCGCCGGGCGCCCGCCGTCGCGGCGGCCCTGGCGCTGGCGTCGATCGG
>WHSW01000204.1 GCA_009379895.1 Solirubrobacterales bacterium
GACGTCGTGCGCCGGGTCGCCGCCGCCGGCGTGGCCCGCCTGATGTTCACCGCCGTCGAGCGCGACGGCACCCTCGAGGGGCCGGACTTCGCGGCGATCGAGCGGGTGCTCGACGTCTCGCCGGTCCCCGTGATCGCCTCCGGCGGCGTGGGGACGGCCGCGCACCTGCGCCGGGTTGCCGAGCTGGCCCCGCGCGGCAAGCGTCGCACTCGCGCCCGCGACGCGCGCGCGGTTCGCCACCACTACGACCTGCCGCCCGAGTTCTTCGCCCTGTTCCTCGATTCATCGCTGACCTACAGCTGCGCGATCTTCTCCCGCGGGGCCGACTCGCTGGAGGCCGCCCAGGAGGCGAAGCTCGAGCTCGTCTGCCGCAAGCTGGCGCTGTGCGAGGGCGAGCGGGTGCTCGACGTCGGCTGCGGGTGGGGAAGCTTCGCCGTGCACGCGGCCCGCCGCCACGGCGTCGAGGTCGTCGGGATCACGCTCTCGGAGCCGCAGGCGGCCGTCGCGCGGGCGCGTGCCGCTGAGGCCGGGGTCGGCGAGCGGGTCGAGATCCGGGTCGCCGACTATCGCGACCTGGGCGGCGAGCGCTTCGACGCGATCGCCAGCATCGGCATGGTCGAGCACGTCGGCGCCGAGCGGATCGACGCCTACGCGCGACGACTCGCGGCGCTGCTCGGCCCGGGTGGGCGACTGCTCAACCACGGGATCGCCCGCCTGCGCCCCACCGACCCCAAGCCGGGTGCGTTCTCGGAGCGCTACGTCTTTCCCGACGGCGAGCCGCTGGTGCTCTCGCGGGTGCTGCTGGCGCTCGAGCGCGCCGGCTTTGCGACCGAGCACGTCGAGGGATTCGCCGCCGACTACGCCGAGACCCTGCGCCACTGGGCGCGCCGCCTCGACGAGCATTCCGAGGAGGCCCTGCGCCTCGCGGGCGCCGAGCGGCTGCGGGTCTGGCGGCTCTACCTGCGCGCGGCCCGCAACGGCTTCGAGACGGGCTTTACCTCCGTCTATCAGGTGCTCGCGCGGCGGGCGTGAGTCCCGCTTGGCGCGGCCCGATGCCGATTAGACTCGGCGCAGGCGAACGAGGGGAGATCGAGATGAACCTGGCCGAGAACCTGGCGCACACGACGCGCGAGCACCCCGACAACGTGGCGTTGAAGCTCGACGACGCCGAGCTCACCTACGCGGCGCTCGACGCGGCCGCGGCGCGGGTCGCGGGTCTGCTGCGCTCACGGGGAGTCGAGGCCGGGGACCGGGTCGGGATCATGCTCCCGAACGTCCCCTACTTCGCCGCCTGCTACTACGGGGCGCTGCGTCTCGGCGCGATCGTCGTGCCGATGAACGTGCTGCTCAAGCGGCGCGAGGTCGGCTTCTATCTCTCCGACTCGGGCGCCAAGCTGCTCTTCGCCTGGCACGGCTTCGCCGAGGCGGCCGGGACCGGCGCCGAGGAGGCCGGCACCGACCTGGTCCTGGTCGAGCCCGGCGGGTTCGAGCGGCTGTTGGCCGAGGCCGAGCCGGTCGCCGACGTGGTCGAGCGCGCCGACGAGGAGACCGCGGTCATCCTCTACACGTCGGGGACCACCGGGACCCCGAAGGGCGCGGAGCTCACGCACGCCAACCTGCGCCGCAACGTGGAGACCTTCGTCCCCCTCGCCCGCGTCGACGATGAGGCGATGGTGCTCGGCGCGCTGCCCCTCTTTCACTCCTTCGGTCAGACCTGCGGCCTGAACACGGCGGTCGCCACGGGCGCCTGCCTGACGCTGATCCCGCGCTTTGATCCCGGCAAGGCGCTCGAGATCATCGACCGCGACCGGGTGACCGTGTTCGAGGGCGTGCCGACGATGTACGCGGCGATGCTCAACCATCCCGATCACGACTCGTTCGACGCCTCCTGCCTCGAGGTCTGCGCCTCCGGCGGCTCGGCGATGCCGCTCGAGGTGATGCGCGGATTCGAGCGGGCCTTCGACGCCAAGGTGCTGGAGGGCTACGGGCTGTCGGAGACCTCGCCGGTCGCCTCCTTCAACCGGCCCGACCGCGAGCGCAAGCCGGGCTCGATCGGGATCCCGATCGAGGGGGTCGAGATGAAGGTCGTCGACGACGGCGGCAACGAGGTGCCGCAGGGCGAGCCGGGCGAGATCCTGATCCGCGGCCACAACGTGATGAAGGGCTACTGGGGCCGCCCGGAGGCGACCGCGGAGGCGATCGACGGCGACGGCTGGTTTGCGAGCGGCGACATGGCGACCGTCGACGCCGACGGCTACTACTTCATCGTCGACCGCAAGAAGGACCTGATCATCCGCGGCGGCTACAACGTCTACCCGCGCGAGGTCGAGGAGGTCATCTACGAGCACCCGGCGGTCCGCGAGGCCGCCGTGGTCGGCGTCCCGGATCCCGAGCTCGGCGAGGAGATCGGCGCCGCGGTCGCGCTCAAGGAGGGCGCCGAGTGCAGCGAGGACGACGTCCGCGAGCACTGCAAGGAGCAGGTCGCCGCCTACAAGTACCCGCGCCGAGTGTGGTTCGTCGACGAGCTGCCCAAGGGACCGACGGGCAAGATCCTCAAGCGCGAGATCGAGGCTCCGGCCGAGGTCGCCGAGCAAAACCGGTGACTGAGCCGGGTGCAAACCCCACGGCCGGCGCGCCCCTGCTGATCTACGGTGACACCGAGCGCAGCGCCGCGCTGCGCCACGAGCTGCCGATCGCGATCGGCGACCCGTTCCTGTTCGGGCTGATCGACGGGCGTGCGTACGTGATGGTCAGCTCGCTCGAACGCGAGCGCGTCGCGGCGGCGCTTCCTGAGGCGGCGCTCCACGACACCCGCGATCTCGGTTTTCACGACCTGCTCGAGAGCGGCATGTCGCGCGGGCAGGTGTCGCTCGAGCTGGTCAGCCGGGCGGCGGCCGAGATGGGCGTACGGGAGGCGCTGGTCGACCCCGACTTCCCGCTGCTGGTCGCCGACCGTCTGCGCGCCGACGGACTGGCGCTGACCCCGGACCCCGACGCCTTCGAGGCTCGCCGGCGGGTCAAGTCCGCGGCCGAGCTGGCCGGGATCCGCCGCGCCCAGCTCGCGGCCGAGGCCGGGATGGGGGCCGCGGCGGGCGTGCTCGGTCGCGCGGTGGCGCGCGACGGCACCCTGACCCTCGACGGCGAGGTGCTCACCGCCGAGGCGGTGCGGGCCGCATTGCGCGAGGCGTGCGCGGCCCACGGGGCGCCGGCGCCACCGGACGTGATCGTCGCCTCCGTGCGACAGGGGTTCGGCCACGAGGCGGGGTCGGGGCCGCTGCCCGCCGCCCTGCCGATTCAGATCGACCTCTGGCCCCGCGACGAGCGATCGGCCTGCTGGGCCGACATGACCCGGACCTTCGTGGTCGGCGAGGCCCCGCCCGCGGTCCGCGATCAGGAGGCCCTGGTGCGCGAGGCGCTCGAGGGGGTGCGGGCGGCGACCCGCCCCGGGGTCAGCGGTCGCGAGCTGCACGCGCTCAGCTGCGAGATCTTCGAGGCCGCCGGCCATCGCACCCTGCGCACCGGCCCGGGCGACGATCCCCAGGAGGGGTTTCAGTTCGGGCTCGGGCATGGGGTCGGGCTCGAGGTCCACGAGCAGCCCGGCCTCGGCCAGGCGGGTCGCTCGCCGCTGGTGGCGGGCGACGTGCTCGCGATCGAGCCAGGCCTCTGGCAGCGCGAGGTCGGCGGCGTGCGCTTCGAGGACCTGCTGCTGGTCACCGACGACGGCTGCGAGACGCTGACCGACTACCCGTACGACCTGACGCCGTAAGAACGCGCAGCCGGCGGGGAGGTTTCAGACCCCCCACGCGTGGATAACTCCCCGGGATGCTCTGCAGTGCCCGCCGCCCGCCAAGAGATATCTCTTCCGGCGGCCGCAGCTTTCGCCGCCGGCCCGTGTTCAGGGGTCCATGATCGGAAGGGCCCGATGGGGGGGCATGCTCGCGACGCTGCTCGCGCTGGCGGCGGCGATCGCGCTCTCGCATGCGACGAGCGCCGCGGCCGTGCCGCGATCGTTCTACGGTGTCGCGTCGCAGACGGGCCTCGACGCCGGGGACTTCGACCGCATGGGCAAGGGCAAGGTGGGGACCCTGCGCGCGATCCTGAGCTGGCCGGCGACTGATCCGACCAACGCCGACGGCGACTACGCCTGGGCGGGCTTCGACGGCATCGTCGCCGAGGCTGCCCGCAACCGGATCCGGGTGCTGCCGTTCATCTTCGGCTCGCCCACCTGGGTCGCCCGCGGGCTCGATCGCCGCAGCTGCGGGGCGAACTGCGGCGTCTTCGCCCCGCGCAGCAGGGCGGCTCGCAAGGCCTGGAGGACGTTCGTCGGCGACGCGGTCGCGCGCTACGGGCGCGGCGGCGAGTTCTGGGCCGAGAACCCGACCCTGCCGCAGCGTCCGATCCGCGCCTGGCAGATCTGGAACGAGCAGAACTCGCGCACCTTCTACCGGCCCAAGCCGAGCCCGCGCGGCTACGCGAACCTGCTTGCGGACGCCAGCAAGGCGATCCGCTCGGAGGACCGCCGCGCCGACGTCGTGCTTGGCGGGATGGCCGAGCTGGCGGGCTCGCGCAAGGCGGTCGCCGGCTCGAAGTACCTGCGCAAGCTCTACCGGCAGCGCGGGGTAAAGCGCGATTTCGACGGCGTCGCCCCACACCCCTACGGCGCCCGTCTGAAGAGCATCGAGGAGCAGATCGACCTGATCCGCGAGGAGATGGTGCGAGCGCGCGATCGGCGCGCCGATATGTGGGTGACCGAGATCGGCTGGGGCTCGGATCGGGGCGGGAACCCGCTCAACCGCGGCCGCCGGGGCCAGGCGAAGCGCCTCGCGCAGGCGTACCGCTACTTCCGCTCTAACCGCGGCCAACTCAACGTCCAGTCGGTGATCTGGTTCAGCTGGATGGACTCCGAGACGTCGATCTGCTCGTGGTGCGCGAGCTCGGGCCTGTTCGAGACCGGGCTGAAGCCGAAGCCCTCCTGGCGGGCGTTCACCCGGCTCACCGGCGGGCGCTGAGCGGCTCCGCGTCGTCGACGGGCGGGTGCGCCGCGGGTTATGGCCCCGGCGCGCGGCGGGCCGGCCGCGGATTAGCTCCGGCGCGCCGCGGGAACTGATAGTCCCGGTGGGCCACGACGAGCCGAGCAACTGGCGCGGGCGAGAAAGCGGAACCGGGCGGGCGGACCTGCTCGACGAGCCCGTGATCGCCTCGGGCCGGCGGCTCGCGGAGCGCTACCGCCTCGAGCGCCCGCTCGGCCACGGGGGCATGGCGGCGGTCTGGCTGGCGACCGACGAGCGGCTCGGCAGGCCGGTCGCGATCAAGGTCCTCTCCGACGCGCTGGCGACCGACGATGAGTACCTGGGCCGGTTTCGCCGCGAGGCCCAGGTCGCCGCCCGCCTCCAGCACCCGAACCTGGTCGGCGTCTACGACTTCGACGCCGGGCTGCGGCCGTATCTGGTGATGGAGTACGTCGGCGGCGGGGATCTCGCCTCCCGGCTCGACGCCGGCGACGCCCCCGACCCCGAGCGATTGGCACGCGAGCTGCTGCTCGCGCTCCGCCACATGCACGCCGCGGGCGTCCTGCATCGCGACATCAAGCCCCAGAACGTGCTGATCGACGCCGACGGGCGCGCCCGATTGACCGACTTCGGCATCGCCAAGCCCCACGACGCGGCCTCGCTGACGAGGACGGGCGAGGTGATCGGCACCGAGAGCTACATCGCCCCGGAGTTGATGGCCGGAGACTCGGCGAGCGAGCGCTCGGATCTGTTCGCGCTCGGGGTCGTGCTCGCCGACGCGGGCTATTGGTCAAACGCACACATCGACGCCGTTCGCAAGCAGGGCATCGCCCCGCTGGTCGCCCCCGACGCCCAGACCCGAGCCGGGCCACGGCGAGGGCGCCGGGGCGGGCCCTATGACTTCATGCGAAGAGCGCTCGCCACGGAGGCCGGCAGCGAGCTTTATGGCCGCCGCCAGTGGATGGTCGAGCCGGTCTTCGGGGACGTGAAGGAGAACCGCGGCATCCGACGCTTCATGCGCCGCGGCTTTGCTGCCTGCGCCAGCGAATGGAAGCTGATCGCTGCCACGCACAACCTGAGGAAGCTCTATCGCCAAGGGCGTGCCCGCTGCTCGCCGCAACCCGGGAGGCGCGGTTCCCTGACGCGAGAGCATGGGCTTCCTACCAGCGTTGCATAGGTCGTCGCCGACCCTCAGC
>WHSW01000205.1 GCA_009379895.1 Solirubrobacterales bacterium
GGCGAAGCTCGGCGGACTCGTCGCGATCGAGAGCGATGTGTAGAGCGCCGAGGTCGAGGTAGACGAGCTCGCCGCCCGCCGCTGTCGCGAGCTCCTTCGCGAAGCTCGGCCAGAGGCGGTGCGACGCCAGCGCGAGCTCGAGCAGCCGGTCCTCGCCCCAGGTGGCCTCGCCGACCGGGGCCAGCATCCCGGCCGCGACGTTCGAGGCGCCGGCGCCCGGGCGCTCGCGCTCGAGCACCAGCACGCTCAGGCCGCGCTGCGCGGCTCGCCACGCGCAGGCGAGCCCGATCACGCCGCCGCCGACGATCACCGCGTCGTGCTGCTGGTTGTCTGTCGCCATCGGAGGTTCGCTCCTCGTTCGGCGGGCGGACCCCGATCGTCCCTGCGCCGGCATTACCCGGATCAGGTTCAGACGGTCGGCGGCCCGGAGCCGCCCTCTCAGCCCCTTGGGGTAGGGCTCCCGTTCTCTTCCAAGATACTCCCCCGGATGCCGCCGACGAAAACACAGCCCGCGCTCGAGTTCTTCGCGGCCCTGACCCGTGGTGAGATCGAGCTCGCGCTGGGCCGGGTGACCGATGACGTCGAGTTCGACGTCAGCCGTTCGCGCGGGCCCTGGAGCGGCATCTTCCGGGGCCGATCCGAGCTGCGTGGCGTCTGGGAGAGCCTGGGAGAAGGGTGGCGGAGCATGCGCTGGGAGAGCACCGGGAGCCGCCCGGTCGGCGGCCGGATCGCGGTCGCCACGCGCATCCGCGCGGCCGGCGCCGCGAGCGGGATCGAGGTCGAGGCCCGAGCCGGCTGGTTGATCTCGGTTCGCGACGGGCTGGTCAGCGCGGGCGTCTTCTTTCAGACCTACGACGAGGCGCTGCTGGCGGGTCGCCGCCGGGCGCTCGCCGACGCCCGCCTGTACCTGGTCTGCGAGGCGCGGCCCGGCGGCCGCGATCCCGGGCCCCTGCTCGACGCCGCCCTGCGCGGCGGGGTCGACCTGGTTCAGCTGCGCGACAAGGAGCTCGACGACGAGGGGCTGGTCCTCGCGGCACGGGCGTTTCGGGCGGCGGCGGACGAGCACGGAGCGCTCTTCTTCCTCAACGACCGTCCCGACCTGGTCGCGGCCTGCGACGCGGACGGCGTCCACGTCGGCCAGGACGACATGCCGGTCCCCGAGGCGCGCCGGATTGCGGGCGATGCCGCACTGGTCGGGCTCTCGACCCACTCGCCGCTCCAGTTCAACGCCGCCCTGGCCGCGGAGGGCGATGCCCGCGCCGACCAGCTCAGCGCCGGCCCGGTGGTCGAGACGCCGACCAAGCCCGGGCGGCCGGCCGCGGGAATCGAGCTGATCGGACACGCCGCCGCGGTCGCGCCCGACGACGCCCCCTGGTTTGCGATCGGCGGGATCGACGCCGCCAACGTCGCCGAGGTGGTCGGCGCCGGCGCGAGACGGATCGTCGTCGTACGCGGGGTCCGCGACGCCGCGGACCCCGAGGCCGCGGCGCGCGAGCTGCGGGCCGCGCTCGGTTGAGCGGCGCCCTCATCGACTCTCAATACTGTGGCCTCGATGGCAAGCCGCGAGCGAAAGCGCGCCGACCGGCGCAAGCGCAAGGGGCGCGCGACCGGGCGTCAGACCGCGGAGCCGAACGGCTCGCCGCCCCGCGAGCAGGACCGGAGCGCGGCGATGGCGGCGCGCTCGGAGGCGCGCAACCAGGCGGCGCGCGACGCCCTCGAGCCGCTGGCGCCCGGGGCGCGCCCGACCGTGGTCACCGTCGGCGCCGTGATCTCCGCCCTGATCGCGCTCTCGGCGGTGATCGGCTACGCGGCCGGGATCGAGGTGACCAAGTTCGGCAGCGACGGGATCAAGCAGGGCGAGGGGCAGGCCCCGATCCTCTCCGTGGTGGCCGCGGTCGGGCTGATGGGGACGATGGCCTGGGGGATGTGGAAGGCGCGCTACTGGGCGGTGCTCGGCTTCCAGGCGCTGCTCGTGATCGTCCTGGTCGCCGCCACGCTCGGCCTGGTCCAGGCGACCTCGTGGACGCAGGCGGTCGGCACCACGGTGCTGATCGTCGGGGCGGCGGCGATGTTCTACTTCATGATCAAGGCGATGGCGCGGATCCAGATGCCCGAGCGCCGGGTCCCGAAGGACTAGATGCATCCTTTCTATAGAGTCGAGGCGTGGCCGACCCCTACGACGTGATCGTGATCGGCGGCGGGCCCGGCGGCTACCACGCCGCGATCCGGGCCGCTCAGCTCGACAAGAAGACCGCCGTGGTCGAGGTCGACAAGCCGGGCGGGCGCTGCCTCAACTACGCCTGCATCCCGGCGAAGACGATGCTCCACACGGCCGAGATCCTCGACCGCGCCGAGCACAGCGCCGAGCTCGGGGTCACGGTGCAGGGCGCCTCGCTCGATTGGGAGGCGCTGGCCGAGCGCCGGGCGAAGGTCTCCGAGACCCTGTCCGGCGGCGTGAAGATGCTCTGGGACAAGAACAAGGTGGCGATGATCGAGGGCCAGGGGTCGCTCACCGAGGACGGCAACGTGGCGGTGGGAGACGACACCTACGAGACCGAGGCGGTGATCCTCGCGACCGGATCCGTGGCCCTTGCGATCCCCGGCGTCGAGTTCTCCGAGCGGGTGGTCGACACGTGGGGGGCATGGTCGCTGCCCACCCTGCCGAAGTCGATCGCGGTGGTCGGCGCCGGCGCCTCGGGCACCGAGATCGCCTCCGGCTACATCCGCTATGGGACCGAGGTGACCCTGATCGAGATGCTGCCCCAGATCCTCCCGGCCGAGGACAAGGACATCGCCCGGGTGGTCGAGCGGGTGTTCAAGAAGCAGGGGATCGAGGTGCTGACCGGGACGCCGATCTCCGACGTCGAGCCCGCCTCGAAGTCGGTCAAGGCGAAGGTCGGCGACCGGGAGCTCGAGGTCGAGTACCTGTGCATCTGCGGCGGCCGGGCGCCCGACACCGAGGGCCTCGGCCTCGAGGCGGCCGGCGTCGCGACCGGCGAGGGCGGCAAGATCGAGATCGACGAGCTCCAGCGGACCTCGAACCCGAAGGTCTTCGCGATCGGCGACCTCGTCCGGGGCGCGGACCTCGCCCACAAGGCGCAGGAGGAGGGGGTCGTCGCCGCCGAGACGATCGCCGGCGTCTCCACCCACCCCGTCGATCCCAACCTGGTCCCCGGCGCCACATTCTGCGAGCCGCAGGTCGCCAGCGTCGGCATGACCGAGCAGCAGGCCAAGGACGCGGGCAGGGACGTCAAGGTCGGCAGGATGAAGCTCGGCGGCGTCGGCGCCTCCGCCGTCTACGACGACCGGGACGGGATCGTCAAGCTGGTCGCCGATGCCGAGTACGGCGAGATCCTCGGCGCCCACGTGGTCGGCAACCGCGCCTGCGACATGATCGCCGAGCTCGTCGACACGATCGCGCTCGAGGGCGGCTATCAGGAGCTCGCGCGGATCAGCCACGCGCACCCGACGATCTCGGAGGCCGTCCTCGACGCCGCGCGCGCGGTCGACGGCTGGGCGATCCACCAGTAGCGTCGCCGGCGTGGGCGCACGGGCGGTCTTCTACTTCGATCTCGGCTCCCCGTACGCCTACCTCGCCGCGGAGCGGATCTCGTCGGTCTTCGAGTCGGCCGGGGCCGAGTCTCCCGAGTGGCAGCCGATCCTGCTCGGCGGGTTGTTTCGGCGCTTCGGACGCTCGTCGTGGGGTCTGGGCACCGAGCGCGAGGCCGGCATGCGCGAGGTCGAGCGGCGGGCCCAGGCCTACGGGCTGCCGCCGATCCGCTGGCCCGACCCCTGGCCCCCGAACGGCCTGCTCGCGATGCGCGTGGCCACCTTCGCGAAGGAGATCGGGCGCACGGTGTCGTTCTCGCTGGCCGCGTTCCGGCAGGCGTTCGGCGCCGGCCGCGATCTGAGCGAACCCGACAACGTGTTCATCGCCGCGGCGTCCTCGGAGCTGCACCCGCGCTCGCTGCGGACCGCGGTCGAGCGCGATGCGATCAAGGCGCGTCTGCGCGAGGCGACCGACCGCGCGGGCGACCTGGGCGTGGTCGGCGTCCCGAGCGTCGCCGTCGGCGAGGCGGTGTTCTGGGGCGACGACAGGCTCGAGGAGGCGGCCACCGCGGCGGCGCGATAGGGCGCCCGGCGGGCGCCGATGTTCACCGAGCGGGCCGCTTGGCTATGTTCAGGTCGGGTGCCCGAACAGACCGAGACGACGGCGAGCACGCGGGCCGCGGACGGCGGGCGCGGCACGCCCCCGTCCCTGCCCGACGCCGAGACGAGCCTGCGCCTGCTCGAGACGATGGCGCTCATCCGGCGCTTCGAGGAGGAGGCCGGGCGCCAGTACCAGCGCGCCAAGGCCGGCGGCTTCCTGCACCTCGGGATCGGCGAGGAGGCGACCATCGTCGGGACCGTCTCGGCGATGCGCCCCGACGACTACCTGATCGGCACCTACCGCACGCACGGTCACGCGATAGCCCGCGGGACCGACCCGCAGAACGTGATGGCCGAGCTCTTCGGGCGCGTCGACGGCACCTCCGGCGGGCGCGGCGGCTCGATGCACGTCTTCGACGGCGAGCGGCGCTTCATGGGCGGCTACGGGATCGTCGGCGGCAACCTGCCGCTGGCGGCGGGGCTCGCGCTCTCCTCCGACTACCGCGGCAGCGACGAGGTGACCGTCTGCATGTTCGGCGACGGCGCCTCGAACACGGGCAACTTCGGCGAGACGATGAACCTCGCCGCGCTCTGGCGGCTGCCCGTCGTCTTCATCCTCGAGAACAACCTGTACGGGATGGGGACCTCGGTCGAGCGCCATTCGGCGGTCACCGACTTCTCGAAGAAGGCCGAGGGGCTCGGCGTCCCCGGGGTGCGGGCTGACGGCATGGACGTGCTGGCGATGCGCGAGACGGTCGCCGAGCACGTGCGCATCGCCCGCGAGGAGCGCCGCCCGACGATGGTCGAGGCGTTCACCTACCGCTACCGCGGGCACTCGGCCGCCGACCCCGAGCTCTACCGGACCAAGGAGGAGGTCGCGGAGTGGCGCAAGAAGGACCCGATCGAGCTGTTCGCCGCGCGGCTCGAGGGCGAGGGCATGCTGCGCCCGGACGAGCGCGAGGGGATGCGCGAGCGGGTCGACCGGCGGGTCCGCGAGGCGGTCGAGTTCGCCGACAACTCACCGGAGCCCGAGCTCGCCTCGCTCTACGACAACCTCTACGTGGTCGGCGATCAGGTGCCCGGCTGGTACGCGGTCGACGAACGCACGCCCGAGCCGCACCGCGGCGAGCGCGAGCGCGAGCACGCCGAGGGCGAGGTTCGCAAGCTGGCGGAGGCCGGCGCCGCCTACGGCGGCCGGGCGGCCGAGACCGGCCGCGAGCGCGAGGAGCCGGCGCAGCCCGACGAGGGCCCACCCGAGCCCGGCGGCGCCGCACGCGAAGCCGAGGATGCCGACGGATGAGCGTGATCCGCATGCGCGAGGCGCTGCGCGACGCGATGGCCGAGGAGATGCGCCGCGACGAGTCGGTGTTCGTGATCGGCGAGGACGTCGGCGTCTTTCAGGGCTCGTTCAAGGTCACCGAGGGTCTGCTCGACGAGTTCGGCGAGCGGCGGGTGCGCGACACGCCGATCTCCGAGAACACGATCGTCGGCACCGGGGTCGGCGCGGCGATGGGTGGGCTGCGGCCGATCGTCGAGCTGATGACGGTCAACTTCTCCCTGCTCGCCTTCGATCAGATCATCAACCACGCGGCCGCGATCCCCTACATGTTCAACGGTCACGTACGAGTCCCGATGGTGATCCGGATGCCCGGCGGCGGCGGACATCAGCTCGGCCCGACGCACTCGCACAGCTTCGAGGCGATGTACCTGCAGATCCCGGGCCTGCTCATCGCCTGCCCCTCGACGCCGGCGGACGCCAAGGCGCTGCTCAAGGCGGCGGTTCGCGACGACAACCCGGTCATCTTCATCGAGCACAAGCTGCTGTACTTTACCAAGGGCTACGTTCCCGAGGGCGAGTACTCCGTGCCGCTCGGCGTTGCCGATGTGAAGCGCGAGGGGCAGCACGTCACGGAGGTGGGTATCCACACCATGGTCAACAAGGCGCTCGCGGCGGCCGAAGTGCTGGCGGAAGAGG
>WHSW01000206.1 GCA_009379895.1 Solirubrobacterales bacterium
GCTGACGCTCGTGCGCGACCGATTCGGCGTTCGCCCCGTGCACTACGCGCTTCTGGAAGACGGTTCGCTGATCTTCGGATCGGAGGCCAAGGCGCTGTTCGCCTCCGGCGAAGTCGCGGCCGAGCCCGACCTGGTCGGGCTCGACGAGGTGTTCACCCTCTGGGGGCCGCGCCCGCCGCGGACCGCGTTTCGCGGCCTCAACCAGGTCCCGCCCGGAGGGCTCGTGGTCTGGGAGCGCGGCGAGATCGTCGCCCAGCGGCGCTGGTGGACGCCCGAGCGCGCGAGCGCGGAAGCGCAGCCGGGGGACGGCCTCGAGGAGTTGCTGCGCGACAGCGTCAGGCTGCGGCTGCGCGCCGACGTGCCGGTCGGCACCTATCTCTCGGGCGGCCTCGACTCGAGCCTGATCACGGCCCTCGCCCAGCAGGAGACCGAAGGCGAGCTGCGCACCTTCTCAGTCGCCTTCCGCGATCCCCAGTACGACGAGCGAGCTCACCAGGAGGAGGTCGCCCGCGCGATCGGGACCCGCCATCACGTGGTCGAGGCCGGCGCCGCCGAGATCGCCGACGCCTTCCCGGAGGTCGTTCGGCACGCCGAGACGCCGCTCGTGCGCACCGCGCCGGTGCCTCTTTACCTGCTCGCCCGCGAGGTGCGCTTGGCCGGGATCACCGTGATCGCCACCGGTGAGGGCGCCGACGAGCTGTTCTGGGGCTACGACCTGTTCAAGGAGGTGGCGCTTCGCGAGCTCAACGCCGACGATCCCGAGCGGGCCGCGCACCTGCTCGACGGCCTCTACCCGTACCTGGGCCACGGCGGGGCTCGCCGCGGACCGGCCTGGCGACGGTTCCTGCTCGAGACCGGGTCCGGCGACGAGGTCCTGGGCTCGCACCTGACCAGGGTCGAGGCGACGGCCGGCGTCAAGGCGCTCTACCGCCCCGAGGTAGCCGAGGCGATCGGGGCCGGCACATCGCTGGACCGCCTGCGCGCGGACGTGCCGCCGTCGTTCGCCGGCTGGAGCAAGCTGGAGCGTGCCGCGTGGCTCGAGGTGACGACCCTGCTGGAGCCGTACCTGCTCGCCGCCCAGGGGGACCGGGTGGCGATGGCGCACGGGGTCGAGGGCCGCTACCCGTTCCTCGACGACCGGGTGTTCGCCTACGCCGGCGGGTTGCCGCCCGAGCGCAAGCTCGACGGCCTGCGCGACAAGGTCGCGCTCCGCGAGGTGGCCGCGGACCTCCTGCCCTCCGCGATCGCGACCCGGGGCAAGCAGCCCTACCGGGCGCCCGAGGTGAGCCCGTTCTTCGCTCCGGGCGCCCCCGAGTGGGTCGAGCGGGCGCTCTCGCCCGAGGCCCTCGCGGAGACGGGGATCTGGGATCCGCGTCGCGTCGCGGGGCTGTTGCGCCGCTGTCGCGCCGGCCGCGCGACCGGCGTGCGTGAGGGGATGGCCCTCGTCGGCGTGCTCTCCACCCAGCTCTGGCACCGGGAGTTCGTCGGCGCGCCCGTCGGCGCCTACCCTGTCGAGGCCACCGAGCCGCGAGTCAGGATCGATCGCACCGGGCGCCGGTCCACCCATCTAGTCAAGGAGGTCTCATGACCGCAGCCGACGGCGACGTCCGGCGAGAGATGCGCACCTTCATCGAGGACAACTTCCTCTACATGCATCCGGACACCGAGCTCGGCGACGGAGATGACTTCCTCAAGCTCGGGATCATCGACTCGCTCGGCTTCGTCGAGCTGGTCGAGGAGGTGCAGGGTCGCTACGCGATCGCGGTCGAGGACGTCGAGATCACCGAGGAGAACTTCGGCTCGATCGCGGCGATCGCCGGCTTCGTGGGTCGCAAACGGTCTCCCGAGTGAGCACCCGCACGCTCGGCGAGGACCTGCGCGCCGCGGCGGCGGCCGACCCGGACAAGGTCGCGGTGATCGCGCCCGAGGGCGAGCTGACCTACGCGGCGCTCGATCGCGCCGCCGACCGGCTGGCCGCCGGTCTCGCGGGGCTGGGGGTTCGACGATCGGACCGCGTCGCCCTGCTGTTCGCGAACAGCCTGGAGGCGACGATCGCGATCTACGCGGTGTGGCGGGCCGGGGCGGCGATCTCGCCGCTGCATCCGACGGTCAAGGCGGAGAAGCTCGCCTACGTGCTCGGCGACGCGGGAGCGCGGGCGCTCGTCTGCGACGCCGAGCGCGCCGAAACGGCCGGGGCCGCCGTCGAGCACGCCCCCGACCCGGTGCGGGTCGTGGTCGGCGCCGAGTCGGTCGCCGGCGACGGTTCGCCCCCGGCCGATCCGGTCTCCGTCGATCTCGCGGGCGTCGTCTACACGTCGGGATCGACCGGGGAGCCGAAGGGCGTCGCCCTCACGCACGCGAACATGACCTTCGTCGCCGACTCGATCATCGAGTACCTCGAGATGGGCGAGGCCGACCGGGTGCTGTGCGTGATGCCGCTCTCGTTCGGCTACGGGCTGTATCAGCTGCTCACCTGCGTGCGCGCGCGGGCGACGCTCGTGCTCGAGCCCGGCTTCGCGTTCGCCGGCCGGGTGGTCTCGGTGCTCGAGGAGCAGCGGATCACCACGCTGCCGGGCGTGCCCACGGTGTTTCAGGTGCTGCTCTCGCTCAAGGGCCTCGCCGAGCGCCCCTTGCCGGACCTGCGGACGCTGACCAACGCCGGCGCCCCGCTGCCCGAGCCGACGGCCAGGGAGCTTCGCCGCGCGTTTCCCGACGCGCGCCTGTACCTGATGTACGGCCAGACCGAGTGCCAGCGGGTCTGCTACCTGCCCCCGGACCAGGTCGACGAGCGACCAACGTCGGTCGGGATCGCGATCCCGGGCACCGAGGCGTGGGTCGAGGACGCCGACGGCAATGTCGCCGCCACCGGCGCCGTCGGGGAGCTGATGATCCGCGGGGCGCACCTGATGCAGGGCTACTGGGGCAAGCCGGAGGCGACCGCCGCGAAGCTGCGGCCCGGGCGCTGGCCCTGGGAGCGCGAGATGGCGAGCGGCGACCTCTTCCGCCGCGACGAGGACGGATACCTGTACTTCGTCAGTCGCCGCGACGACATCATCAAGTCGCGCGGAGAGAAGGTCGTGCCGCGCGAGATCGAGGACATCCTCCATCAGGCCGCCGGGGTCCGCGAGGCCGCGGTGGTCGGGGTCCCCGACCGGCTGCTCGGCGAGGCCGTCGTCGCTCACGTCGCGCCGCAGTCCGACCACGAGCTCGATCCCGGCGCCCTGCGGCGGCTCTGCGCCGAGCGGCTCGAGGACTACATGGTCCCGAAGCAGGTCGTGATCCACGACGAGCTGCCCAGGACCGGCAACGGGAAGCTCGATCGGGCGGCGCTGCGGGGCTCCTGAGCCTCGGGCCCCGGGCGCCCCACCGGCCGGTGGGGCGCGGAAGGCACGGCTAGCATGGCGCCTCCGATGGCCGACCTGACCGTGATCCTGCCCGACGGCTCGCCGCTCGCCCTGCCGGCCGGCGCGACGGGCGCCGACGCGGCGGCGGCGATCGGCCCGCGCTGGCGCGGGATGCGCTCGGCGTCCGCGTTGACGGCGAGCTGCGTGACCTGGGGGCGTCCCTGCCCGACGGCGCCCGGATCGGCATCGTCACCTCGACCAGCGAGGGCGAGGACGCCGACGCCGCGCTGTGGCTGATCCGCCACGACGCGGCCCACGTGATGGCGACGGCGGTCGTCGAGCTGTGGCCCGGCACGCGGGTCTCGATCGGGCCGCCGATCGAGGGGGGGTTCTACTACGACTTCGAGTTCCCCGAGGGCGAGCGCCCGAGCGAGGCCGACCTGAAGCGGATCGAGGCGGCGATGCGCGCGCACATCGCCGCCGACGAGCCGTTCGAGCGCAGCGACGTCACGGTCGCCGAGGCGCTGGGGCGGTTTCGCGAGGAAGACCAGCCCTACAAGGTCGAGCTGATCGAGGACCTGGTCCGCGATCAGGGCGTCGAGGCCGTCTCGCTGTATCGAAACGGGCCGTTCACGGACCTGTGTGGGGGACCGCACGCGCCCTCCACCGGCCGGATCGGTGCCTTCAAGCTGAGCTCGATCGCGGGCGCCTACTGGCGCGGCGATGAGACCCGCCAGATGCTGACCCGGATCTACGGGACGGCGTTTCACACCAAGGCCGAGCTCGAGCGCCACCTCGAGCTGCTCGAGCGCGCCCGCGAGCACGACCACCGCCGGCTCGGTCCGCAGCTCGACCTGTTCATGCTGCGGCCCGAGGGCCCGGGGATGCCCTTCTGGCTTGCCAACGGGACCGTCCTGCTGCGCCTGATCGAGCGCGAGGTGCGCGGCCAGCTCGCCAAGCGCGGCTACCTCGAGATCAAGACGCCCCGGATCCTCGACGAGGAGCTCTGGCACCGCTCCGGGCACTGGGACAACTACCGCGACAACATGTTCTTCGCCGAGCCGTCGAAGCGCGACGGGGACGAGCGGCGCTTCGCGCTCAAGCCGATGAACTGCCCGGGCGCCTGCCTGGTCTTCGGCTCGCAGCGCCACTCCTACCGCGAGCTGCCGCTGCGCCTGGCCGAGTTCGGCGACGTCTCTCGCTACGAGCGCGAGGGCGTGCTGCACGGCCTGCTGCGGGTGCGCGCCTTCACCCAGGACGACGCCCACGTCTACTGCGCGCTCGATCAGGTGCCGGCCGAGGTCGACTCGATCTGCGAGTCGATCGACGAGCTCTACGCGCGCTTCGGGTTCGACCGGGTCCGGGTCGAGCTCTCGACGCGGCCGGAGAAGTCGATCGGCACCGACGAGCAATGGGAGCGCGCCGAGGCCGGGTTGCGTGAGGCGCTCGAGCGCCAGGGCCGCGAGCACGACGTGAGTCCGGGGGAGGGCACCTTCTACGGGCCGAAGATCGACTTCCACGTCACCGACGCGCTCGGGCGCTCGTGGCAGCTCGGCACCTGTCAGCTCGATTTCCAGATGCCCGCCCGCTTCGATCTCACCTACCAGGGCGAGGACAACCACGAGCACACGCCGGTGCTGATCCACCGGGCCCTACTGGGCTCGATGGAGCGCTTCGCCGGGATCCTGATCGAGCACCACGCCGGGCGCTTCCCGCTCTGGCTGGCGCCCGTGCAGGCGGCGGTCCTGCCGGTCGCCGACCGCCACCTCGAGCGCGCCACCGAGATCGCCGCCGAGCTGACGGCGGCCGGGGCGCGGGTTCGCGTCGACGCGCGCTCGGAGTCGGTCGGGCGCAAGATCCGCGACGCCGAGCTCGCCAAGCTGCCGCTGATGCTGGTGGTCGGCGACCGCGAGCTGGAGGCGGGCGCCGTCGCGGTGCGCTCGCACGCCGACGGCGACCTCGGCCAGGAGCCGGTCGCCGCGGTCGCCGAGCGCCTGCGCGGCGGGGGAGCGTAGGTCGCGTGCTCGCGGCGGCGCGGGCGCATCGGTAGGTTCGCGAGCATGTCCGAGATACGCGCGCTGAGGGACGCCGATCTGCCCGCCGTCGAAGGGTTGCTCGACGCCCTTCTGCCGGGCTGGGGCGGCGACCGCGAATTCCTCGCGGCGACGATCCTCGCGCATCCATGGGCGGATCCGGAGCTCACCTCACTGGTCACCGTGGACGAGCACGGGGAGGTCTTCGGGTTCATCGGAACGCAGGTCCGCAGGCTGCGCTTCGATGACCGCGAGCTACGCGGGGTCTGTTGCTCGCATCTCGTCGTGGCACCCAACCGCCGAGGCGGCGCCGCGGGGGCCCTGTTGCTCGGTCGCCTGCTCAAGGGACCGCAAGATGTGACCTGGTCGGACAGCGCCAACGAGGCGGTGGTCCGGATGTGGCGGACCTTCGGCGGCCATCTGGATCATGCTCGGGCGTGTGACTGGATGCTCGTCCTCCGGCCCGCCGCCTGGGTGCGCGCGGGGATCGCCGCGGCGCTTCGAGGTCACCGGCCCGGTCGCGAGCTGGTGCCGGTCGGCGCGCTGCCGCTGCACGCGATCACCGATCGCGCCGCAAAGCGTCGTCAGCCCAAAGGGCTCGACCCCGACATCTCGGGCCTGGATGTCGACGCGGCGGAGATCGTCGAGCACCTCCCGCGCCTGACTTCCAGGCTGCGCGTGCGCGTCGACTACG
>WHSW01000207.1 GCA_009379895.1 Solirubrobacterales bacterium
GTTCGTGGTGATGATGCACACCAACCCGACCCACTTGAAGGCGCTGAGCGAGGAGGAGGTCTCCTCGATCGAGGCCAAGCACGCGAAGCTGCTCGAAGAGCTCAAAGCCGCGGGAGAGCTGATCAACGGCGCCGGGCTGCACCTGCCGGAAGAGACGACGACTATCCGAGTCGCCGCCGGGAGGCCGGTGTCCTCCACAGGCCCGGTCGCCGCCGGCGACGAGCACGTAACCGCCTACTACTTGCTCGAGTGCCCCAACCGCGACCGCGCCGTCGAAATCGCCTCGCGCATCCTCGACTCCCATGTCAGCGCAGTCGAGGTGCGGCAGGTGCACAACTCGACCGGCTTGGACTAGCGTCTGCTCCCTTCACCGCTTGGAGGAGTGCTTCGAGACAGCCGCTTCGCGCGATACGCGGGCGCGCGCTCCCGGTGCTCGTCCAAACGAGGCACCTCGAGCGCCCGGCGCTAACGCTCGCTCGTTGCGCGATGCGGTAGCGAGCTGGTCGAGATAGACACGGCGACGCCCGAGACGCGAAGATGCCCGGGTAGCAATGGCACCCGCGCGAGTCGCATCCGACCCGCTCTCGGCCGGCTGGGCCCTGCTCGCCGACGGGGAGTGGGAAGCAGCCAGGGCATCGTTCGCGGACGCTCTCGCTCGCGAGGAGACGCCGGAGGCGCTCGAGGGGTTGAGCTGGGCCGCATGGTGGCTCGACGACGCCGAGGCGGTGTTCGACGCCCGCGAGCGCGCCTACCGCCTCTACCGCCGGCGCGGGGAACCCGCGGGCGCGGCGCGGATGGCCACCTGGCTCGCGGCCGATCAGCTCGACTTCCGCGGCGCCGTGGCGGTGGCGGCCGGCTGGCTACGGCGCGCCGCGCGCCTCCTCGACGGGCTCGATCCCGGCCCCGAGCACGGCTGGCTCGCCTTCCACGAAGGCTACATCGACAACCTCACGGGCGATGCCGACAAGGCGGGGGAGCTCGGGGCGCGAGCGGCGGAGATCGGGCGGCGATTCGACGTCCCCGACCTCGAGATGCTCGGCCTCGCCCTGGAGGGAGCCGCGCTCGTCGCCTGCGCCCAGGTCGAGGCGGGGATGCGCCGCCTCGACGAGGCGACCGCGACGGCCCTGGTGGGCGAGGCGACGATCCCGATCTCGGGCGCCTGGGCCTGCTGTTTCCTCGTCACGGCCTGTACGACCGTGCTCGACTACGAGCGCGCGGCTGAGTGGTGCGATCGGATCGCCGAGTTCGCGGAGCGCTACGGGAGCCGCTACATGCTCGCCTTCTGCCGGGCCGAGTACGGCGCGGTTCACCTCTGGCGGGGACGCTGGGACGACGCCGAGCAGATGCTGGAGGCCTCGGTCGAGGATTTCTCCCGCTCGCGCCCGGCGATGGTGGGAGGTCCGCTGGTCGGCCTCGCGGAGCTGCGGCGCAGGCAGGCGCGCGGCGAGGAGGCGGCGCGGCTGCTCGATCGGGCGGCCCCGTCCGCCCCGGCGCAGCTCTGCCGAGCCCGCCTGGCGCTCGACCGGGGCGAAGCCCGCCGCGCGGCCGAGCTGGTCGAGCGGCTACTGCGCCAGGCACCCGCCGAGCGCAAGCTCGACCGGGCCCCGGCGCTCGAGCTGCTGGTCCGCGCCCGGCTGGCGCGGGGCGAGCTCGAGGAGGCGCGGGTGGCGCTGGAGTCCCTGCGCGAGATCGAGCGGCTGGTCGAGACCGAGCCGCTGCGCGCCTCCAGGGAGCTTGCCGAGGGACTGCTCGAGGGCGCGCGCGGCGACCACGAGCGCGCGAGGACGCTGCTCGAGGACGCCGTCGATCGCTTCGAGCGAAGCGGCGCGCCGTTCGAGGCCGCCCGAGCGCGGATCGAGCTGGCCACGAGCCTCGTTGCCCTGGGCCGGACCGAGCCGGCCGAGCGCGAGGCGACGGCAGCCCTGGATGGGCTGCTCGAGCTTGGGGCCGAGGCGGAGGCCGAGCGCGCTCGCCGGCTGCTCGATGCCTCGATTCGCCGCGTCGACGACGGCTCACTTCTCCCTGAGGTCACGCGGCGCGAGCGCGAGGTGCTCGGGCTCCTCGCCGAGGGGCTCACCAACCGCCAGATCGCCGAGCAGCTGGTGGTCTCCGAGCATACGGTCCATCGCCACGTCACCAACATCCTCCGCAAGCTCGACCTCCCCACGCGCACGGCCGCGGCCGCGTGGGCGCTGCGCTCGGGCGTGCTCGACGACGCCGCCACGTAGCCAGATCTGGCTATACGGGACCGCCCGAAAGTTGCTCGATTCGGGCGAAGTCAGGGCACCTCGCCGGGGCTACGGTCCCGGCCATGGAGCGTCGAGCGACCGCAGGGCGACTGCTGATCGAGGCCGCGGCGCTGGCGAGGATCGAGGAGCTGACACGGGCCGGCGGCAAAGAGGATCGGAGGAGCGAGATGACCAAGCAGGAACCGAACGAGGCGCCCGCGGTCAGCGAGGCCGACCGCGACCCGAAGGCCGCGACGCGCGCCGCCTGGGCGCTCGGCGACTACCACCGGTTCGCGAAGGAGACGGTCTGGGAGCTCGGGGAGGTGCTGGTCCGGGCCTGCGGGATCTCCTCCGGGCAGCGCGTGCTCGACGTCGCGGCGGGGACGGGCAACACCGCGATCCGCGCCGTCGAGGCCGGAGCCGAGGGGGTCGCTTCGGACCTGACCCCAGAGAACTTCGCGGCGGGCCGCCGCGAGGCCGAGGCCCACGGGGTCGAGCTCGAGTGGGTCGAGGCCGACGCCGAGGCGCTCCCGTTCGCGGACGCCGAGTTCGACGCCGTCACCTCCTCGGTCGGGGCGCTCTTCGCCCCCGACCACCGGGCGGTCGCCGACGAGATGCTCCGGGTCTGCCGCCCCGGGGGCACGATCGGGATGATCAACTTCACCCCCGAGGGCCTGATCTCCGACTTCTTCGGCGCCCTTGCCCCCTACATGCCCCCGCCCCCGCCCGGGGCGCTGCCCCCGCCGCTCTGGGGCAGCGAGGAGCACGTGCGCGAGCTGTTCGGCGACCGGGTGGACTCGCTCGAGCTGACCCGCCGCAGCTACGTCGAGCGGGCGGAGACGCCGCGCGCCTACGTCGAGCTGTTCAAGCGGACGTTCGGGCCCGTGGTCGCGACCTACCAGAGCCTCGCCGCCGAGCCTGAGCGCGCGGCGGCGCTCGACGGTGATTTCCTCGACTTCGCCACCCGCGCCAACGGCGGTCCCCCGGAAGGCCCCGCCGAGTACCGCTACGACTACCTGCTCGTGATCGCGCGCGCCGCGGGAAGGACCCGATGAGCCCGGGCGCGCCGACCACCGCTCGCCGCCTCGCGGCGATCGCCGCCACGCTCGTGGCGCTCGGGGTCGGAGCGGCCTCGGCCCCGGCCGCCCGCGCCGACGCCGAGGCGGGCGACCTCGACACGAGCTTCGGGGGCGACGGCGTCGTCACGACCGCGTTCACGAGCTTCGGGGGCGCCTTCGCCACCGACGTCGCGATCCGCGCGAACCGAATCGCCGCCGTCGGCGGCGACGGGGGCGGCCGCTTCGCGCTCGGGATCTACGACCTCGACGGCTCGCTCCGCTTCGATCGGGTGACGACGAACTTCGGCGGTTTCGACGCGGCCAGCGGGGTCGCGAATCACGCCCGGCCTCGGGATCGTCGCCGCCGGCTCGACCACCTCCTCGGGCGGTGAATCCCGCATCGCCCTCGCGAGGTACTTCTCCACGGGCGATCTCAACCCCACCTTCGGCGACGGGGGCAAGACGACGACGCCCGTCGACGATGACGCCGAAGCAGAAGACGTTGCGATCCAGCCCGACGGCAAGGTCGTCGCAGCCGGGTACTCCGTCGACGACGGCCTCTTCCCCGGCGACCCCCGTTTCACCGTCGCGCG
The DNA here is from genome assembly GCA_009379895.1 of Solirubrobacterales bacterium. Classification (GTDB taxonomy): domain Bacteria; phylum Actinomycetota; class Thermoleophilia; order Solirubrobacterales; family 70-9; genus WHSW01. Next base: position 3,880 of record WHSW01000207.1, read on the forward strand.
CTACAACACGGACGGCACGCTCGATCCGAGCTTCGACGGCAACGGCATCCGAGTCGACACCATCAGCGACGACGCCCTGGCGCGAGCCGTCGCGATTCAGCCGGACGGCAAGATCGTCACCGCGGGCTTCGGCGGGCCCGACGACGATACGAACCGATTTGCCCTCATCCGCCACAACCCGAACGGCAGCCTCGACACGAGCTTCTCCGGCGACGGCAAGCTGCTGACGGCCTTCGGTGCCCTCGGCGCGGTCGCGGAAGCCGTGGCGATCCAGCCCGACGGCAAGATCGTCGCCGCGGGCCGGGCGGGCGGCCTGTTCGCCCTCGCCCGCTACAACCCCGACGGCTCGCTCGATGCGACGTTCGGCTCGGGCGGCAAGGTAGTGACCAGCATCGGCGACGGCGGCGACTTCGCCCGGGCGGTGGCGATCCAAGCCGACGGCAAGATCGTCGCCGCGGGCCGCACGGCCCAGGGGGGCGGGAACGTCGCTGTCGCCCGCTACCTCCCGAGCGGCGCGCTCGATCCCACGTTCGGCGACGCCGGCAGGGTGATCACCGGCCTCGGCGGCGACGAGTCCGCGAAAGCGATCGCGATCCAGGACGCCGACACGCTCCCGAACGACGGCAAGATCGTGATCGTCGGGGAGACGAGCACAGGCGACCGGCGCTTCCTGCTTGCCCGCTACCACGCCGAGGCCTTCGACGACACGCCGCCGAACACGGCGATCATCTCGGGCCCGGCCGATCCGACCAACGACCCCGAGCCGAGCTTCGAGCTCGCATCCTCGGAGCCCGGCTCGAGCTTCGAGTGCGAGCTCGACGGGGCGGGCTTCGCGCCCTGCTCCTCCCCGCACGCGGTCGGCCCGCTTGCCGACGGCCGACACACCCTCCGCGCCCGGGCGACCGACGCGGCCGGCAATATCGACCCGACCCCGGCCAGCCGCAGCTTCACGGTCGATGCGACGCCGCCCGAGACGACGATCTCCGGCCCGAGCGGGACGATCTCAGACCCCGAGCCGACCTTCGAGCTCAGCTCCTCCGAGCCCGGCTCGAGCTTTGAGTGCGAGCTCGACGGGGCGGGCTTTGCGCCCTGCACCTCCCCGCATGCGGTCGGCCCTCTTGCCGACGGCCCGCACACCGTGCGGGCGCGGGCGACCGATGCGGCCGGCAATACCGACCCGACCCCGGCCAGCCGCAGCTTCACGGTCGACACGAGCCCGCCCACCGAGGGCGGCCCGCCGGAGGGCAGCGCGCCCGACACCACCGTGGCGATCCGGATCAAGGGCAAGCGACTGCCGCTGCGCAAGCGCCGGCTCGTGGCGCGGCTCGCCTGCGCCGGCGACGAGGCCTCGGGCCCCTGCCGAGGCAGGATCGTCGTGAAGACCCGCGGCAAGGTGCGCTTCGGGGGCAAGCCGCGCCGGGTCAAGCTCGCCGCCGCCCGCTACTCGATCGAGCCCGGCGAGACGGGCCGCGTGCCGGCCAGGCTCGGCAAGACGCCCCGCCGCGTCGAGCGGATCATCGGCCTGCTTGGTAACGAGCCCCGGGCGCGCAGGGCGAAGGCGATCGCCCGGGTCGGCGACGGGGCTGGCAACCGCGCACGGGTCGTCAAGAAGCAGCGGATCAGGGTGCGGTAGCGATGCGGGACGGAGGTCGGAGGGGGATGCATCGGCGGCATGACGCTCGCTCGCGTCGCTAACCGGGAGCACGGCTCCCAACGGCCGCGCTGAATGACGCGACGCCTGCGTCGGACGAGCAGCGAGCGTGCCCCGGGCTGATCGGCGGCTTCTCCTTTGCGCGGAGGCTGTCGCACAAACCCCCTGCTGAGTGTCGTTTCCCGTCCGGCCTCCCGACGACGATTCGGGCATGGCCCAGAACTTCCTCAGCTGTGACCGTGATCAACCGATGCTGCTGCCGCCGGACCTGCGCGACTGGCTGCCAGCCGATCACCTCGCCTGGTTCGTGATCGAGGCGATCGAGGAGCTCGACCTCGAGCCCTTCTACGGCGCCTACCGCGCCGACGGCCACGGCGCCGCCGCCCACGAGCCGAAGATGATGCTCACCCTGCTCGCCTACTCCTACGCGGTCGGCGAGCGCTCCGCGAGGAG
>WHSW01000208.1 GCA_009379895.1 Solirubrobacterales bacterium
CCCGCGGCCGGCGCCGACCCCCGCGTCGCCGAGCTCGAGCGCCTGGCGGGGCTGCGCGACTCGGGCGCGCTCTCCGAGGAGGAGTTCGCCGCCGAGAAGCGGCGCCTCCTCGAGTCCCCGTGAGCGAGTGCCGAGCCGCCGCCCCGCGTACCCGGAGCCCGGGTAGGCTCGGCGAAGCCCACCCGGCGACGTAGGGTTTGAGCGGATGGAGATCGCCGAGGGCGTCCACAGCATCGGCCAGACCAAGGGCGGGCACGTGCACGCCTATCTCTTCGACCACCGCAACGAGCTCACGCTCCTGGACACACTCTTCGACGACGACGCCGCGCTCGTGCTCGCCCGCATCCGGGAGATCGGCCGGTCCCCCGCGGACCTCAAGCGGATCGCTCTCACCCACGCTCATCGTTCGCACCTCGGCGGCCTGGCGACGCTGAAGCGGCTCAGCGGGGCCCTGATCTACGCCCACGAGTGGGAGGCCGACATCATCGCCGGCGAGCGCGTGGCCCAGCCGGTCAGCTTGCGGCCGAGCGGCCCGCTCACCACCTATCCGTTCCGGATCGGGCTCGCCCTCGGACGCCCCCGGCACGCGCCGTGCCCCGTGGATCGGGGACTGAGCGAGGGCGACCAGATCGGGCCGCTTCGGGTCGTGCACATCCCCGGGCACACTCCGGGGCATCTGGCCTTCCACTGGGAGGAGCGCGGCGTGCTCGCGGTCGGCGACGCGGTGGCGACCTGGCCGCGGATCGACGCCGGCTGGCCCGGCTTCAACCTCAACGAGGGGCAGTACCGCGGCTCCCTGCGCCGCCTGGCGCAGATCGAGGCCTCGGTGATCGCGGTCGGCCACGGCGACCCGCTCACCGAGCGCGCCGCCGAGCGCGTCCACGCGCTGGCCGAGGGTTCGTCCTAGCCCACCCGAGCCCAGGGCGCGAACGCGTTCTTGACCCCTCGCAGCGCCGGCGCCAGGCTGGGGTAGTGGCGCAGCAGCACGCTGCCCATCGTCGAGTCGTTGATCCAGTCGAGCCCCGCCCGGGTGTACATCCGCGGCGTGTAGTCACGGGTAAAGAAGCGGTCGCTCTTCAATCTGCGTGAGGCCATCAGGATGAAGACCCGAAACGCGGTATCGCTGAAGCCGAAGCCCCTCGGCTTGGGCTCCGCGTAGAGGCCGACCATCAGGTCGACGCGCTCGATCTCGCCGCCATACGCGCGGCGGATCCGCTCGGCCTCCTGCGGGTCGTCGGTCAGCTCGGCGAAGGACTGGGCCGGTCGCAGGCGGAAGAGCCGGCGAAACTCGTTGTAGCGGGGGACCCCGCGCTCGCGGATGCGCAGGATATCGGTGGCGGCGAGGTCCAGGCGGGTGCCGTCGGGGCGCTCGAGGTGCTGGAGGAAGCGCGGGTAGTTGTGCAGCGAGATCGTCCCCGGGTGGGCGATCCCGAAGGAGTAGAGGGAGTTGGCGACGCCGACCCGCTCGAGGCGCTCGCGGACGTGCAGCGCCCCGAGCTCGGGGAAGGTCCGCTCCTCGAGCAGCTCGCCCCCGGTCACCGAGCGAAGCGAGAACTCGTCCGGGAGCAGGGGGTGCATCCGGTAGACGGCGACGAACTCCTCGGTGAGCGAGTAGGGCACGCCGTGGTGATCGGTCCTCGAGCCCGGGATTCCGCTCACAACATCGCCCGGCCCGAGGTGGCCGAGCCTGCGACCGAGCCGCTCGCCGACGATCCCGGACCAGGTCGCCCGCATCGCGTACCTGGTGGTCGGGTGGGCGATGATCGCCGGGGTCCACTCGGTGGTGTGGATCCTCGCCATCAGGGCCGCGTTGATCAGGCGCGCCTTGTCGTAGAGCCGATCGTCGGACCAGCCGGGGTGCTCGCGGCGCAGGCGGTCGCAGATCGAGTTGTGCTCGAGCGTGAACAGGGTGTGCAGGAGGGCGAGGCCAACCCAGAAGTTGCCGCCGACGCCGCCCAGATCGACCAGCCGCTCGAGGTCGCGCGGGGGCAGGCCGTCGGAGCCGATGCGAAGCTTGCCGTCCTCTCGCGCCCGGACGGCGGAGGCGAAGCGCTCCTCGGAGCCGTAGATCTGCGAGCCGTCCCACCAGTGGCTGTCGGCGGTGACGAAGGTCTCGGGCGTGCCGGGATCCCGGTCGGAGGTCGGGTCACGGCGCGTGCGGGGGATCGTCATCGGTCGGTCGGGCCAGTCGTCGTCCTCGGCGAGCGCCAGCTGCCATGGATTTCGCTCCTCGTTGCGACCGTGGCTGAACCAGTCGTGAACCTCGAACTGGATCCATGCGGCCGCCAGCACGTTGAGGGTCGTGGCCGGCGTGAACCGCTCGCGGGTCATCAGCTCGCGGCTGATCGTTCGCGGGTTTGGCTCGAGCAGCCCCGCCGGGGGGTCGGGAAAGGTCTCGGCGAGCGGCACGTTTCGGCCGAAGCGAGTGCCGACGCCGCCCATCAACGGGCTTCGTGGGTCGTTGAGCGTTCCGTCGAGGCTGCGCCGCGAACGGTATGCGGGGTCGCCGGCCTTCTCGATCAGATCGGCGCTCGCGGCCGGGAGTCCCGTGTCGGTGAGATTGCGCTGCCGCAGCCGGTTGCGAACGCCGATCAGGGTCAGCACACCGAGGGGCGGCGGAAGGCGGTCCCAACCGAAACGGCGATCGAGCCGGTCGGTGAGCGCCATGAAGGCCTGTGAGAGCACGGCCTGGTCCCCCGATCGTCCCGGCTAGCCTCGCCGAGCGCGGCGCGCCAGGTCCGCGGCCTGCACGGCCGCCTCCCAGCTCACGTACGCGCGCACGCGCCGGATCAGTCCGTCCTCGAACGAGAACAGGTGGCCCCAGTCGTGCTCGACCGCGATTCCGTTGCGCCCCTCGACCTGCTGGCGGATCTGGACCAGGACGTTCTCGCCGGCCGGCTCGCAGCTCACGATCTCGATCGCGAACGCGTCCCAGACCTCCCGGGCCGCCTCCCAGTAGTCGACCGCCCCGCGATGCCCGCGATAGGCGGCGTGAAAGTCGGGGTAGATGCCTGACGTCGTGAGCTCGACGTCGGCGTGCATGAGGGCGATGAAGGCGGGCAGATCGCCCTCGTTCACCGCGCGGTAGACGCGTCTCACGAGTTCGACGTTGCGCTCGGACAAAGTCCTGCGACCTCCTTGTCGGTCCGCCGGTGATCCGCCCCGGGCGCGCGACCATGCGCGTGGGCTGCCGGTCACCGCCGATCCTACCTCCGCCTCCGCCCTCCACAATGGCCCCCGAGCGTTGGAAGCGAGCCAAGGAGGAGACCGATGACCGAGGCGGATGAGCGTCACCTGCGCAGGGCGGTCGAGCTGGCGGCCGCGGCGCGCGCCGCGGGCGACATGCCGTTCGGATCGCTGCTCGTCGGGCCCGCGGGCGAGGTGCTCGCCGAGGACCGCAACACGGTCGTGACCGAGCGGGACATCACGGCCCATCCCGAGCTCAAGCTCGCCCGGTGGGTGGCTCGACAGCTCGACCCCGACGTGGCGCGCCAGACCACCATGTATACGAGCTGTCAGCCGTGCCCGATGTGCGCGGGTGCGATCGCGCGCTCGGGGCTCGGGCGCGTCGTCTTCGCGCTCTCCGGCGAGCAGCTGCGCGAGCTCAGGCCGCCGGGGGCCGTCGGCCCGGATGAGGCGCAGGTCGCCTACGAGGGCCCCGCGCTGTTCGCCGAGGCTCGCGCTCCGATCGACGGCTATTACGCGTGAGCGCGTCCGTCAGCGAGCGCTGGGAGCCCGTAACCTGCCGGCGTGGCTGACTACTACCTGGTCAGGCTCGCGCGCGGTCCCGCCTGGGACCACGCGCGGCGGCGGCGCGATCAGGACGGCTGGGACGAGCACGCGGCGTTCATGGACGCGCTCACCGAGGAGGGCGTCGTGATTCTCGGCGGCCCCGTGGGCGAGGGCGACGGCGAGGACTCCCTGCTCGTCGTCGACGCCGAGAGCGAGGCGGCGATCCGCACCCGCCTCGCGGACGACCCGTGGGCGAACGAGATGCTGATGGTCGCGAGCGTGGAGCCCTGGTCGGTGTGGCTGCGCGCGAGCGCCGGTTAGGCCCGCGGGAGAAACCCTCGGACGCTAGGCGGGGGCGGGGCCGGAGAGCCCGGGCGCCTCGCGGATCGCGGCGGCTACATGGCGAGCGATCCCGAGCTCGTTGATGATCCGTCCGATGATGATTCCCGTCCCGTGGACATGGAACTGCGTCGCGCCGTCCTGCTGGCGCATGTGCACCTTCGCCTCCGTCAACGTGCCCGTCTTGACGCGGAACACGTCGTCCGAGCCGTCCACCGGGGTGACGGTGTAGCGGTCGTCGAGCTGCTGGCGCACCGCCTCCATTGCCTCGTCGCGACTGACGTCCGCGCGGTTGATGGTGGTGGTGGGCATGTGGCGAATCGCTCCCTTGCGCTGGTCGGAGGGTGGATCCGTCGCAGCCTATCGGTCGGGCGGGGCGCGCTCGCCTTCCCGGACGGGCGCGGTTGGCGCGCGCACGCCCCCCAGACGCCGTCAGGCGACGGGGTAGTACAGGTGCGTGACGCCCTCGGCCTCGACCACCCCCGCGAGGCGGGACCCCGGTGGGCGATGAGTTTCGCCCGGCGCGACGATCCATATCTGCGAGAGCCGCCACGGGAGCCCGCTCCCGCCATTACGAAAGGACGTACCCCATGCAGCAGAGGATCACCCCGAACCTGTGGTTTGACACCGAGGCCGAGGCGGCCGCGGGCTTCTACGTCTCCGTCTTCGAGAACTCGCGGATCGTCAACGTCACCCACTACACGGAGGCCGGGCCGCGACCGGCGGGCATGGCGATGACGGTGGAGTTCGAGCTGGACGGCCAGCGGCTCGTCGGCATCAACGGCGGGCCCCAGTTCAGCTTCGACGAGGCCGTCTCCTTCGAGATCGGCTGCGAGACCCAGGACGAGGTCGACCACTACTGGGACAAGCTCCGCGAGGGTGGCGGCGAGGAGAGCCAGTGCGGCTGGCTCAAGGACCGCTACGGCCTGTCCTGGCAGGTCGTGCCGGCCGGGCTGGAGGAGCTGTTCGCCGATCCGGACCCCGAGCGCGCCGAGCGCGCGATGCGGGCGATGCTCGCGATGGGCAAGCTCGACATCGCCGCGCTGCGCGCGGCCGCCGACGGCATCTCGGCGAGCTGACGGGCCGGCTAGGGGCGCCTCCGGCTCCGGCACGGAAGTGGCGGCCGCCGTTGGCTGGTGCCGCTGATCGCAGGCGTGGCGCTCGCCGTCCTCGCCTCCTCGGCCGTCTCGGCGCTCGATGGTGAGCCACCTCGCGACCTCGGTGGGGGAGAGACCGCGCCCCCCGTGGAGCCGAGCGCGTTAGGGGGAGCCCAGGCGCCGAACGCCAGGCTCGCCGGGCTCTTCGATGCAGGCGGCGCCCCGATCCGGACCAAGGGCGTGCAGAGCATTCAGCGGACCGCCACGGGGGTCTACTGCATCGGCGCAATGGCCTCGAGCGGGGTCACCCCCGCGAAGGCGATCGTTACCGCCTCACCCGAGTACTTCTACAGCGAGCTCGACGAGATCGAGGTCGAGTGGGCGTCCAGTGGCTCGGGCTGCGGGGCCAGGATCGGCGTCTACACGTTCGCCGACCCCAACCACGACGGGATCTACAGCTTCTCGAACAGCGTCGGGTTCTCCGTGTACGTGCCCTGACCTCAGCCCATCGAGGCCGCCTTGGCCTCGCGGATGCCGATCCGGTCGTGCAGCCGGCGCAGCGGCGGCGGCGACCACCAGTTCCACGGTCCCAGCAGCGCCATCAGCGAGGGGACCAGCAGCGCGCGCACCACCAGCGCGTCGATCAGGACGCCGAGCGCGGCGCCGAGGCCGATCTGCTTGATGAAGAGGACCTCGGAGGTCACGAACGCTCCGATCGCGACGGCCAG
>WHSW01000209.1 GCA_009379895.1 Solirubrobacterales bacterium
CGGCAGGTGATCCACAACACCGAGCGGGTCGGGATGGCGAAGAGCGAGTCGGCGAGGGTCGCGATCGAGGCCTTGAACCCGGACGTCGAGGTGGTCGAGCACCGCACCCGCCTCGACGCGTCGAACGTGCTCGAGATCATCGAGCCCTACGACATGATCATCGACGGGGCCGACAACTTCCCCACGCGTTATCTGCTCAACGACGCCTCGGTGCGGCTGCGAAAGCCGGTCATCTCCGCGTCGATCCTCGGCTTCGACGGGCAGATCTCGACCTTCGTTCCCTACGAGGGCCCCTGCTATCGCTGCCTCTACCCGGTGCCGCCGCCGCCGGAGCTCGCCCCGAGCTGCGGGGCCAACGGCGTCCTCGGCGTGATGGCCGGCGTGATGGGCCTGCTGCAGGCCAATGAGGCGATCAAGCTGGCTGCCGGGATCGGCGAGCCGCTCGTCGGTCGCCTGCTGCTCTACGAGTCGCTCGGCACCACCTTCACCGAGCTCAAGGTCAAGCGCGACCCGCAGTGCCCGATCTGCGGCGACGACGCGCCGGAGATCCCCGCCGCGGAGATGGGCCGGTTCCCCGACTACGAGCTCTTCTGCGGCGCGCCGGCGCGCGAGCCGTCGCCGAGCCCGGCCTAAGTTGCGGGTCGCCGAGCGCTTCGTGCTCGCGCCCCTGCTCGCCGCGCCGGCCGACCGGGCGCAGTAGGTTTCCGACGATGCCGACCGTGAAGATCCCCCCGGTGCTGCGCCCGCGCACGGAGGGCGCCGCCGAGGTCCCCGCGCGTGGCGAGACGGTGGGGGAGGTGCTCTCGGCGCTCGCCGACGCGCACCCCGACACCCGCGGCCAGCTGTTCGGCGACGACGGGGCGCTGAACCGCTACGTCAACGTCTACCTCAACGACGAGGACGTTCGCGTGCTCGCCGGACTCGAGACGCCGGTCGCCGAGTCCGACACGGTAGTCATCCTGCCCGCGATGGCGGGCGGGCGGCGATAGCGCTCCGGCCCGGTGATAGCGCCCCGGGCCGGTGATAGCGCCCCGGGCCCGCCGCTCTATGTGCCGCCCGTGAATGCGACGAACGCGTCCCAGGACGGCTTCGGCTCGAGCGCTCGCCGCCTGAACAGCCCCGAGCCCTGACACCAGGCGCACACCGGCTCGGCGGAGTCTCGCCACGAGTACCAGGTCACGGTCTCGATCCGCCAATCGACGCGCTTGGCGAGCAAGAAGTCGAACGCCTCGGTGAGCGCCTCGGCCTGGCCCTCGGGGCCGCGGTTCAGCGGCACGTCGGGGCCGCTCGAGGCCCAGCCGACCTCGGTGACCCAGATCGTCGCGTCGTCGCCCGCGCGCGCGATCTCCTCTCGGATGCGTCTGACCTGGGACCTGACCTTCTTCATGTGCGCCGCGTACGGGTGCGCGCCCACGCCGTCGAACTCGTCCTCGGCGCCGGGGATCTCGTAGAGGCGCCGGAGGAAGTCCCAGGCGCTGTAGGCCGGCCGCTCGCCCTTGAACGGTGTGCCGAGCATGCCGCCCGTGATGATCGTGGCGTCGGGATCCTGCTCATGGATCGCGTCGCTCGAGGCGGCGAGCAGCCTCTCGTAGGCCCCGACGTCGGGCTCGGGCTGATAGAAGGTCGGCGAGTTCTGCTCGTTCCAGATCTGCCAGGCGCGGATTGGCCGCGGCTCGACGTCGGGGTGCTCGGCCCAGAGCTTGCCATCGGGCCCGTACCGGTCGGCGAGCCGGCCGACGAAGTCGCTCCAGGCGTCGAGCGCGGCCCCCGAGCGCGGGGCTAAGAGGCCGCAGTCCTCGTCGCACGCGGAGCGATCGAGGTCCCGGGCGACCCAGGTCGGCGTCGAGAAGACCGTCGGCAGCACGTCGATCCCGTTGCGCGCCGCGCCCAGCACGATCCCATCGATGCCCTCGAGGTTGACGTCGCCCCGCTTCGGGGTCGGGTCGAGCGCGCTCCAGAACACGACCAGGCGCATCGTGCCGACCTCGCCCTGGCCCATCCGATCCAGGTCCTGCTCGGCGAGTGCGGTCTGGGGAACGACGCCGAAGAAGCTCCGTGGCACCGAGCTGGGCGGATCCTCGTCGCCCCCGTCCGAGCAGCCGCCGAGGGCGATCGTGGCGAGGCCGGCGAGCATCGCCAGCGCCACCCGGCGACCGCCGATCGGGTGCCGCATCGGGCTGCTAGCTGCCGTGCGTGAACTTCGTGAACGCCCGCCAGGCGGGCTTCGGCGCCAGGCCGGCCTCGAACAGGCCCGCGGTCGAGCACCACGCGCAGATCCGGTTCTCGGAGTCAGACCACGTGAACCAGTCGACGTTCTCGATCCGCAGCTTGCGGCGGTGCTTCTTGAAGTACTTGAACGCTCCCTTGAGGCGCTTTGCCTGCCCCTTGGTGCCGCGGTTGAGCGGGTTGCCGCCCTTGGCCGAGCCCCAGCCGAGCTCGGTGATCCAGAGGTCGGTGCGCTTGTCCTTCGCCTTCTTCATCACGGCGCGGAACAGCTCGATCTGGTCGACCACCGTGCTCACCTTCGCGCCGTACGGGTGCGGCGCGACGCCGTCGAAGCTCTTCTTCGCCCCCTTGACGCGGTAGAGCTTCTTCAGGTACTTGGAGCCCTTGACCGCCTTCCTCGACCCGGCGAGCTCGGCCATGCCCCCGAGCACCACATCCGCCGAGCGATCCTCGGCGCGGACCGCGCCGTCCGCCGCCTTGAGCAGCTTGGCGTAGCGCTTCGGCTTCGGCTTCGGCGCGTAGAAGCTCTTCGAGTTCTGCTCGTTCCAGATCTGCCACGCGGCGATCGGCTTGTACGGCAGGGCGGGGTTCTGGGCCCAGAAGCTGCCGTTGTCCCCGTAGCGGGCGACGGCAGCGCCGATGAAGCTCGACAAGGCGTCGAGCGCCGCCGGCGACTTCGGCGCGAAGGTCCCGCAATCCGCGCCGCAGCCGTAGCCGTCGATCCCGGTCGCGACCCACGAGGGCGTGCCGTAGACGAAGGGCAGGACCGCGACCCCGTTGGCCGCCGCGCCGGCGACGACCGCGTCGAAGACGTGGAAGTCGTAGTCGCCGGCGGTCGCGGTGGGGTCGCTCCCGGCCCAGTTGAGCTGCACCCGCAGCGTGCCCACCTTGCCCTGGCCCATGCGGGCGTAGTCGGCGGTGCCGAGCGGCGCCTGCGGGACCACGCCGTAGAAGCCCTTCGGCACGGCCTGGGCGCCGGCGGCGGTCACCCCGATCGCGCCCAGCGCCAGCAGCGCGGCGATCGCGAGCCGGGCGATCCAACCGACCTGGTGGCGCGGCTCAGCGGCCACCCGTGAACCTCATGAACGCCCGCAGCGAGGGCTTCGGATCGTAATCCTCCTCGATCAGGCCGGACTCGGGGCACCATGCGCACAGGGCACCGTCTGGGGCGTTGAGGTGGTCGCGCCACGAGTACCAGTCGACGGTGCGGATGTTGAGCTTCCTGCGGTGCTTCTCGAAGTACTTGAACGCCTGCTTGAGCCTCGCCGCCTGGCCCCTGCGGCCGCGGTTGAGCGGGTTGCCGCCGTCCGCCGAGCTCCAGCCGAGCTCGGTGATCCAGAGGTCGGCGTTGGGGTCGCCGCCCTTGCGCATCGCCTCGCGGAAGAGGTCGAGTTGGGCGAGCACGGTCTTGTTCCCGTTCTTGAACTTGGCGGCGTAGGGGTGCGGGGCGACGCCCTCGAAGGTCCGCTTCGCGCCCTTGACCCGGTAGAGCTTCTTCAGGTAGTCCCAGGCGGCGATCGCGGGCTTGCGGCCCTGCAATGGGGTGCCGAACATGCCGCCGAGGACGACCTCCGCCTTGCGGTCGACGCCGGTGATCGCCTGGTGCCCGGCCCGCAGCAGCTTCGCGTAGTGCTTCACCTTGGGGCGCGGCTTGTAGAAGCTGGGCGAGTTCTGCTCGTTCCAGATCTGCCAGGCGCGGATCGGCTTCTGCGGGAGCTCGGGGTGCTCGGCCCAGAACGCGCCGCCCGGCCCGTAGCGCTGCACCGCGGCCTCGAGGAAGCCCTTCCACGCGCGCAGCGCGGGGCCCTTGCGCGGCGCGTACGGCCCGCAGTCGCGCTTGCACCTGTCGTCGAGCTTCGCCACCCAATCGGGCGTGCTGTAGACGAACGGCAGCGTCCCGACGCGGTTGCGCGCCGCCTGGGCGATGATGAAGTCCGGCCCCGACCAGTCGTAGTCGTCGGGCGCCGAGGTCGGGTCGATCCCGGCCCAGCGCAGCTCGAAGCGAAGCGTGCCCACCTTGGCGTCGCCCATCATCTCGAAGTCCTGCTCGGCGAGCTGGGTCTGCGGGACGACGCCGAAGAAGCTCCTCGGCGTGCGCGCGTCGGCGCTCGCCGCGAGCAGCGCGAAGAGGACGAGCAGCGCCAAGAGCGCGGCCGCGCCCAGGATGGCCCCCAAGGTTCCCTGCCGACGGGTCAACGCTTGGCCACCTTAGCGAACGCCCGCCAGGCGGGCTTGGCCGAGCCACTCTTGGCCCTCAGGCCGGCATGCCCGCACCATTCGCAGATCGATTCCCCTCCGTGCTTGTCGCGCCATGAGTACCAGAACACTCCCCTGAGGCGAAAGGTGCGGCGCCTGCTGCGCAGCTGCGCCAGCGTCTGCGAGAGCAGCTTCGCCTGGCCCTTCTTGCCCTTCACGTAGGGGCTCTTGCGCGGTCCGCCGGCCGCCCAGCCGATCTCGGTGACCCAGATCCCCGCCCTGCGATCGCGGGCCCGCTCGAGCGCCCCCCGGGCGACCTCGACCGCCGCCAGCGAGCCCTCGACGTTCGAGGCGTAGGGGTGCAGCGCGATCGAGTCGAAGCTCGCTTCGATCCCCTTGATCGCGTACAGGCGCTGCAGGTAGGGCTTCACCGGGGTCACGACCCTGTTCGCCGACCTCGGCCCCCACATGCCGCCGAGGATCACGTCGGCGCCGCGGTCGACCCGCTTGATCGCGGCGCTCGCGCTGTTCAGCATTCGCGCGTAGCGTCGCACGTTGACCTCGGGCGCGAAGTACTTGCGCGAGTTCTGCTCGTTCCAGATCTGCCAGGCCCTGATCGGGTGCGCGACCCGGCACCCGCACGGCGGCTCGCCCGGCGGGGACGGGTTCGGGTCGCCGGGCGGCGGCGGAGGTGGCGGCGGCGGCGGAGGCGTTGGCGCACCGAAAGGGGTGCAGCCGGTCGGTGGGCACGGCAGCGGGGTCGGCGTCCGCCAGAAGTCGCCCTTCGGCCCGTAGCGCTTGACCGCGGCGGCGGCGAAGCTCGCGAAGGCCTCGCGGGTCGCCGGCGACGACGGTGGGTAGACCGAGCAGTCCCTGCCGCGGCACGAGCGCCCGTCGCGGCGCGCCGCCCAGTCCGGGGTCCCGTAGAGGAAGAACAGCGGCTCGATGCCGCGCTTGGTGGTCGCGCGGACCGTCGCGTCGGTCGAGCCCCAGTCGTAGTGGCCCGGCGTGCGCTCGATCGAGCTCCAGTGCAGGATCATGCGGATCCCCGAGATGCCGCCGGAGGGCATCAGGTCGAGGTCGCTCGCGGACGGCAGCGCGCCGTCCTGCGGGACGACCCCGAAGAGTGGCCGCTTCGCCTCGGCGGCACCGGCGCCGATTGCGAGCGTCGCGGCGACCGCCGCGAGCACGAGCGCCCCCCTGAGGCGCATCAGGCGCCGGCCCTCTCGAGCCGCATCACGCGCGCCCCCCGGCGCGCATCAGGTCGATTGCGACTCGGTGACCCCGGCCGCGCCGCCCGGCTTGCGACCGGCATCCTGGGAGTCGGTGGGCTCGCCCTGATCGTCGTCGTCGCCGCGACGCATGCGCCAGACCGCCAGCCCCGCGCAGACGGCGGCGACCACCGCGAGCACGATCAGCAGGATCGGCG
>WHSW01000020.1 GCA_009379895.1 Solirubrobacterales bacterium
CGCCTCGCCCGAGATCGAGGAGATGTCGTAGTCGGCGCGCAGGCGCAGCCGCGTGCCCATCGCCGGCGCCGCCGGGTCGGCGCTGTCGCCGGCGCAGTGGGTGGCGGGATGGATCCAGGCGTCGCGGGTGCTCTCGAACGTGATCCGGATCGCGTGCTCGACGCGGCCGCGCCGGACCTCGTCGTAGCGGACCAGGCCGGGGAAGATCGGCAGCCCGGCGGCGTCGGCGGAGGTCCAGCCGTCGCGCCGGGTCGCGGCGCTCGTCAGGTCCCAGATCACGCCCGAGTCGGCGTCCCACCGCTCACCCGGCGGGCGCGGGAAGGCGCGGTAGAGCTCATAGAGCCGGCAGCGGGCGCGGTCGTAGACGATCACGTGGCGATCGCCGTCGCTCCGCGCGCCGCCCTCGACCGGCGCGTCGAGCGGGATCCGGTAGGCGCCGTGGTCGGACTCCGATCCGTAGGCGGTGAAGCGCACCCGCACGCGCTTGGCGCGCTTGCCAACCACCCGGTAGGGGATCCCGTAGGCGCGCGGCGAGCCGAAGTCGGGGTGCAGGTCGCCGCCGCCGTGCGCGTCGATGTGGGCGATGACCTCGTCGGAGTCGGGGGCCACCTTGGCGCTCGAGATCGGCTGGTTGAAGGCGCGCAGGTCGGGCAGCGACCCGCCGGCCGAGCCGATCTCGGTGCCGGGCTCGGGAAAGACGCCGCACTTGCCGCCCAGGGCTGTTGGCGGGCCCAGCGCCGAGGGCGCGCCGGCCGCGGTCAGGAGCAGCGCGCAGCAGGCCACGGCCGTCGCGCCGAGCGCCGTCGCGGCGAGCGCGCGGCGCGTCATCCGCCGCCGATCGCCATCTCGCCGACGAGCAGTGCCGGGGTCGAGACCGACCCGCCGAACGGCACCCAGCGCGGCGTCGAGCCGGCGGCGCGGATCGCCGCCAGCATCGCGGGCAGGTCGGAGGCGATCGTGAACTCGTCGGCGGGCTCGGCCAGCTCGCCGCCGGAGATCGCGCGGCCGGTGGCGCCGACCGAGAACGTCCCCGAGACCGGGTTGACGCCCGAGTGAAGCCCGGCGACCTCGGTCACGTAGATGCCCTCCCCCGCCTCGTCGAGCAGCTCCTCGAAGGAGAGCTCCCCAGGCGCGACGATCAGGTTCGACGGCGAGACCGAGGGCGGCGAGCGATAGCCCGAGCGCGCCGCGCTGGCCGTCGAGCGCCATTGCCCGCCCTCGCGCCGGGCAGTGTAGGAGTCGTGCAGGTAGGCGCGCAGGATCCCGCCCTCGATCAGCGGCGTGCGGCCGGTCGGCGTGCCCTCGCCGTCGAACGGCGCCGAGGCCAGGCCCTCGGGCCGGCGGCCGTCGTCGGCGAGGCCGAGCGCCTCGGAGGCGATCGTCTCGGCCAGGCGGTCGGCGAACGGCGAGCGCCCGCGCTGCACGGCGTCGGCGCACAGCAGACCGGCGACGAAGCCGACGAAGCTCGCGGCGACGGTCTCGTCGAGGACCACCGGGCAGCTGCGCGAGGCGGGCTTGCTCGCGCCGAGCAGCGCGGCCGCGCGCTCGGCGGCCTCGCGCCCGATCGCCTCGGGGTCGAGCGCCGCGGGCGAGCGGCCGATCCCGAAGCCGAGCCCGGTCTGGCGATCGGCGTCGTCGCCGCCGGCCGCGGCGATCGCCTGCAGGTAGGCGTAACACGAGGTGAGCTCGTACGCGCCGGCGACGCCGCGCGAGGAGGCGAGCGCGACCGAGGCACGCTCGTCGACGAAGACCGTGGTCTCGACCCCGATCACGCGCTCGTCCGCGGCGCGCGCGGCGCCCTCGATCGCCTTCGCGAGCTCGACCTTGCGCTCGGTGGTCCACTCGGCGGCGGCCGGGTCGGCGAGCCCCGCGATCGCGGCGGGCTCGCGGCCGGGCTCGGCGGGATCGGGGGCGGCGGCGAACTCGTCGGGGTCGGAGATGCGGGCGGTCTCGACCGCGCCGGCCGCGATCCGGCCAAGCCCCTCGGCCGAGAGGTCGGTGCCGTACGCGTAGCCGGCTCTGCCCTCGATCCAGACCCGCACCCCGAGCCCCCGCTCCCCCGCCTCGCTGAGGCTCTCGACCTCGCCCTCGTAGATGCGCGCCTCGAGCCCGGTCGAGTCGGTGGCGAAGGCCTCGGCGTCCGCGGCGCCCGCGCCGAGCGCCGCCTCGACCGCCGTGCCGGCGAGCCGTTCGAGGTCCTCGGAGGCGGCCATCGGGCTAGATCGCCGTCCCGCCGACCGTCAGCTCGGCGATCCGCACGTGGCCCTGGCCGACGCCGACCGGCACCGACTGGCCCTCCTTGCCGCAGAACCCGGTCTTGACGGCGAAGTCCTCGGCGACGCCGTCGATGCGCCGCAGCGCCTCGAGGCAGTTGCCGATCAGGGTCGCGCCCCGGCAGGGCTTGGTCACCGTGCCGTTCTCGATCAGATAGCCCTCCGAGACGCCGAAGACGAAGTCGCCGGTGGTCGGGTCGACCTGCCCGCCGGCGAACGAGACCGCGTAGAAGCCGTTCGCGACCTCGGCGATCAGCTCCTCGGGCCTCGCCTCGCCGGGGGCGATGAAGGTGTTGGTCATGCGCGGGATCGGCAGGTGACGAAAGCTCTGGCGGCGCCCGTTGCCGGTTGAGTCGACCCGGTCGCGGCGGGCGCGCTCCAGGTCATAGAGGTAGGAGGTGATCCGGCCCTCGTGGATCACCGCCGTCGCTCGCGTCGGGGTGCCCTCGTCGTCGATCCCGTCGCTGCCCCACTCCCCGGGCAGCCGGCCGTCGTCGTAGGCGTCCAGGAACGACGGCGCGACCTCCTCGCCGAGCTTGCCCGCGTAGACGGAGGCGCCCTTCTGGACGGCGTCGGCCTCCAGGCCATGGCCGGTCATCTCGTGAAAGAGGACGCCGCCGAAGCCGCGGCCGACGACCACCGGCATCGACCCGGCCGGGGCGGGGTCGGCGCCGAGCAGGGTGAGCGCGACGCCCGCGGCCCGCTCGGCGACCGCCTCGGCGGCGCCGTCGCCGACCAGCTCGAAGCCGCGGTGCCCGCCGAGCGTCTCGAACCCGGTCTCGACCCTCTCGCCGCGGCGAGCGACCACCTGGACGCCGAGGCGCACGCGGGTGCGGTCGTCGGAGGCGAGGCAACCGTCGGAGTTGGCGACCGTGACCCGGCGCCGGCCCTCGCTGTAGGAGGCCTGAACCTGGGCGATCTTCGAGCCCGCGGCGCGGGCGCGCTCGTCGCAGGCGCGCAGCAGCTCGGCCTTGCGCTCCGAGGCGACCCCGGCGGGCGGCGTCTCGATCTCCTGGCCGCGCGTCGGATCGGCGGCGCGCAGCTCGCTCGGCGCCCGCCGATCGCCGCGCAGGGCCGCCGCGGCGCCGTCGGCGGCGCGCTCAAGGTCGGCCTCGCCGAGCCCGTCGACGTGCGCGAAGTAGGTGGTCTCGCCGTCGATCACGCGGACCCCGGCCCCACCGTCGTCGGCGCGCTGGGCGCCCTCGATGCGCGACTCGTCGATCGACAGCGAGAGCGCCGAGCGCCGCTCGCAGAAGACCTCGGCGAAGTCGCCACCGTGCGCGAGCGCGCGGGCGAGCACCGCGGCGGCCAGCTCGGCCTCGATCAGATGCTCGGCGACCCGCGCTTCCATCAGCCGGCGGCGTCGATCACCCGCGACGCGGCGAGGAACAGCTCGCGGCCCTCCTCGGTCTCGGGCGCGCAGGCGAGCGAGCGCCCACCCGGGGCGTAGACGCGCGCGAACGGCCGGCGGGTGAGCCGGCGACGGCGCAGGAAGGCCGAGGCCTCGTCGGCGTAGCCGGAGACGCGCTCGATGATCACGCGGTGGGGCTTTGGCGGCATTCAGGCCTCGACGGCCGCCGCCGCGTCACGGGCGGCCGGCGCGGCCCCGGGGGCGCGGAGGAGGTCGCGCAGCACGGCGCGGATGTCGGAGAGCAGCAGCGAGGCGAGCGTGAAGCGAGCGGCCGCGGCGATCAGCGCGATGCCGCCCGCACGGACCGCGAACGCCTCGCCGTCCTCGGTGGCGACGTGGGCGTGGCTGACCGGCTCGCCGGCGGCGGCGTCGGCGGCGGCGAGCAGCTCGCGCGCGGGCTCACCCCAGCGCTCGGGGTCGCCGGTGGCGGCGAGCACCGAGCCGTCCGCCGCGAGCACCGCGCAGCCGCGCAGGTCGGTCGACATCGACTCGAGCCGGGCGACGGCGACCTCGGCGTCGGCGACGCTCGGGCGGCCGTTCGCGGATAGGTCTGGCATCTGAGCGACAATAGCGACCGTGTCCCTGCCGCGAGCGTCCTGGCTGACCGTCGTCGCCGTCTGCGCGATCGCCGCGATCATGCTCGCGATCAACGGCTACAGCGGCTACTGCATCGTGGTCGCGGCGGTCGGCCTGGCCGCCGCGGTGAACCTGCTCTGAGCCCCGGTCGGCGGCGCCGGCAGGGTCGCGGCGCGGCCCGGCGGGGGCCGGCTCACCCCGACCGATAGGGCCCGCGCGCCTCGACCTCGGGCGGGCGAAGCGACTCCTGGGGCTCGATGTGGATGAGCACGTCGGCGTTCGGGATCGCGGCCTCGATCGAGCCGCGCACCATGTGGGTGACCGAGTGCGCGGCCTCCAGCGTGGTGCCGGAGCGAAACTGCAGGTGCAGGTCGACGTAGCGCCGGGCGCCGGCGCGGCGGCCGCGGAGCTTGTGGTAGCCGGCGATCTCGGGGTGGCGCTCGCGCGCGGCGGCGATCGCGGCCTCGATCCGGTCGAGCTCCTCGGGCGGCGGCGCCTCGTCGACGAGCACCCGGCTCGAGCCGCTCAGGATGCGGATCCCCGAGTAGACGATCGCCACCGCGACCACGAGGGCGGCGATCGCGTCGAAGGCGGGCTCGCCGGTGATCTCGACCAGCAGCAGGCCGACGAGCACGCCGAACGAGGTGAGCGCGTCGGTGCGCAGGTGCGCGGCGTCTCCCTCCAGCGCCGGCGACTCGAGCGCCCGCGCGCGCCGGTAGAGGAAGGTCGAGATGGCGACGTTGGCGAGCGCCGAGAAGCCGATCACCGCGATCCCGATCCCGAGGTCGAAGATCTCGGCGCCGGTCATCAGCCGCCGGGTCGCCTCGTAGATGATGATCCCGGCCCCGACCAGGATCAGCATCCCCTCGATCGCGGCGGCCAGGTTCTCGAGCTTCTCGTGGCCGTAGGGGTGCTCGCGGTCGGCCGGCTCGTCGGCCTTGCGGACCGAGACGAAGGCGATCATCGAGGCGAGCAGGTCGATCGCCGAGTGGATCGCCTCGGTGATGATCGCGATCGAGCCGGTGATCGCCCCGGCGACCAGCTTGAGCACGATCAGGGTCGCGTTCGAGGCGATCGAGAGCCCGGCCGCGCCGGACTTGGTGCGGATCACCGGCGCCCCCGGGCGCCGCTCGGAGGCCCGCTGTGGCCGGAGCCCGGCGCGCCGGCGCCGGGGTCGAGGCCCAGCGCCCGGGCGAGCTCGCGCGCGGCGCGCCCGCGGTGGCTGATCGCGTGCTTGTCGGCCGCGCTCAGCTCGGCCATCGTGCGCTCGTCGTCGGGACCGGTGTCGAGCGGGACGAAGGCCGGGTCGTAGCCGAAGCCGCCCGAGCCGCGCGGCTCGGCGATCAGCGTGCCCTCGCAGCGGCCCTCGTAGGTGCGCTCGGCCCCGGCCTCGTCGAGGTGGGCGATCACGCAGACGTAGGCGACGCGGCGGTCCCGGCGAGCGGCGAGCGAATCGATCAGCAGCCAGAGGTTCTCCTCGTCGCTCGCCCGCGGGCCGGCGAAGCGCGCCGAGCGGACCCCGGGCGCGCCGTCGAGCGCGGCCGCGGCGATCCCCGAGTCGTCGGCGATCGCGGCCTCGCCCGTCGCCGCCCGCGCCGCGCGGGCCTTGATCAGCGCGTTCTCGGTGAAGGTCGCGCCGGTCTCGGGCGGCAGCTCGACCTCGGGGTCGAGGGCCACCAGCTCGACCCCGGCGAGGATCTCGCGCAGCTCACGCAGCTTGTGCTCGTTGCGGGTCGCAACGACGAGCCGCGCCGGCGGGCTCACGGTTCACCCCGGGAGCGGGGCGTCGCAGGCCTCGGCCTGCGCCTCGCGAAGGCCGGCGATCGCAGGCTCGGCGAGCCCGAGCAGCTCGTCGAGCGAGGCGCGCGAGACCGGCGTGCGCTCGGCCGTCGCCTGGACCTCGACCAGTCCCCCGTCCCCGGTCATGACGATGTTCGCGTCGACCTCTGCACTCGAGTCCTCGGAGTAGTCGAGGTCGCAGAGCAGGTCGCCGTCGACGACACCGCACGAGATCGCCGCCACCGAGCCACTCAGCGGGTCGCGCTCGAGCTTGCCCACCGCGAGCAGGCTCTGGGTCGCCAGGCGCAGGGCGACGTAGCCGCCGGTGATCGCCGCGCAGCGGGTGCCGCCGTCGGCCTGCAGGACGTCGCAGTCGACGTAGACGGAGCGGTCCGGCAGCGCGGTCAGGTCGACGACCCCACGCAGCGCGCGCCCGATCAGCCGCTGGATCTCGGTCGAGCGCCCATCGGGGCGCCCGCGCGCCGAGTCGCGCTGCTTGCGCTCGCCGGTCGAGGCGGGGAGCATCGCGTACTCGGCCGTCACCCACCCGCTCTTCTTGCCCTCGAGCCAGCGCGGCACCCGATCGGAGACCGACGCTGTGCAGATCACCCGGGTCTCGCCCTGTTCGTAGAGGCAGGAACCGGTCGCGGTGCGCACGAAGCCGGGCTGGATCGAGACCGGTCGGGGGTCGGCGGGGGTTCGGTCGTAGCTTCGTCCCACGCCGCGAGTGTTTCAGAACCGGCTCAGCAGCCGTCCACCGCGCGTTGGCCGTCCCCGCCCAGCTCGTTCAGCCGCCGCCGGCGAGCGCGGCACGGGCCTGCGCCGGCTTCATCTCCGCGCCGTAGACCGCGCCGTCGGGCTGCTGGCGCCGACCACCCGCGGCGAGCGTGCCGGTGTCGATCGCCGCGAAGCCGAGCTCGGAGATCAGCTCCACCACGGTGCGCTTCGCCGCCGCGTCGTCGCCCGCGATGAACAGGACGAGGCGATCCTCCTCGGGGGCGTCCGGGCGACCCTGGGAGGCCAGCGTCGCGGACTGCATCGTGTTGAAGGCCTTGACCACCGTCGCGTCGGCGAGGCGCCCGGCGAGCAGCTCGCTCGAGGTCGTCTCGTCGCGGTCGAGCTCGGGGATCTGCCCGTCCCGGCCCGGGTAGTAATTGCCGGTGTCGATCACCGTCTTGCCGGCCAGGGCGTCGGCCGGGAGCTCGTCGTAGGCGCCCAGCGGGGTCGAGACCACGATGATCTCGCCGAGCTCGGCCACCTCCTCGACGGTGCCCGCCAGCGCCCGATCGCCGAGCTCAGCGACCAGGCCCTCGAGGGTCTGCGGCCCCCGCGAGTTGGCGATCGCGACCTCGTGGCCGCGGTCGACCAGCAGGCGCGCGAGGGTGCCGCCGATGTGACCGCTGCCGATGATCCCAACCCTGCTCACGACCGGGTCCGACTCTACCCCGGAAGCGTCGCCGGATGGTCGGGGGCGAGGTAGCCGCCGATCTCTGTGAAGAGCAGCTCGCTGGCGCTCTTGTCGGCGAGCGAGGCCGCTTCGCCGTTCGTCGCCGTGACCGCGATCGAGAGCTTCTCCGCGGGCAGGTAGGCCATCACCCCGGTGTATCCGTTGAGCATCGGGTTCTGAAATCGCCACGAGCCGGTGACCAGGACGCCCAGCCCGTAGTAGAGCTCGGAGGTCAGGCCGCTCAGGCCGGCGGTGGACGGCGCGAACTGCTCTCGCCGAGACCTTCGCGAGAGGAGCTTGCCCGTGCCGATCGCCCGCGCCGACTCGGCCACGTCGTCGATGTCCGACGTCATGATCGTGCCGCTTCCGATCGTCCAGGAGGGGCTCCAGAAGGTCGAGTCCTCATAGACGCCGCGATCGGAGGTGTAGGCATGGAGCACCGGCGCCGGAATGTCGGGCCTCGGCGAGATGTCGGTGTCGCGAAGCCCCAACGGGGCGAAGATCCGCTTTTGCATCAGCTTGGCGACGGGCCTGCCCGTGACCTCGCGCAGCACCTTGCTCAGCAGGATGAAGTTGGTGTGCGCGTAGTTGAAGCAGGCTCCGGGCTCGCATGCGGGGCCCCTGTCGAGGGCGGTGGCGAGCAGCTCGGCCGGCTTCCACTGCCTGAACACGTTCGCGTACAGGGTCTCGGCGAAGGCGGGGTTTCCCTGGATGTAGTCCCGGTATCCGGAGGTGTTGTTGGCGAGCATCCTGAGCGTGATCCGGTCGGCCTCGGGAAGCTCGGGGAACCAGTCGGCGAGCTTGTCGTCGAGGCGAAGGCGCCCCTCGTCTCGCAGCTGGAGCAGCAGGGTGGTCAGATACGGGATCGCCATCGAGCCGATGCGAAAATGCATCCGCTCGGTCGCCGGAACCCCCACCATCGAGTGCCCCAGGGCGGTGGTCACGAGGTTGCGCTCGCCGACGTCGACCCGCAGGATGACCGCCCGCAGGCCGTTCTCCCTCATCGCCCGGCGAGCGAGCGTGACCACGTGCCCGGCCGCACGGCGAACGCTCGTGCACCCTCCGGAGCGGGCGATCTGGCCCTGCCCGCAAGCCTTCGACTCAGCCCCGGCGGCGTCTCCCGGGGCATCCGCGCGCGCCGGGGCCGTCCCGGCGATCGCGACCAGCAAGGCGGCGGCCAGGATGAGGAACGCGACCCGGATGCCGCTCGAGGCGCGGCGGCTCGAGTTGGATGGATCCCGCGGGAAGGTCAAGGGGCGACTCACCGTTCGCGCAGGGCGGCGAAGCGGCGAGCTCCACGGTACCTCAGGTCGCGTGATCGCCGGCGACCCCCCTGGAGCCACCTACCTTCGAATCACCAGGCGGTGCTCGTCGAGGCTCGCGACCGGCATCGCCCGCGGCGCGCCCCCGGGCGCTCCCTCGCCGAGCACGATCGTCCCCCCGTCGAGCCTCCACGTCCCCTCCGCCTCGTCGGGCACGTCGGCGGCCCCGAGCCCGGCCTCGCTGAAGCTGCCGTCGGGGCGCAGCTCGAACGACGTCCGCCCGCGCGAGGGTGGCAGCGGGTGCTCGGCAGGTCGAAAGACCATCTCGTCATCGGTGTCCTCCTCGTGCGCGTGCACCCAGCGGCGCTCGAGCAGCTCGCGCGGCACCTCGGTCATCACGATCGGCTCGAGCGCCGCCGCCCGCGCACGCACTTAGAGCTTTGCGAGCTGCTTGCGCGGCCCGGCCAGGGTGGCGTTCATGCGCGTCACCTGGCCCGCCGTGAACATGAACATCGCCGCGTCGTCGACGTAGTCCATGTAGTTCATGAACATGTCGCCGTTCGGCCCGTTCTGGCAGCTGACCTGCGGGAAGCTCGGCGAGCCGTAGTTCGGCCCCTCCGCATTCGGCGTGTCGGGGCAGCGATCGCCCCCGCTGCAGTCCATCGTGTCACCCCAGATGTGGCGCAGGTTGAGCCAGTGGCCGACCTCGTGCGTGGTGGTCCGGCCCTTGTCGAACGGCGCCTGAGCGGTGCCCCGCGTCCCGAAGGCGCTGTGCAGGATGACGACGCCGTCGGTGCGGGCGGGGCCGCCGGGAAACTGCGCGTAGCCGAGCAGGCCGCCGCCCAGGTTGGCGACCCAGACGTTGAGGTACTTGGTGGCCGGCCAGGGCGGCGCTCCGCCGGCCGCCTTGGTCTTGACGTCGTCGCCGACGCCGAACTGCCTGCGCTCGGTCTTCGTGCGGGTGACGCCGTCCGTCGCCTTGCCGTTCGGATCGCGGGTCGCCAGGGCGAACTCGACCTTGGAGTCGATCACCAGCCCCTTCCAGGCAGCGGGAACCTTGGTCACGTCCGGGTTCTTCGCCCTGAGGTCGCGGTTCAGCGCGGTGATCTGGCTGTTGATCTGGGACTTCGAGATGTTCTCGCGGGCCGTGCGGTGGACCACGTGCACGACCGTCGGGATCCTGATCACCTTGCGGGCGACCCGGTCGGCCTCGCCCGAGGCGACCGCGCGCGTGGAGAGGTCCTCCGCTCGCTGCTGGCCCGCCCTGAACGAGGGCTCCTCC
Organism: Solirubrobacterales bacterium; assembly: GCA_009379895.1. Classification (GTDB taxonomy): domain Bacteria; phylum Actinomycetota; class Thermoleophilia; order Solirubrobacterales; family 70-9; genus WHSW01. The sequence continues at coordinate 10,031 of WHSW01000020.1, forward strand.
TCGAGCAGCCGCTCGTACTCCTGCATCGCGCCGCATTGCCGCCGGCGCCTGCTGGCTGGACTCATCGGCTCTCTCCTCCCTTAGGGGATCCGGACCTCGTGGCCACCCCACGGGGGCGACGCTCGAGGTCTCGGCGTGGGGCTAGCAAACCTCATGCCCGACGCCAGGTCAAGCTGCGGCCTCACTCGCCGAGGAACTCGCGGCACTCGGCCGGTGTCAGCCCGCGGGTCACGTGCGCGCCTCCGGCGGCCAGGAGGTCGTCGACCGAGCTGGGGGCTCGGCGCGCCCGCTCGGGCCCGGGCGGCGGTCCCGCGGAACGTTCGGCGTCCCGCGAAGTCATCGGCTTGCTCCTCTCGATCGGGGAACCGGACCTCGTGACCACCACGGCGGAGGCGATGCCGCGATGCCTCGGGCCGTGCCAAGCAAAACCCGTTCGCGAGGGCGCGGTCAAGCGGGCGGCGATGGCCGATTCACACCACCGCATCTGAGATGCTTCGGAGGGCATGTCCAACTCCGAGCTGCTCCTCGCCGGGTTTGAGGCCTGGAATCGCGACGACTGCGGCGCCTGGCTCGAGCTGCTCGACCCGGAGGTGGACATCAGCACATCCGGCGTGTTCCCGGACTTCGCTCCCTCGTACCGCGGCCACGACCAAGCCGCGAAGTTCTGGCGTCGACTGCGCGCGCCGTGGGAGGAGTTTCGCATCGAGGTCGAGAAGATCGAGGAGGAGGGAGACTGCGTCGCTGCGGCGATCAGGTTCCGCGCCCGGGGCGCCGACAGCGGCGTCGAGGTCGACATGCGGTTTGGCTGCGGGATCAGGATTCGTGACGGCGTCGCGACCGAGATGGTCAATCGGCGCACCTTCGAGGAAGCGCGCGAGGCCCTGCGTCGGAGCCGGCCGGCAACACCGGGGCCGGAAGGACCGGGGCCTGAGCCTCGCCACGGGCAGGTCAGGGCGTAGCAAGACCAGCCGCTTGCTGGCGCGGGGCAGCCGCGCGGATGATGTCCGGCTGGAGCCTCATCGCTGCCTGCGGACCCAGCCGGTCGACGAGTCCGGGGCGTCCGGGACGGCCGTCGGTTGAACTTGATCGCGTTCACGGCCGCCTTGACCTTGTCGACGATCAGCTCGGCGAGCTCGGTTCCCTGCGAGCCGTTCGACGAACCAGGGTGTGGCGCTGAGCGCGGGCGGTCGCGCGCCTGCTGAACGGCGTCAGTCCCCGAGCACGTCGCTCAGCTTGGCGGCGAACGCGTCGGGGTCGCCCTGCTGCCCGAACTCGCCGCCGAGGAAGCCGGCGTGGTGGCTCGGGAAGATGACGGCCTCCGTCCTCAATCCCTCCGCCACGGCGAGCGCGGCGCGGTAGGTGAACTCGCCCTCGGGTTCCGCTCCGGCCGCGACGACGATGCGGGTCGGCGCCACGCGCAGCGCGTCGAAGTCGAATTCGTAGTGCGTGACTGCGACGATGTGCTCGCCCAGCATCGGATCGTCGCGGGTGCCGTCATCCTCGGTCGGCAGCCCGAACGCGGTGGGATCGGGAGCGGGTCGGTCGGTGTAATCGGGCGGGATCGGCCCGTTCACGCCGGTGATGGCAATGAACTTCGCCATCCCCGGTCCCAGGCCGTCGCGCATGTACGTCTCGTGGATGTCGACGATGGCGGCCTGGGCCTCCTCGCGGTCCTGCAGCACCTGCGCGGAGGGCGGCTCGTGCGCGACCAGCGTCCGCACCTGCTCCGGATGCCGCGCCACCAGCGCGAGCGCGTTGACCGCCCCGCCGCTCGAGGCGAAGATGTCCACGGGACCGCCCCCCACCGCGGCGATGAGTCGGTGCAGGTCGTCGGCGTGCTCGTCCGGGGTGCCGTGCGTTGCCCCGTCGGCCCGCTCGCTGCGCGAGGCGCCGCGTGGGTCGTAGGTCACCACTGTCCGGTCCCGGAAATGGCCGGCCAGCGTCGTGAACCCGCTGGCGTCCATCGGCGAGGCGATCATCAGCAGCGGCGGCGCGCTCTCGGCAGCTTCCGCGTCGCGGACGTCGTAGCGCAGGGTGGCACCCGGCACGTTCAAGGTGTGTGTTTCCGACTCGGTCATGTCCGTCCCTTCTCGATGTCTCGTGATTACCGACCGGCGGGAGTGGCAAAGCTCATCGATCGCTAGCTCCCCACGGCGCGCTCACCTGCTCGCCGTCGCGGTCGTCCGCGCGGCGTGCCCAGCGCTACTCGCCGCCCGTCAGCCACCGCGGGTGCGGGTAGAGGGGTGCCGGGGGGTCGAGCGCGTCGAGCGCCGCGGCCTCGCCCTCGGAGAGCGCGAGTTCGGCCGCCGCGAGGTTGTCGGCCAGCTGCTCAGGGCGAGACGCGCCGACGATCACGCTGCTGACCTCCGGCTTCGCGAGCAGCCACGCGTAGGCGACGTGCGCCACCGGCACGCCGTGGCGATCGGCGATCTCGCGCATCGTCTCAACGGCGGAATAGCCGCGCTCAAGGTCAATCGGGGGGACGGAGAACGCCGCGCGGCGGCCGCCCTCGCCGGCGGGATCCTGGCGCGTGTACTTGCCTGAGAGAAAACCGCCTGCGAGCGGGCTCCAGATCAGCGTCCCGAGGCCCGCGGCCCGGCAGTAGGGGAGAATCTCATGCTCAGCCTCGCGGCCAATCACCGAGTAGTAGAGCTGGGCCGAGATGAAAGGCGCATACCCGTGCCGCTCCTGGATGCCCTGGCCGCGGGCGGCGTACCATGCCGGGTGGTTCGACCAGCCGACGTAGCGGACCAGGCCTCGGGAGACGAGATCATCGAGGGCGCGGACTGTCTCCTCCCACGGCGTCACGAGATCCGCCGCGTGTAGCTGGTAGAGGTCGATCCAGTCGGTACCGAGCCGCTGCAGCGCCGCCTCGGCATTGCCGACCACGTGTCGGTAGCTCAGCCGCAGACGATCGAGGTCGTCATCGTGGGCACCCGACGCGTAGGTGCTGACCTTGGTCGCGATCAGCGCCCGGTCGCGCGCGTTCGCTCGTCGTAGCGCCGCGCCGAGTACCTCCTCGCTCTGCCCCTGGCCGTAGCCCTCGGCGGTGTCGAACAGGTTGACGCCCGCGTCGAGCGCAAGGCCGACCATCCGGTCCGCGGTGGCCTGTTCGACGTTCGCGTGGAAACCCGCGAACGAGTAGTGCCCGAAGGTCATCGTGCCGAGCGCCAGCCGCGAGACCGTCAAACCCGAGTTTCCAAGCTGGGCGTACCGCATTCTCGTCCCGGGGACGTTAAGCCGCTTCCGGGCAGCTGGGCTCGAACTCGATCACGCCGTCGCTCTCGCCAGTTGCATCGGCGGGGTGGGCTTCAGCACGACCGGAGCCGCAAGAATCGCTACAGCGACGCAGCCAGCGCCGATCGGATAGGCGACGTGGAAGCCCGAATTGAGCGCTGCGTTCACCGGCTCGCCGTCTGCACGCAGGGCGTCGTTGTGCTGACTCGTCAGTGTCGCCCGCACAGCAAGGCCGACCCAGCCGGCGTCGGTCGGTGTTCATGGCCGCCATGGTGGCCGGCGCCCACGCGCCGATCAAGCACAAAGCGCTGGACGCAGCGATTGGCCTTTCTACACGATGCCGGGTCGCTATCCGGCGGCGACCACAGCGTCGCCGCTCTGCGCTCCGACGACCTCCTCGGCGACGCGCGCGAACTCGTAGACACGCTGATCCGTCGAGCCTCGGCGCCACAACAGGCCGCCGCGAAGCGGCGGCAGGTCCGTGATCGGGATGTACACGATGTCCGGATGGCCGAATACATTCGCGAACGAGGGGATCGTGGGATGGACGATCCGTCCGGTCGCGATCAAGTGGACGAGCTCGGTTGTCATCCGTCCGCGGTCTCCTAGCGATCGATCGCTGAAGTGCTGGTGGCGAATCGCGCGTCCGGCGGGGCTCATGGATGGGATCCACGTCTCGTGGAGCTCCCTGGGCGGGGATTCGACCCTGACGACGCGGTAGTCGGCCACGTCCTCCAGGGAGACCTCAGATCGCAGGGCGAGCGGATGATCGACGGAAACCGCGAGCACGCGAGGTTCGGAACTGAGGATCGGGCCGAGGTCCAGACCGGATTGTCCGTGCGGAAGCCAGCTCGCCATCAGGTCGATCTCGCCGTCGCGTAGCGGTGCGAACGGATCGGCGACGGGCACCTCTGCCGCCTCTACCGTCTGTCCGTCGTGCGTGGCTTCGAACCTCCTGGCGATGTGCGGGATCAGCGAGGCCTGATCACAGAACAGGCCCAAGCGAAGGGGTGGCGTTCGACTGGCAGCCTGCGCCCGCCTGAGCACCTCGGTCATCTCCTCATGCACGGGCGCGACCTCCTCGCGCAGCCGCGCTCCGTCGTTTGTCAGCGCGACGCGACGGCTGGTGCGCTCAAACAGCGGCGCGCCGATCTTCGCCTCGAGCTTCTGGATCGTCTGGCTGACGCGGGTCTGTGAGATGCGCAGGCGCTCGGCGGTGCGCCCGAAATGAAGCTCCTCGCAGAGCATCAGGAAAACGCGGATCTCACGCAGCTCGACGTGCTCCGACATCGACCGGGAATGCTAATCGCTGCTTGTGCGGAGACGAGCCGGTGGGACTTCATCCACTGCGACGCGAAGTGCCTCGTAGGCGCGCGACGCATGGTGCGCGACGCATGGAGCTTGGATTGCAGGGATCCGGTTCTCGCGGCAGCCAACCTGATCAGCTCGGTCCGACAGTGGGCGGGAGAGGCTGCATTACCTCAATCGCGTGCGCCGGCTGGCTCCAGCCGCGAGTGGGCCCGGTTGCGGATCCCTCACCAATCCGGGCACCCCGGTCTGGATGCGTCTAGAGCGACAGCTCCGCGGACTCGAGGGCCTCGGCTCGACTGCCGTAGTAGTCGAGCGCGCCGGCGCCCTCGGGCTGGACTCATCGGCTCGCTCCTCCCGATCGGGGATCCGGACCTCGCGACCACCTCGCGTGGGAGGCGATGCACCAGGCCTCGGGCTGTGCCACGGGCAGACCGGCGATGACGAGCTCTCCGGCGGCGACGGCTTCGACCTCCTCAACGGCGGCCCCCGGGAGCGACGTCTGCGATGGCGGCGAGCTGCGCGACGACGCCCAGGGGTGCGAGCGCTGGCTAGCGGGCACCGGGGGGGTGGGGTAGAGGAGATCGGCGAGGATCTCCTCCTCGCTGATCTCAACCCGCAGTTCACTCAGATCGAGCCCAATCACAGCGACAGCGACCTTCCGAGCTTGCGCTCGAACTCGGACCGGTCGAAGAAGATCCGGTTCTCGACCACTTTCCCGTCGCGGACCTTGATCCGGTCGACTCCGGTGTGCTCGACTCTATTGCCGCCCGCGCCCGTCGCGTGGGCGATCCAGCGGATGAACAGGTCCTCGCCGTTGTCGGCGGTTTCGGCGACGCTGAGAGTGAGATCCGGGACGCGCTCGAGCAGCGTCTTGAGAGCATCTACATAGGATCTCCGTCCGCGCACGGGCTCCTCCTCGCCGGGCCAATAGCCAACGACATCCTCGGCGATCGGCTCGGCGGCCGCCGCGTTGGTCAGGTCGGGCTTCGCCCAGAAGGCCGCAAAGGTCTCTGCCGTGAACGCCTGCCGTGCGGTGACGGTCTGCTCGGTCATCGTCTGCTCCCTTGCTCGTGATCGGTTGCGATCACGACCCTGGCAGGGACCGCACCGCCGATCAATTACCCCGTAGGTAGTCCTCGGTCGCCTCGTTGGCCGGGAAGAACGACTCGATCGAGAGCTCCTCCAGGGTGATGTCGAGCGCGGTGCCGAAGGTGGCGAGCGTGCTGAGCATCGACAGCTCGGCCCCATCAGATGACCTGCGGAATTCCAGCGGGACGAACAGCATGTCGGCGGGCTCGGCCACGCCGTGACTGGGCTCGACGCCCGGATAGCTGAGCAGCTCCGCCTCTAGCGCGACCAGGGCCGGATCCTGGGAGAGCAGTGCCTGCCGATGCAGTCGGGTGATCAGATGGGCGCTCCACTCGCCGAAGTTGAGGATGTGCGGCGCGAGTCCCTTTGGGTGAAGCGTTATCCGCAGAGCGTTGGCGGGCGGAGCCAGGAGTTCCTCGGAGACCCCGTCGCGCAGCAGCGCCTGGGCAGGCTGGTTGGCGGCGACCATCTCCCACTGGCGGTCGACGATGATCGCCGGATAGGGCTCGTGACCGGTGAGGATCGCCTTCAGTGCTCGGCGAACCGGGCGCATCTCATCGTTGTCGAGCGGGGTCTCGGTGAACAGCGGGGCGTAGCCGGCGGCGAGCAGCAGCGCGTTCTGCTCTCGCAGCGGCACCTCGAGATGCTCGGCGAGGGTGAGCAGCATCTCGCGGCTCGGCTGGGAGCGCCCGGTCTCTAGGAAGCTGAGGTGCCTGGCCGAGACGCCCGCCTCCGTGGCGAGATCGAGCTGGCTCCTCCGGCGGCGGCTCCTCCACTCGCGAAGCAGCTCCCCGACCCGGGTCACCGTGGCCGTCGGACTCATCGCGCGGACCTTAGTGCGGCCCCGGGCACAACACCATTACCTCGCGGGTAAGCGAGCAGGTGCGCCCCCCGACGCCGAGCTGGCGGGCTACGCCGGGTCGAGGTGCTGTCCGTCGAACGATCCGCGGGGCCGGCTCGGTTCCGCGGAACCGGCCGGCCACCCGCGGAACCGCCGCGGTTCCGAGGACCCGTCAGTTGAACTTGATCGCGTTCACGGCCGACTTGACCTTGTCGACGATCAGCTCGGCGAGCTCGGTTCCCTGCGAGCCGTTGAATCCCTTCATCGCGGCGACCATCCCGACCATCAGCAGGCTGACGAGCAGGATCAGGCCTACGTACTCGACCGTGCCCTGGCCCCGCTCGGAGGCCAGGCGATGGCGGATGCGGTCGGCGAGGTTGAGGGCGCCGAGGTGAGCGTGCGCGTAGATCGGTTCCACAGTTCTCCTTCCGTCGAGTTCGACCGAGGCGATGTTGGCCGGCGGCGTGTCACCGATCTAGACCTGGGTGCGTCAGCTCCGAAGCGGTTTCGTGGCCTGATTGGTCCTTGATATGCGCGATGGGCTCCCGCCCGCGACCGCGTGGTCCCGCGGACATGCACGCTCGATGAGGACCAGGACGAGCCGCACATCGATCCAGCCCTCGGAGCAATCGCGAACGACGTCTGGTCCAAGATGCCTGCCTTCGCGTGCGAAGGAGCTGCGCGCATCGGCGGACGAAACTAGGGTGCGGCGGGGCCCGGCACCTCGGCCAAGGGCTTGCGGAAGACGAGAAACGCGCACGGCGTGGCGAGCCGGGATGCGAGGTGCGCGGCCACCTGCTCGAAGGGCGCCGTCCGCACGACCCGGTAGCCGAGCCGCGTGTACCAGGCCCGGAGGCGATCCTTCTCCGGGTGGTCCCACCCTTTCGGCACCAGCAGCTCGAGCTGCATGATCGTCACCCCGCGCGAACGCATGAGCGCCTCCGCCGAGCGCACGAGCTGGCGGCCGACGCCGTTTCCCCACCGCGCCGGCTCCACCGACACTAGGCCCAGATCCGCCGTGCGAGCGTCGAGCGGCCACACGTACGCGCAGCCGACGATTCGACCTTCGAGCGTGGCCGCGAGGATTCCGCCGCTGCGGACCGCCTCGGCGATCTCGCCCGACGCGGTTCGCGTCGTACCCTCAAGCCACAGTCCGGCCTCACCGACTGCGTATGCGCCATTGATGACGCGGACGAGGTCGTCGACGAGGACCTCGTCGCCGGCCTCGTCGGGGGCGAGCAGCCTGACCGCGGCCGTCACCACGACCGCTTAGCGCCGAAGAAACCCAAGTCCGCCCTGAGCGCGAGACGGGGCAGCAGCCGGCGGCCGCGCGCGACGAAGGGAGGCGCCTGCCGGCGGGCCGCGTGGTGGCGCAGCAGGTCGACGAGGTGCAGCGACGGAGCGAACGGGTCCGCGGCGGCGCGCCCGCTCGACAAGCACAGCGCCGCGACGATCGCGCCGTTCTCCTCGGCGACGAGCGCAGGGCCCGCCAGCGGCGGCGCGCCCTCGAGCGCCGCCAGGCGGATGAGGTCGGCGTCGTCGCCGGCGCGCGCCGGGCGCAGGAGCACGCCGTCAAGGCGCGGAGAGGTGGGCGGAGTGGTCACGGCGTTACCGTGCCACGGAATTACCCATCGCGCAATGCGAATGGCTGTTAACACTCAGAAGCTGACGCGATAAATTGGCCGCATGGAGCTTCGCCAGCTTCGCTACCTGGACGCCGTCGCTCGTCATCGCTCGTTCACTCGGGCCGCGCTCGACCTCCACATCGCGCAGTCGGCGCTCTCGCAGCAGGTGTCCCGGCTCGAGCGCGAGCTGGGCGTCGAGCTGCTGCGCCGCACCACCCGTCGAGTCGAGGTGACCGAGGCGGGCGAACTTGTCCTGGCGCGGGCGCGGCGCGCACTAGCCGAGGTGGACGGCGCGCGCGCGGATCTGGACGCGTTCCGGGGGCTGGTCCGGGGCACGCTGCGCCTCGGCGGTGTCCCTCCGGTCGGTCGCGTGCACCCCGCCGCGCTGATCGCCGACTTCACCCGCGCCCACCCGGGGGTGGCCGTCACCGTGCGCGAGGACGTCGCATTTACGCTGCTCGGGCAGCTCCGCGAGGGCGGCCTGGACCTCGTGATGGCGCTCGTCGACCCCGAGGGCCTCGACGGACTCGAGGGCGTGCGGCTGCGCGACGAGGAGCTGGTCGTCATCGCGCCCCTGGACCATCCGCTCGCTCGCGCCAAGCGCGTGCGCGCCGAGCGCCTGGCCGGCGAGGCGTTGGTGACCTCCGGCGCCGGGTCGGCGCTGCGCGATGCGCTCCTCGGGCTGGTGCCGGGCGGTCGCATCGTCGCCGAGGTCAACGAGCTGGAGACCGTGCGCGAGCTCACCGCGCGCGGGCTCGGCGTAACGGTCATGCCGCGCTCGGTCGTGGCGTCGCACGGCGACCGCCTGGCGATCCGCCCGCTGAGCCCGCGGCGGGCCTTGCCCTTCTCCCTGGTGTGGCGCGCAGGCGAGCACCCCACGCCCGCCGCACAGGCGTTCCGCGAGCACGTGCTGTCCACCATGCGAGCCTGACAACTTCCGCGCGCCCATAACCGACCGCTTGCCACATCACCGCGACCGCGTCGACGTAGGCCTCGTCGACGCGACCGAGGCTTCGTGGCGACCGGTAGGCCCACCGGCGGCGCGCTCAGGTGCGCTGCGCAGCACCAGACGCTCGCCTCGCAGCGTCGCGCTCGCGATCGCGGATCAGGTAGCGCAGGAGCTTGCCGCTCGGCGCTCGCGGGAGGCTCTCGACAATCCGGACGTCGTGGAGGCGCTTGTGCCTCGCGAGCCGGCTCGCGACGTACTCGGCCAGCTCCTTCGGGGACGCGTTGCCCGCCGGCACCACGTGGGCAACCGGCACCTCGCCGCGCGCCGGGTCCGGCCGGCCCACTACCGCTGCGTCGCGAACGGCGGGGTGCTCGCGCAGGACGAGTTCGACCTCCGCCGGGGCGACCTGCGCGCCGCGAACCTTGATCAGCTCCTTGAGCCGATCGACGAGGACGAGTTGGCCGTCTTCGAGCATTCGTCCGAGGTCGCCGGTGCGCAGCCACCCGTCGGCCGTGAGCGTCGCGGCGGTCGCCTGGACGTCGCCATGGTAGCCCTCCATCACCTGTGGACCGCGGATCCAGACCTCGCCGGCCGTGCCCGCCTCGACGTCGCGCCCGCTCTCCTGATCGACGATCCGCGCCTGGGTGCCGGCCGCGAGCCAGCCGACCGTGTCCGGGTCGTTCGGGCGACCGAGCGGCCCGCTGATCATCGAGGTCGCCTCGGTCATCCCGTACCCGTCGCGCGCCGGGCAGCCCACGCGCTCGCTTGCAACCAGCTCCACCGCCGGCGGGACGTGTGCGCCGCCGGTCGCCAGCAGGCGAAGGCTCGAAAGGTCGTGCGCGGGAGCGGCGGCCGCCGACGCGACCTCCTCCAGGACGGTGAGCGGCACGACCGCGTGGGTGGCGCGATGGGCGGCCGCGGCGGCGAGGAGCGCCTCGGTCTGCGGCACCGGGACGGTGACGATCGGCGCGCCGACGCTCAGCGGAGCGCATAGCGCCGCCCCGAGGCCCATCGACGCGAAGAACGGCGCCCCGGCGAGCGCCACCGAGTCGCCGTCGTAGCCGCCGTCGAGCGCGAAGCTGGTCGCGACCTGCGCCGCTGAGGCGGCGAGGTTTCGGACCGTGAGGCGAACGCCCTTGAACGGCCCGCTCGTCCCGCTCGAGAACACGATCGCTGCGAGGTCGTCGGGCGCGAGCCGCGGAGCGGTCGGGGCGTCGCCGTCGTCGGCCGCGAGGTCCGGCACGGGCGCGTCCCCGGGCGCCTCCTCGGCGACGGCGACCTCGGTCCCAAGGCCCGCGATCGCGGCGGCGTCGCGCATCACTTCGGCGACCTCGGGGCTGGCGATCGCGATCCGCGGCGAGACCAGCGCAAGCAGCCGAGCCGTCTCCTCGGCTCCCCAGAACGGGCTCAGCGCGCAGACAGCCGCGCCCGCACGCCAGATCCCGAGCGCGATCACCGGCCATCCCGGCAGGTTGGGCATCGCCAGCGCCACGGGCTCCCCGCGCTCGACTCCCCGCTCCGCGAGGCCAGCCGCGATCGCCGCGGACCACTCGGCCACACGACGGCGTGAGGGCGCCACGCCGCTGGCGCCGTCGACGATGGCGAGGGACTCAGGGTCGGCGGCAGCGTCCCTCAGCAGCGCCACGACCGGCGAGACGGGGGCAACGGGCGCGGGAAAGGGGCTGCGGTGGATTCTTGCCTCGATCGCGGTCATGGTCGTCCCCCGCCCGCCGTTCTGCGGTTCATGCCGTTACGGTACGACGTAACGTAACGGAGATGCGATACTTGGCGGCGGATGGGACGCCCGCGCGAACACGGCGAGCCAACGCGCGAACGCCTGCTGCTCGCCGCCGCCGCCCTCTCGGCCCGCGAGGGCTGGGACGCGGTCAGTGTGCGCCGTGTTGCGCGGGAGGCGGAAACGACGACCCGCGCCGTCTACGCCCTGTTCGGCTCCAAGCGGGGGCTCGAGGAGGCGCTCCACGAGGAGATGTTCGCCCGCCTTCTCGAGCTGATGCGCGCGATCCCGAAGACCGACGACCCGCGTGCCGACCTGCTCGAGCTCCGCCACGCCTACCGCAACTGGGCGACCGAGCGCCCCGACCGCTACGCCGCGCTGATGCGCTTTGTCGGCCCCCGGGCGGGCTCGCGCTCGCCTGAGGGACTTGCCGCCGCACGTGCCGCAACCGCCGAGCTCCGCGAGGCGTTCGCACGCTGTGCCGAGGCCGGTCTCATCGACGCGGCCGACCTCGAGGCGCTCGCGATTCAATGGCGCGCAATCGGCCACGGCCTGGCCGAGTTCGAGAACGCAGGCGTGATCACGGACGGCGACGAGACGTGGCGCACGGTGCTCACCGCCGTGATCGAGGGGCACGCGGCGGCGCGACCACCAGCGGCGGCCTGAGGCGACGGCCGTCGGGCTTACGGTCGTGAGCCGGCCTCGTGGACTCGAACCGCTCATCGCTGCTGGGCGCTGTCGAGGACCTCGAACCCCGAGGTCCGCGGGGCGCTCCACAGGATCTTGGCGACCTCCTCGGGCGGCGCCACGAGCGTGCGGTCCGCCAGCGAGAGCCAGCCGGCCTCCACGGCGACGACCGCCGCGGTTTGCCCGCCGCGCTTGGCGATCCGGCTCTCCACCCTGCCACGGCTCGCGTCCCGGGAGAGGGCCGCGAGCGCGAACCCGACCATGAGCTCGTCCCCGAGCCGCGACTCGCTCCGGTAGGTCAGACGCTCAGCGAGGATGACCGGGCCGATGCTGAGGTCGAGCAGGCGCTGGAGGGTAAGACCCCGTTCGGCGAAAAACGTCAGCCGCGCGTCCGTGGCAAGCCCGCTGTAGACGGTGTTGTGCATATGGCCGTTGGCGTCGATGTCCGACCAGCGCACGGTCGCACTGACGGCCCCGTCCTCCTCTGGTCCCTCCTGTCCCGCCTGTACGGACGCCGGCCCAGCCTCTGAGGGGTAGCGCAGGTCGGCGAGGATCTCCTGCTCGGTGATCACGATCTCGGGTTGCGGCGGTGCCATCGACCTACCTCCGATCAACGCTCGCATTTCGTAACATCGTATCATAACGGCGTTCCCAAAGGAGGCTCCAAGATCCGATCTGACCTGCGCCATCGTCGGCGGCTACGGCATGTACTCGGGAGCTCAAGGCTCCGACGACTGGGAGGGATCTCCGCACAGACCGCCGGCGCGCGGGCTGTGGGTGCACCGGCTGGAGATCCCGCCCGGCGGCAGCGTGCGCGCGCGCCTACACGACCACCATGAGCCGGCGTCTACGTCCTCCAGGGGCGCGCCGAGATGCGCTACGGCGAGGAGCTGCGCGAGCACCTGAGAGTGCGCGCGGGTCGGCTCAGGAAAGCGTAGTGCAGCTGTTGCATCGTTCTCCTTCCGTCGATTCGACGGAGGCGATGCTGGCCGGTGACCTCACGCCGATCTAGCCAGACCCAGGTGCCCCAAGAGCGGCGCCTGTTTGACGAGTGACGCGCGGTCTTCCCACGCGATATCGCGAGCCTCGTCACTCCGGACAGATCAGTCGGGCGCCCGGGATGTGCGCCGCGACGCGACGCGGGTCACGCGTCAGGAGCGGGCGATCGGTGATCGCCGCGTGAGCCCCGATCAGGAAGTCGGGCAGGATCGCCTCCCGCGCGCCACCGGCTCGGCGGTAACTCGCGTGGGCGTGCCCGGCGAGAAACGCGGCCGCGACCGGAATCTCCTCGACCAGGAGCATCGACGGAAGCGCGGTGCGAAGCGCCTCGATGCGTGAGAACCGCGGCGCGACTTCGGCGATGACCACCGCGTTCACGACCAGGGCGCCGATCGAAGTGGCGTCGATCAGGCTCGCGCGCGACCAGTCGAGCCACCGCGGATCCTCGGTGAAGACATCGAGGAGGACGCTCGAATCAACGACCGTCCCCCCTCCCGCGCTCACCGGCGAGTCAGCGCGAGGATCTCGTCGGTCGTCAGCTCGACGTCGCCGGCGCCGCGCATGCGCGCAACCTCGGCGGCGGCCAGCTCGACGTCCACCACCAGTCGTGCCCCCTTGCCGTCGAGGCGGAAATCAACCTCGGTGCCCGGGTGAATGCCGAGCGCGCGGCGCACCTCGAGCGGGATCGTCACCTGTCCCTTTTGCGTCACCCGCATGCGGTAAGGATAGCAAGTAATACCACGGTTGGGCGTTTGTACCGCCAGGACTCATCGCCGGCCTCGGACGAGCGCGCGGAGGACCTCGACGTCGTGCTCATCGAATCGCAGATCGGCTCCCAGGTACGCGCCGCGGATCACGCTCCACCCGCGCATCCGCTCCTCATCGAGGCCGGCGGCGGCAAAGGCGGCAAGCCGGCGCTCCGTCACCTCGAGCGTCATCTCGTGCGAGATCGGGTTCCACAGCAACGGCGGGACGTCGAACTCGGGCTCGCCCAGCATCGGCTTGGGATCGATTGCGAGATAGCGCCCGCCGGCGTCGAGGATGTTGTGGTGGTGGAGGTCGCCGTGGACGAGCGTCGAGCGGCCGAGGGACCGCGACAGGTCGCGCGCGAGCGGGATCAGCTCGCCCGCCGCTCCGGCGGATCCTTCCGCCTGATCGAGCCAGCGGGGCACGTGATCGCCGATCCACCGAAACGGCGCCCCTGCCGGTCGCCACAGCCGCAGGGCGACGGCGACTGCCACGGCGGTCGCCCGCTCCTCGGGCAGCACGGCGATGTCGGCGCCGGGCCGCGCGCGCTCGATCAGGATCGCGCGGCGCGTGCGGTCGCCGCGGATCAGGCGGACGGCCGCGTCCCCGCGCCAGAGCGCGAGCGCATCCGGCTCCTCGTCTGCCTCGTCGTCGGAGGGGTCGGTGAGCTTGAGGACCGCGTCCTCGCCCGCGGGAGCGACGTAGGAGTGGCGCGCGGCGGCGAACGGTTTGCCCACGCGAAGGCCCCAGTCCGACGCGACGGCGCGCGCGGTCGCCTCGAGCCGCGCATGCACGCGGTCGATCAGCCCCGCGATCGCGCGCGCTCGTGGGCGGCACCGATCACGTCGTCGCCCGGCGCCCCTGGATTCGGGCGGTCGTCGACGGAGGTGGACGTCACCGCCCCAGCTCCCTCGGCACCGCGAAGGCCTCGAGGGTGGCGTCGTGTCGGTCGAGCCGCCGCCAGGTCCCCTCGAAGGCGAGCGTCGCCAGGCCGCCGGTCGGATACTTGGCCGCCACCCGCGCGCGGGCGTCGGGGTCGCCGCCGCCCGCGAGCTCGCCGGCCAGCTCCTCGAGCTCGGGGTTGTGGCCGACGAGCATCACCGAGCCGACCGCCTCGCGCAGGGCTCGCAGGCGTTCGAGGAGCGCGGCGGCGTCGGCCGAGTAGAGGTCGTCCTCGATCTCGACCGCGACGCCGGGGGGAAGGCCGTCGCGCACGCCCTCCAGCGTCTCGACCGCGCGGACCGCCGACGAGCAGAGCACGAGGTCGGGCGCGACCGCGGTCTCGCGCAGGTGCTCGCCAAGCAGCGCCACCGCCCTGCGCCCCCGCTTGGCGAGCGGGCGAGCGCGATCGCTGAGCTCGGGGTCGTCCCAGCTCGACTTCGCGTGGCGCAGCAGATACAGCGTGTGCCTCACGACGACAAGCATCCTCGATCGCCCGGGCCGGCGATCGGCCGCGCCGATCGGCTGGGCCGCCGCCGCTCCGCCGCGCCCGTCGAGGCTAAGCTCGCCGGCCCAGCGACGAGAGGAGCCCATGCCGAAGCCCGCGCGTCCCGAGACCGTGTGCGTCGAAGCCGGCCGCGGCCGGTCGGTCGGCGATCCGGTCAACCCGGAGGTGCACCTGGCGACGACCTATCGCCAGGGCGGAACGTATGAGTACATGCGCAAGGCGTCGCCGTCGATCGAGCCGTTCGAACGGGCGGTGGGCGCCCTGGAGGGTGGTCACGCGGTCGCCTTCTCCTCCGGGATGGCGGCGGCGGCCGCGGTCTTCGACGGGCTCGCCGTCGGCGCCCGGGTGCTCGCCCCGACGGTCGCCTACCTCGGCGTGCGCGAGCTGCTGGCGACCCGCCACGAGCGCGGACTCCTGGACGTCTTATTCGTCGACCAGACCGACACCCGCGCGACGATCGCGGCGATGGACGGCGCCGAGCTGGTGTGGACCGAGACCCCCAACAACCCGCTGCTCGGGATCACCGACCTGGCGGCGCTCGCCGCCGCCGCGCACGAGCGCGGCGCCCGGATCGCCGTCGACGCGACCCTTGCGAGCCCGTTGCTGCAACGGTCGCTCGACCTGGGCGCCGACCTCGCGATGCACTCGGCGACCAAGTCCCTCGCGGGGCACGCGGACGTGCTGCTCGGCGTCGTCGCGACCCGCGAGGAGGCCGACCGCGAGGCGCTGGTGGGGCAGCGGACGATGACCGGCGCCGTTCCCGGCCCGTTCGAATCGTTCCTGGGCCTGCGAGGGATCCGCACGCTGTCGGTGCGAATGGAGCGCTGCCAGGCGAACGCGGCCGAGCTCGCCGCCAGGCTGTCGAACCACGCCGCGGTCTCGCGCGTCCGCTACCCCGGGCTCGCCGACCACCCCGGGCATGAGCTCGCCGCCCGGCAGATGAGCGGGTTCGGCTCCATGCTCTCCTTCGAGATCGGCGCCGGCGCCGAGGCCGCGGACGCCGTCTGTCGCGGCGCCCGGCTGATCGCCAACGCCACCAGCCTCGGCGGAGTCGAGACGCTCATGGAGCGTCGCGGCCGCTACGTCGAGGAGCAACCCCACGTGCCCGCGAACCTGATCCGCCTCTCGGTCGGCTGCGAGCACGTCGAGGACCTGTGGAGCGACCTCGAGGGGGCGCTGGCAGCGGCTCGAGATCGCTGAGCCGGCGCACGTTGGGGCGGTCGCCCCCTCCCGGATCTCCTGGCGCGAAATGCGTCCGCGCGATCGGTCGCGCACGGCCTGCCATCCTCGAGGCATGGGCCTCTACGCGCAACTGCTGCGACTCCCGCATGTGGCGGTCCTGCTCGCGGCGACCACGGTCGCCCGGCTGCCGATCGGGATCAACGGGCTGGCGGTGGTCCTCTACGTGCGCGAGGTCACCGGTTCGTTCGCGATCGCGGGCCTCGCCACCGGCGCGCTCGCGCTCGGCACCGCGGTGATGGCGCCGCTCGCCGCCCGGTTGGTCGACCGGCGCGGCGCGCGGATGCTGATCCCGCTCGCCTTCGGCCACGCCGGGTCGCTGCTGGCGCTCTGGGCCCTGGGAAGCGCGGGCGCCCCGGGCGCGGCGCTCGCCGCCGCCGCCTTCAGCGCCGGGGCCGCGTTCCCACCCTCCGGCGCGGTGCTGCGTTCGCGCTGGCCGGACCTGATTCGCGACCCGGGGATGCTGCGCACCGCCTACGCGTTCGATTCGGTGGTGGTCGAGTTCGCCTTCGTGACGGGGCCGCTGCTGACCGCCGTGCTGGTCGCGCTCGTCGGGCCCCAGGCGGCGCTCGGGGTGTCCGCGGCGCTGGTGCTCGTCGGCACGACGGCGTTCCTCGATCGCCTGCCCGGCGCGCGGGCGCCCCGCGAGCGCGCCGAGGCGCACCGGGGAATCCTCGGCCCCCTGGGCCAACCCGCGATCCTGGTCGTCGCGCTGACCACGCTGCCGGTCGGGTTCTGCCTGGGCGCCGTCGAGGTGGCGCTGCCGGCGTTCAGCGACGGCCACGGCTCCCCCGCGCTCGCCGGGATCCTGCTCGCGGTCTGGTCGGGCGCGAGCGGGGTCGGCGGCCTGGTCTTCGGAGCCCGCCACCTGCGCAGCGGGCTGGTCGAGACCTACCTCGCGATCGCCCTGCTCTTCCCGCTCGCCTGCCTGCCGCTGGTCGCGGCGTCGTCGCCGCTCGCGATGGCGGCGTTGGCGGTGCTCGCCGGATTGCCGATCGCGCCCTTGATCGCCAGCCGCAACCAGCTCGTCGGCGCGCGTGCCCCGCGCGGCGCGGGCGCCGAGTCGTTCACCTGGCTGCTCACCGCCCTGGTCGCCGGGTCGGCGCTCGGCGCGGCGGTGACCGGGGCGCTGGCCGAGGCCGACAGCTGGCGCCTGGGGGTGCTGGTCGGGGTCGGCCTCGCGGCGGGCGGAGCCGCGCTCGCGCTCGCCTACGGGGCGCCCTGCACCCTCGGCCGGAGGCCGGCTGAGCCGGTCGCGCGGGCGACGCATCGCGCCGCCGTCCGGGGGTGGGCCGACTTTCGTCACCGATGGTGACGTTTCTCGCCTCACCCCCGGGTGGGAGGGCTGGCCCGGCCGCTATCCCTCGCGCTCGCCGATCGCCGCCTGGGCGGCGGCGACGCGCGCGATCGGCACGCGGTAGGGCGAGCAGCTGATGTAGTCGAGCCCGGCGATCTGAAAGAAGGCGATCGAGTCGGGGTCGCCGCCGTGCTCGCCGCAGATCCCGAGCTTCAGCTCCGGCTTGGCCTCGCGGCCGGTCCAGGCGGCCAGGCGCACGAGCCAGCCGACGCCCGGGCGATCGATCGTCTCGAACGGGCTGCGGTCGACGATCCTGCGCTCGAGGTAGCGGGCGAGGAAGCTGCCCTCGACGTCGTCGCGCGAGAAGCCGAGCGCGGTCTGGGTGAGGTCGTTGGTGCCGAACGAGAAGAAGTCGGACTGGCGGGCGATCCGGTCGGCGACGAAGCAGGCCCGCGGCAGCTCGATCATCGTGCCGATCTGAAGCTCGAGCCCCGCGCCGCCCTCCTCCCCGGCCACGCGCTCGACCAGGTCGCGCATCAGCTCGAGCTCCTGCTCGTAGGCGACCAGCGGGATCATGATCTCGAGCCGCGGCGCCTCGCTCGTCGCCAGCGCCGCGCGCACGATCGCGCGCGCCTGCATCTCGTAGATCTCCGGATGCAGGATGCCGAGCCGCACCCCGCGCGTGCCGAGCATCGGGTTGGCCTCCGAGAGCGCATGGACCCGCTCCAGCGTGTGCTCGAGCTCGGCGAGGTCGGGCGTCTTCTCGATCCGGGCGCGCTCGAGCTCCGACGCCACCTCCTCGGCCTGCGGCATGAACTCGTGCAGCGGCGGGTCGAGGAGCCTGATCGTGACCGGCAGGCCGCGCATCTCCTCGAACAGCCCCTCGAAGTCGCGCTGCTGGAGCGGCAACAGCTCGGCGAGCGCCGCGCGCCGCTGGGCCTCGGACCCGGCCATGATCATCGCGCGCATCTTCGGCTGGCGGTCGGCGGCCACGAACATGTGCTCGGTGCGACAGAGGCCGATCCCCTCGGCGCCGAATCGGCGCGCCTTGCGCGCGTCGTCGGGCGTGTCGGCGTTGGTGCGCACGCCGAGGGTGCGCAGGTCGTCGGCCCAGCGCAGCACCGCCTCGAACTCCTCGCTGAAGCGGGGCTCGGTGAGCGGCACGTCGTCGGCGGTGACCACTCCGGCGCTGCCGTCGATCGCGATCGTCTCGCCCTCGCCGAGCTCGGTGCCGTCGACGCGCAGGCGCTTGGCGTGCGGATCGATCTCGAGCGCTCCCGCGCCGGCCACGCAGGGCTTGCCCATCCCCCGCGCCACCAGCGCCGCGTGGCTTGCCTTGCCGCCCTCCGCGGTCAGGATCCCGGCGGCCGAGTGAAAGCCCGCCACGTCGTCGGCCTCGGTGAAGGGACGGACCAGGATCACCATGCGGCCCCGCTCGGCCGCCGCGACCGCGTCGTCGGCGGTGAACACGATCGCGCCCTTGGCGGCGCCGGGCGAGGCCGGGACGCCCTCGGCCAGCACCTCGAACTCGGCGTCGCGGGCGAAGGTCGGGTGCAGCAGCGCGTCGAGGCGGTCGGCGTCGATCGTGGCGATCGCCCGCGCGCGGTCGAGCAGCCCCTCGTGCACGGCGTCGACCGCGAACCTCACGGCGGCCTGCGCGGGGCGCTTTGCGTTGCGCGTCTGCAGCATGTAGAGGCGCCCCTCCTCGACGGTGAACTCCGTGTCCTGCATGTCCTCGTAGTGGCGCTCGAGCTCGCCGAGGATCCCGATCAGCTCCTCGTAGGCGGCGGGCATCACCCTCCGCATCTCGTGCAGGTCGCGGGGCGTGCGCACCCCCGAGACCACGTCCTCGCCCTGCGCGTTGACCAGGAAGTCACCGGAGGGGGTCGGGCCGCCGGTGATCTCGTCGCGCGAGAAGGCGACCCCCGAGCAAGAGGTCTCGCCCCGGTTGCCGAACACCATCCGCTGCACGTTGACCGCGGTTCCCCACTCGTCGGGGATGCCGTTGATCTCTCGGTAGCGCACCGCGCGCTCGCCCATCCACGAGTCGAACACCGCCCGGATCGCCTCGCGCAGCTGCTCGTCGGGACGCGACGGGAACGGCTCGGTGGTCTCGTCCGCCAACAGCCGCCCGAACTCATCGGTCAGCGCCCTCAGATCGTCGACCGTGAGCTCGGTGTCGAGCTGCACGCCCGCCGCCCGCTTGCGCCGCTTGATCAGCTCCTCGTAGCGCTCGCCGGCGATCCCGCGACAGACGTTGCCGAACATCTGCACGAGGCGGCGGTAGGAGTCCCAGGCGAAGCGCTCGTTGCCGGTCGCGCGCGCGAGGCCCAGCACGGACTCGTCGTTGAGGCCGAGGTTGAGGACCGTGTCCATCATCCCGGGCATCGACTCGCGCGCCCCCGAGCGCACCGAGACGAGCAGCGGGTCCCGCGGGTCTCCGAGCCGCTTGCCGGCCTGCTCCTCGAGCCGCGCGAGCGCCTCGGCCACCTGCTCGTCCAGGCCCTCGGGGAGCTCGCGGCCGGCCGCCATGTAGGCCACGCACGCCTCGGTCGTGATCGTGAAGCCGGCCGGGACGCGGTCCGCGCCCAGGACCCTCGTCATCTCGGCGATGTTCGCGCCCTTGCCGCCCAGCAGCTCGCGCATCCGCATCGATCCGTCCGCGAACGAGCGCACCCAGGCGGGCGGCGCCGACGGCGCGGGGCGAGGCGTCTGGGAGCGCTTGGGCTCGGCGACCGGTGGCATCTGCTGCGGGGGCGATTCGAACGGCGGGACCGACACCCTCTCATGCGAGGGGGCAGCGGGTCCGCACGCGTCAACCGCCGGTACCGTCAGGCGGCGATGGCGCGAATCCACGACCTCGTCGTGCTCGGCGGCGGCACCGCCGGCCTGATCGCCGCCCGGACGGCCGCCGGCCTCGGCGCCCGGGTGGCGCTGATCGAGGCCGAGCGGCCCGGCGGGGACTGCCTGTGCGTCGGATGCGTGCCCTCGAAGGCGCTGCTCGCCACGGCCGGGCTCGCGCAGCGGATGCGGTCGGCCGACCAGCTCGGGCTCGAGCCGGTCGAGCCCGCCGTCGACTTCAGCGCGGTGATGGACCGCGTGCGCGCGGTGATCCGCGCCGCCGGGGAGCCCGATCTCCCCGAGCGCCTCGCGGCTCAGGGGATCGAGCTGATCGGCGCCCGCGGGGAGTTCGTCGGCCCGGCCGCGATCGCGGCCGGCGGGCGGACGCTGCGGTTTCGCGCGGCGCTGATCGCGACCGGCTCGCGCCCCGTTCTACCCCCTGTTCCGGGGCTCGCCGATGCCCGGCCGCTGACCAACGAGACCGTCTGGGAGCTGAGCGAGCTGCCCCGCCGCCTCGCCGTGATCGGCGCCGGCTCGACCGGGGTCGAGCTCGGGCAGGCGTTCGCGCGCCTGGGCAGCGAGGTGGCGATCGTCGAGCGGCTGCCGCGGCCGCTCGCCGACGAGGACCACGAGGCCTCGGCGCTGCTCGCCGAGGTGCTGCGGGCCGAGCGGGTCGAGCTTCGCCTGGGCGCGGCGGTCGAGCGCGTCGAGGCGGGCGGCGACGGGCCGGGCGCGCTCGCGCTCGGCCATGCGCGGGTCGAGTTCGATCGAGTCCTGGTCGCCGCCGGGCGCCGGGCCGAGACCGAGGGCCTCGGCCTCGAGCGGGCGGGCGTCGATGTCCGGGCCGACGGCGCCGTGCGAGTCGACCGCTTCCTGCGCACGAGCGCCCCCCACGTCTACGCCGCCGGCGACGTCGTCGGCGGGCTTCGGTTCACCCACGTCGCCGCCTACCACGCCCTGATCGTCGTCGCCAACGCGCTGTTTCGCGCCCGCCGCAGGGCCGAGCGCGAGTGGATTCCGCGGGTCACGTTCACCGAGCCCGAGATCGCCCGGGTCGGCCTCGGCGAGGCGGAGGCGCGCGAGCGCCTCGGCGGCGAGCCGCTCGTCTTTCGCCACGACCACGCCGAGCTCGACCGGGCGCTGACCGCCGGCGCGCGCGGCTTCTCGAAGCTCGTCTGCGACCGGCGCGGGCGGCTGCTCGGGGCGACGATCGTCGGGCCGGCCGCCGGCGAGAGCATCGCCGAGGTCGCGCGGCTGGTGCGCGAGGGCCGCCGGGTCGCCGACCTCTCGCAGATGGTCCACGCCTACCCGACCTTCACCGAGAGCCCGGCGCGGGCCGCCGACGAATGGTGGCGCCGGCGCTACTTCACGCCGCGCGCGCGGCGCCTGCTGCGGCCGCTGCTCTGCCTATCGCGCGAAGAGACGGCCGCTTATTGCGCGGCGCGCGGCGAGACGCCGCTGGAGGACGAGAGCAACGCCTCGCCGGCCTTCCTGCGCAACCGGGTGCGGGGCGAGATCCTGCCGATCCTCGAGGAGCTCCGGCCGGGCTCCGTGGACCGCATCGGCCGATTCGCCCGGCTGGCGGCCGATGACGACGCGCTCCTCGAGGAGGTGGCCGAGGCGGAGCTGGCACGACGGCGGACGTCCGATGGTGGC